>CAMNGB010000064.1 GCA_946537835.1 uncultured Erysipelotrichaceae bacterium
GAACAACTTTCTTTCCTGCATCGACCCACTTCTTCGCATCTTCAGCGGAGAAGACGATCTGACCGGAAGCAGCGCCCGGAGATGCTGCAAGACCTTTTGCGATGATGCGGTCTTTTGCAGCCTTCAGCTCAGCCGCATCAAACTGCGGATGGAGCAGGTCGTCGAGCTGTTTCGGCTCAACCATGAGAAGCGCCTGATCCTTTGTGACGAGGCCTTCCTTGACCATGTCAACAGCAACTTTCAGAGCAGCGGCAGCGGTACGCTTGCCGTTACGTGTCTGCAGCATGAACAGTCTTTCATGTTCGATCGTGAATTCCATATCCTGCATGTCATGGTAATGAGCTTCCAGCTTCTTGCGGACATCGTCCAGAGCCTTGAATGTTTCAGGCATGCTTTCTTCCAGAGACGGATACTTTTCTTTTCTTTCCTTCTCGGAGATGCCCATGCCCTTAGCCCATTCCTGAGAGCCCTTCTTGGAGATCTGCTGCGGTGTGCGCACACCGGCAACAACATCTTCGCCCTGGGCATTGATCAGATACTCACCATAGAAGTAAGCATTGGAACCGGTTGACGGGTTACGTGTGAAGCAGACACCTGTTGCACAGTCGGCACCCATGTTTCCGAATACCATTGACTGTACGTTGACAGCTGTACCCCAGTCACTCGGAATGTCGTTCATCTTACGGTAGAAGATGGCACGTTCGTTGTTCCAGGAGCGGAAAACTGCTTCGATGGCGCGCTCGAGCTGCACCTTCGGATCCTGCGGGAATTCTTCGCCCTTTTCGGACTTGTAGAATTCCTTGAACTTGGCTGTCAGAGCCTTCATGTCGTCTGCATCGAGTTCGACATCCAGCTTGACGCCCTTTTCTTCTTTCAGTTCGTCGATAATGACTTCAAATCTCTTCTTGGACAGACCCATGACAACGTCAGAGAACATCTGAACAAAACGTCTGTAGGAGTCATAAACGAATCTCGGGTTGCCGGATGCTTCAGCCATAGCTTCCGCAACTTCATCGTTAATGCCAAGGTTAAGAATTGTGTCCATCATGCCGGGCATGGATGCTCTGGCACCGGAACGAACAGAAACCAGAAGAGGATTCTTCGGGTCGCCGAGTTTCTTTCCCATGAATTTTTCGAGCCATGTCAGATTCTTCTGAACCTGGGCCATGATCTCATCATTGATCTTCTCACCGTCAGCATAGTACTGGTTGCATGCTTCAGTGGTGATCGTGAAGCCCATCGGCACCGGCAGATCAAGGCTTGCCATCTCGGCCAGGTTTGCACCCTTGCCGCCGAGAAGCTCACGCATTGAGCCGTTGCCTTCGGTAAACTTGTAGACATACTTTTTAGTAGCCATAATGCCTCCCTATTTCTATAAGAATTATAAAGCACCCTACTTTATTAAACAAGATTATAAGAGGATGTTCAGCGCACAAAACCATGCATTTTATGCGCCCCGATTATGTCTGCATGTCATGCTTATGAATCAGACTGCAATGCAGCAGTCAAAAAAACACGGAATCAGTATTCCGTGTCTCTTCACTCATAACTGCCAGCCGGTTCTCCGGTCAGTATTTTCTGCAGATTCCTGGCGACTGCAAGATACCGCATGACACCTGTCGCCGGCAGTATGTACGCGATCGGTCTGATCCAGGAGAAGCCAAAGACTTTCAGAATTGCAATTCCCGCCGACAGCATGCCGATGAAGGTTCTGACATATGCCAGAAATGTTCTTTCATTTGCCAGACCGGTCCTGTCCAGTGCCAGCAGGTCACTGAGTGACAATGTTCTTTCTTCTGTCTGATTTTCCAAGCTTTCTGTCTCGCATATTCGTCTTACATCAAAACCTGTTCCGTGTCACAGGAGTCAGGCTGTGATATTGCGCCTGCATGCTGTAAAATACAGAAAACAGACAGCAGTACAGGAGGAGCCGGATGCGGATCGGACTCGTTTCATATGAATGTAAAAACCGTGATCTTCCGTTCAATCTGAAACAGATCGAACGGGCCGTGAAGCACTGTGCCGGCAAAGCAGACCTGCTCTGCTTCGGCGAAGCTTTTCTGCAGGGTTTCGATGCCTTTTCCTGGGACTTTGAAACGGACCGGACGATCGCTCTTGATCGTTCATCTGAGGCAGTTATCCGTCTTCAGGAACTGAGCGTTCAGTACGGCATCTCCCTTCTGAGCGGATATCTGGAAAAAGAAAGAGACCGGCTGTATTCTTCCTGCATTGTCATCTGTGAAGGAAAAATCATTCACAATTACCGGCGCATTTCCCCGGGCTGGAAAGAAGCAGCACTGACGGATGAACATTACTGTGAAGGCACCGAAGTCACTTCTTTTCAGCTGCATGGAAAAGAAATGAATATTGCCCTTTGCGGCGATGTGTGGGAATTCCCCGACAGGTTCCGGACCGGAAATCTTCTTCTGTGGCCGGTATATGTCGACTGTACTGCCGGAGAATGGGAAAGCGGAATGCTGGATGAATATGCATTGCAGGCAGGTCTTGCATCTGAGGATGTCCTGATGATCAATCCGCTCGGCAGGAAACCCGTCACCTGCGGCGGTGCCTTCCGTTTTCAGAACGGCAGAACAAAAGACAGGATCCCGTTCGGCGAAGAAGGAATCCTGATCGTCAATGTGTGAATGAACTGAAATAATGATGTTCTTCAAGAAAAAAAGACGATGTTCGTGTGAACATCGTCATTCTTCATTTGCGCTGATATATTTCTGTGTGAATTCAAATACCTTGTTCCAGTATTCCGGCGTGCGCTCCGGTTCATTGAATCCGGCTGTGCTGTCAACATACAGATCCTTTTCGGAACCGCATGCATAGTAGCAGTCAAACAGCATGCTGGCAGGAACGGTTTCATCCTTTTCACCATGGGTGAACAGAATCGGCACACATGCCTGCTTCAGTTGTCTGTGCATGTCAATGTCGTTGACTGCGAAATGCAGCACATTCTTTGCCAGCAGGTCAACACCCGGCAGAACCAGTCTGCCTTCAGCCTTGACATCACGGCGGATCATATGCAGAATGATCTCCTTCATGCCTGACCAGGAACCGTCTTCCACCGCACACTTTACCTGCGGCGGAATATAGTCGCCGACAGCGTTGATAACGGCAGCGGCACCGAGGTTGACACCGTAGAGAACGATCTCGGCATCTGCGCATTCATTGCACAGATAGTTGATCCAGTTGATCAGATCATAGTGCTCAAGCCAGCCGAGGGTGGAATACTTTCCTTCGCTCATGCCGAAGCAGCGCTGATCGACGGCGAGAATATTGAAGCCGCGGTGATCGAACTCCCACATGGCATCCTGCATGGCAGCAGCCTGGGAACCAACGCCGTGAACGGTGATCGCCCATTTCTTCGTGTCTGCATGATTGAGGATCCGCAGAGCATGCAGCTTCAGTCCGTCAAAGGAATCAATGAAGACATCTTCCTTTTCGCTGTGGGCAAACCATGCTGCTTTTTCTTCATCAACAGGACGGCTGTCATCTCCGCCTCTGAGGTACGGTGAATTGGCAGCGTCAAATGCATTCCGGAAAACGATATAGCTCGCTCCGCTATAGGCGGCAGCAGCAGTCACGGTTACTGCTCCGGCAGCCTTTAAAAGTGTATGTTTCTTTTTCTTTGCCATAGAATGATCTCCTGCAACCTGTTTTTATTTCGTTACAGAAATTATAGCATGTTCATCAGCCGTGCAGTACGGCAATTCGATCAAGAATTGTCTGATACTGCTTTTTGTATACTTCCAGCTTGTCCTTTTCCAGCTGTACCTTCGCTTCCGGAGCCTTCTTCAGGAAGCCTTCGTTGGAAAGAATGCCGTTGCTGCGGGCAATTTCCTTTTCCAGACGTTCCTTTTCGGCCGCAAGCTTCTTCAGTTCCTCTTCCGGATTGCTGAGCTCATGGCTCGGGATCAGCAGGGTTCCGCCGGTGATCGTTTCAACGCTCAGGTCGCCTTCCAGATCATCGCGCCATTCGGCCTTGGCCATCTTCTGCAGAATTGCCGCAAATCCCTTTTCAACCGGAATGATGCTGCCGTTGAGATCCTTCAGCATGATCTCGATCGGTGCGGCCGGCTTGAGGTCATTTGTCTTCTTGACTTCACGGATCTTCTGGATGGCGGAAAGGATGCGCTCCATGGAATCGAGGTCGCTTGTCGGCAGACCTTCGATCGGCTTCGGCCATGTTTCCAGATTGATGCTTGCCTTTTCATGCGGCATTGTCAGATAGATCTCTTCGGTCACAAACGGCATGAACGGATGCAGCAGTCTGACAATGGAATGCAGCGAGATCAGCAGTGTGCTCTGGGCAGCCTTTCTGACATTCTCGTCATCGGAGTTCAGATTGGACTTGCTCATTTCCACATACCAGCTGCAGAAGTCATCCCATACAAAGGAATACAGTTCATTGCCGACCAGGGCAAATTCATATTTCTCCATGTTGCCGGTAACGTGTTCAATGGTCCGGTTCAGCTTGCTGAGGATCCAGGCATCGGCCAGGGACAGATGGCTGAGATCGGCATCGGCGAGCGTCATGCCTTCCGGCAGATTCATCAGGACAAATCTGGATGCGTTCCAGATCTTGTTGATGAAGTTCCACGCTGCTTCCACCTTTTCCGGAATATATCTCATATCCTGACCCGGTGTGCTGTTGGTGGTCAGGAAGAAACGCAGGGCGTCAACGCCGTATTCGTCAATGACATCCATCGGATCGACACCGTTGCCGAGCGACTTGGACATCTTGCGGCCCTGGGCATCACGGATCAGGCCGTGGATCAGAACATCCTTAAACGGTCTGCTGTGCGTGAAATGGCGGGCCTGGAATGCCATTCTGGCAACCCAGAAGAAGATGATGTCATAGCCGGTGACCATCGTATCGGTCGGATAGTAGCGGGCCATATCATCCGTTTCTTCCGGCCAGCCGAGGGTCGAGAACGGCCACAGGGCACTGGAGAACCAGGTATCCAGAACGTCTTCATCCTGGATCCAGTTTTCGGCATCAGCCGGTGCTTCCATGCCGACATAGGTCTCGCCGGTTTCCTTATGATACCAGGCAGGAATGCGGTGACCCCACCAGAGCTGTCTGGAGATGCACCAGTCTTCAATGTTTTCAAGCCACTGTGAGAATGTCTTCTCAAAGCGCTCCGGATAGAATGTGATCTTCTGTTCCGGAATCTGCTGATTTGCCAGAACATCATCAGCCAGCGGCTTCATCTTTACAAACCACTGCTGGGACAGATACGGTTCAATGACACAGTGTGTTCTTTCACTGTGGGCAACGTTATGGGTAATGTCTTCGATCTTGACGAGGTTGCCGTCTTCCCTGATCTTTTCAACCAGCAGGTCACGGCATTCATAGCGGTCCATGCCGTTGTATTTTCCGCACAGTTCGTTCATCGTTCCGTCCGGATTCATGCAGATCGGCTTTTCCAGATGATGTCTTTCGGCAATCTGGAAGTCATTGGGATCATGCGCCGGCGTACACTTCATGGCACCGGTTCCGAATTCAACATCGACATAGTCATCGCCGATGATGATCAGTTCATCATCATTGGCCGGATTGACGGCATGTTTGCCGATCAGATGACGGAAGCGTTCATCCTTCGGATTGACAACGACGCAGACATCACCGAACATCGTTTCCGGTCTGGTTGTCGCAACCGTAAAGGTATCGCCGGTTTCAACAACCCGGTAATTGAAGTAATACATCTTGCCGGGATCGTCCTGGTAATAGACTTCAATATTGGAAAGCGCCGTTCTGGCTTCCGGATCCCAGTTGATGATGCGCCAGCCTCTGTAGATCAGACCTTCGTTGTACAGATCGACAAATACCTTGCGGACAGCCCGGTTGAGGCCTTCGTCCATGGTAAAGCGCTCTCTGGTATAGTCCAGGGAATTGCCGAGCTTCGCCCACTGCCTGCGGATGGTTGCGGCATATTCTTCCTTCCACTGCCATGCCCTTTCCAGGAACTTCTCACGGCCGATGTCATAGCGGGAAATGCCTTCGCTCTTCAGACGGGCATCGACTCTTGCCTGGGTGGCAATGCCGGCATGATCCATGCCCGGCAGATACAGCATGTCATATCCCTGCAGTCTCTTATAGCGGGAAATAATATCCTGCAGCGTATTGTCCCAGGCATGTCCGATATGCAGAATGCCGGTGACATTGGGCGGCGGAATAACGATCGTAAACGGATCCTTCGACTTGTCGCCGGCGGTGAAATAACCGGCTTCGACCCATTCGTTATAGCGGCCTTCCTCTACTTTGCTGTGATCATACTTCTGTGCCAGATTCTTTTCCATTTTTTCCTCCTGAAACAAAAAAGACGCCCCTGCACAGGACGTCTTGAACGTGGTACCACCTTTGCTTGCTTCTCAATATGCGTAACGTGCATCCTACGGCACTGCCTACTCTGATTCGGCAGTGCGGCTCGCAGACGACTTCATTCACTGTCCCTGTCTGCTTGCACCGGCCGCAGACTCTCTGGAAAGGACGCCGTGAACTACTGCTCCTGTTCTTCGCCGTTGAATTTTACCTAATAACTATATTACCAGTCGACAGCAATATCAACCTGTGTCGGATTATTTGCTGCAAATCCGCCGGTATCGGCACAGATCGCCGTGCCGAGACTGGTCTCTACTGTTGAACCGCGCGGTCTGATATCAAAGGCACATGCGGCAATGATATAGTCGCCGTACATCTTGACACCGTCACTGCGCACCCAGTATTCGCCGCTGACACCCATTCCCTGCAGAATGGCAACGACGCCGGACATATTCAGGTTGTAATATGTCTCCTTGCCGGATGGTCCGTAGACAACACCGGCACTTCTGGTCAGAACACTGCCGTCCCATTCCGGATTGGCCTGCGGTTCGGTCCGCACCGGTTCCGGCTCGGGTTCCGGTTCAGGTTCCACATACTTCTCATCCATCAGAACATCCCTGTCGACATAGGCTGTCATGCCGTCATAGCTGACACGCCAGTATGTTTCATCATTGGTGCCGGTCAGTGTCACTTCATCATTCAGCGTGACGGATGCGGCATCTGCTGCATCACCCCACGGATCACTCTTCAGAACGGCATCCCCGGAAATGTATTTTGTTTCACTGCAGTCATCAAAGATAACGCTGAGACTGTCGCTCAGTGCAGCACTGCGCACATAGCCGACAGTACTGTCCTGCAGCATGATATGGGCAAGCGTGCCGTCATTTTCCATGACATATACGGGCGTTCTTTTATCCATTGTCTGCAGTGCAGCCGAAAGCATCTCATTCGATTCCAGCAGATCGGAAGCGGTATTCAGATACTGCATCGGATATTTCTGATCCAGCAGCATGGCATCCGCCGGTTCGGCTTCGGCTTCGGTACTGACCAGACGCAGCTGTTCCACAGCCTCATCATTCCAGGCGCTGACGACAATTTCACCTGCACTTCTGTCGATGAGATTGCTCAGCACTGCCGAATATGCCATTGCAGCACATGCCAGCAGCATGATTCTGACAATATGGCTGCCCAGATTTTTCTTTACTGTGCTCTTTCTGTTCTTCTTCATAATAAAGTCTCCAAAAAGGACGATCGATGATCGTCCTTCAATTATAGCATAAACTGATGAAATGTCTAATTTCCGCCAATTTGACGCATTTTCCGGGGTTTTCAGCATATATGGACAACATCTTGCGCATATTTCGACAAGCTTTGATTTAATTTGAATTTTCCCTGATTTTTGCCGGACGGCATACATATTCATCGAATTCCGGCCGGCCTGCAGCCCATTTTGTCAGGAAAAAATCGATGACAAAGAATATCAGCATCAGTGCCAGCTTCAGATACGGATTCATCTCTGCCACAAAATTCAGCAGCGTTAAAACCAGATATAAAAATATGTATACAGACATAAAAACGGCAATGACGCCGAACAGATAGCGGCGCTTGCGGCGGGCAATCACTCTGTCTTCTTCTTTTCCGTTCATGACTGAAATTATATGACAGGTTCAAAAAAAAGAAAACGCCGAATGACGTTTTCCTTCTTCAGAATAATGAATCGTTATGCGGTATCCTCAGATGCTCATAGGCTTTTTCCGTTGCCACACGGCCGCGGCTCGTGCGGTTGACAAAGCCGATCTGTATCAGATACGGCTCATAGACATCTTCCAGAGTCGTTGTTTCCTCACTGATCGAATTGGCAAGAGCCTCCAGTCCGACCGGACCGCCCCGGAAGCGTTCGATGATTCCGCGCAGATATCTGATATCCACTTCATCCAGACCGAGGCTGTCGACATGCAGACGGTTGAGCGATTCATCGGCAATGGCTGCCGAAATCACACCGTCATTGAGCACCTGGGCAAAGTCCCTGATCCGTCTCAGCAGACGGTTGGCGATACGCGGCGTACCGCGGCTTCTTCGTGCGATCTCAATGACCGCATCCTCTTCGATCGGCACATTCAGAACCCGGGATGTGCGTCTGATGATCGAGGAAAGCTGTTCATGGTCATAGTATTCCAGTTTGGAAATGATACCGAAGCGGTCGCGCAGAGGAGCGGAAAGATCACCGGCCCTGGTCGTTGCCCCGACCAGCGTGAACGGCGGCAGATCAAGTCTGACATTTCTTCCGCCGGCGCCGTTTTCACCGCCGACCATGATATCCAGTTCGAAATCTTCCATGGCCGGATACAGCACTTCTTCCACCACCTTCGGAAGACGGTGAATCTCATCGATGAACAGTACATCGCCCGGCTCCAGCATGGAAAGAATGGCGGCCAGATCGCCGGCCTTGGAAATGCTCGGGCCGCTGGCGACTCTGACCTTGGAATGCATTTCATTGGCCAGTATGAATGCCAGTGTCGTCTTGCCCAGTCCCGGCGGGCCGTACAGAAGCACATGGTCCAGCGGTTCATTCCGCTGCAGTGCCGCCTTGATATAGATGCGGAGGTTGTCCTTCAATGAATTCTGTCCGACATATTCATCCAGTGACTGAGGACGGATCGTCGCTTCGATGACATCTTCATCACTTTCTGCATAACCCGATAAAATACGGTTGTCAGTCTGCATTGTTTTCCTCCTTATCTGCTCAGAAAGCGCAGGCCGATGCGCAGGTACTCAGCTGTGCTGAGACCCGGCGATTCATTCATGACCTTTGCGGCACTGCTGACTTCATTCTGTTTGTAGCCGAGATTCTTCAGGCCTTCCATGGCATCGCGGATCTCCGGCGGATATTCTTCGGATACCCGCACAGAGGAAGCAGGCGCTGCCACCAGCTTGCCCTTGAGATCAAGGACGATCTGGCTGGCTGATTTGGCCCCGATGCCCGGCATCTTCTTGAGGGCCGCCACATTGCCTGTCTCTACCGCGCCGATGATCTCATCATATCCGGCTTTCGCCAGCATGTTCATGGCTGTCTTCGGACCCAGTCCCTTGACGGAGATCAGACGCATGAACAGATCCTTTTCCTCCGTCGATTCAAAACCGAAAAGACTGACATCATTCTCACTGATATGCATATAGGTATGCACAGTAATTTCCTGATTCAATGTAACCCTGTCGGTATGCGGATAAGAAATCTGATAGCCGATGCCGTGGTTGTCCACTGCGACCCAGTCGGCACCGTATGATGCTACAATCCCTTTGATAAATGCGATCATAAGCACTCCTATTCCTTAAAGTCCATGATATACGATCCGATGATGACCTGATCGCCGTCGGCTGCACCTTTTTCGCGCAGTGCCGATTCAATGCCCATCCGCTGCATTGCAACAGCGAACTGATAGGCCTGCTCATCATTGTCCAGATCATACTGCTCGGCCATCCGGTCGACCTTCTCGCCTTCCACCTTCCAGCGGTGCGGTCCCTGGGATATGATCTCAAACAGCGGCCGTTTCGGCTCATAGCGGTAGACAACCGTTTCCTCAGCCGGCTCTGCATTCTCTTCTTCGGCGGTCCTGGCATTTTCAATTTCCGCCATTGCCGCATAGAGAACTTCATTGATGCCTTTATGCTCAACGGCACTGATTTCATAGACCTTCAGATCCGGATAGGCTTCTCTGAATTCCTCCAGATACATTTCCGCATATTCGTCATCCATCTTGTTGGCAACGACGATCTGCGGACGGTCTTCGAGGGAAAGGTCATAATCTGCCAGTTCCTTATTTATAATACGGTAATCCTCGATCGGATTGCGCTCACTTCCGCTCATGTCGACGACATGGATCAGAACCCGGCAGCGTCTGATATGCCGCAGGAATTCATGACCGAGTCCCCTGCCTTCGCCGGCGCCTTCGATCAGTCCCGGCATATCGGCAAGCACGAAGCTTCTGTCATCCGGCAGTGTCACGACACCGATATTCGGTTCGATTGTCGTAAACGGGTATGCGGCGATTTCCGGCCTGGCCTTGGTAACGACCGACAGGAATGTCGATTTGCCGACAGACGGAAAACCGATCAGTCCGGCATCTGCCAGCAGTCTCAGTTCCAGCTGCAGATCCAGTGCTTCACCCGGTTCACCCGGCTGGGCATATTCCGGCGCATCATTGCGGGCAGTGGCAAAATGCATATTGCCGAGACCGCCTCTGCCGCCGTGGGCAATCAGGACTTTCTGTCCCGGCCTGGTCAGATCGGCCAGCAGATCATTGTTTTCGGCATTTCTGATCATGGTGCCGAGCGGCACCTTGACAACAACATCGTCACCGGATTTGCCGTGCATCTTCTTGGTCAGACCCGGCATGCCGTTGCCGGCCTTGATTGTCTTTGTAAAGCGGAGCTTGGTCAGGGTCGTTTCATTGGTATCCACCTGGAACCAGATATCCCCGCCGTCACCGCCGTCACCGCCGAACGGGCCTCCGTTCGGATAGAATTTTTCATGGCGCCAGGCAACGGCACCCTTGCCGCCGTCTCCGGCTTTCACATGCAGTTTTACAAAATCGATCATCCTGCACCTCCTTTGCAAAAAAAGCTCCTGAAATGATATTCAGGAGTTTTTCATCTTCAGCGAATTAAGCTTCGACAGGATATACAGAAACCTGTTTCTTATCCTTGCCTAAACGTTCGTACTTGACGATGCCTGCTGCTGTAGCGAACAGTGTGTCGTCACCGCCGCGCTTAACGTTCTTGCCCGGGAAAATCCTGGTTCCGCGCTGACGGTAGATGATCGAACCGGCATTTGTATATTCACCATCGGCTTTTTTAGCGCCAAGTCTCCTGCCGGCGGAATCACGGCCGTTCTTTGTGGAAGAAACACCCTTTTTATGAGCAAATAACTGAAGGTTTATCTGTAACATAAGTTTATACCTCCTTTTCGATCTTCTTTTTTGTTATATTGATATTTCCGGGGTATCCTTGGGAGATGTTCTCAAGTCCCAACAAAAGAGAGGAGAGAAGTATCTCCGCTATACCCTTTTCATCGAAGCTTTCCAACTGTATGGAAAGGTCCCCCTCACTGCAATCAACGGTGAAAAGAGCATCCGTAAAGGACTCTATACTGTTTGCGCAGTTTTGGGAAAGGGCGGATACAGCGG
>CAMNGB010000065.1 GCA_946537835.1 uncultured Erysipelotrichaceae bacterium
AGCGAAGCGAGACGAGGGGCGGGAAACATCCCTATAGAGATAGGGAGAAGGCAGAGATGTAGTTCTGCAAAGCTCCAGCGATTGCTGGAGAAAAAAAGAGGGGTTGAAAAGCTCCTCTTTTACTTTTTGTGATTTAAGAAAAAAGACACGTCATGCGTGTCTCTCAGTTCGGCCAGTGATGTTTCTGCCAGGCATCTGCGATATCTGCAGCAGCCTGCATCATCTCTCTGACTTCGTCTTCACCGAAGCGCTCTTTCTCAGGTGAATCTAGATCAATCTCACCGACAACGGTGCCGTTTACAATGATCGGCACGCACAGTTCGGAGCGGCTGGCGGAATCACAGGCAATGTGTCCGGGGAAAGCGAGAACGTCATCGATGCACTGTACGGCCGCATCCCTGTAGCATTTGCCGCAGACACCCTTGTCGAAGGGAATGTGCACACAGGCAACCTTGCCCTGGAAGGGGCCGAGGATCAGTTCGCCGTTTTTGACGAAATAGAAGCCGGACCAGTTGAGCCGGTCATAGTTCTGGGCAATGACGGCACTGACATTGGCCAGGGCAGCGATCATGTCAGGTTCCTCAAGAAAGGAACGGATCTGTTCGTTAATGTATTTATTCATAGTGTGATTGTACCATAAGCAGAACTGCGCATTCATAATATGCTTCTGAAAACTCTTACATTTTGTGAAAATAATGTTTGAAAAATATGATTAAAATGTGAAAAACTTTGTTGACAATCATTCTGATTCGGTTAAGATGTATTCATAAGCAACGAAGGGAAGAGTAGTCCGGAGGGAACGGCACAGAGAGTCTTCAGAAGCTGAGAGAAGATGCGCAAAGCCCGGATGAACATGGTCCTGGAGCTGTATGGCCGAAATGTAGGTCATACCGGACGGCCCCGTTACAGGCATAGAGTATATCTGAGAAGATCAGCGTACTTGAAGAGGAAATGATCGTGAGGTCATTTTGAAGTAAGGTGGTACAGCGTTACGGCGCCCTTATATGAGGGGGCCGTTTTATTTTACCAGCCTCATCCTGAAGGTCCTTTTCAAGGAAAAAAACAAGGAGGAAAAAACGCATGAACAGAACACTCAAGACTTTGGCAGCAATCACCCTGGCACTCGGACTCGCAGGCTGCAGTTCCAACAGTGCATCCGGCACAGATGCCGGTACAGCATCCGCAGATTCCGTCAACCCGCATGGCTATGAAATCGTTGCCATTGAAGCAGGTCAGCTGCCGCTGTCCCTGCCGGATCTCGATGTTGCAGTCATCAACGGCAACTATGCGCTTGAGGCTAAACTGAATCAGACCAACCCGGCAGTCGAAATCGAATCATTCGATGCCGAAACCAGTGTAAAGCGTACAAACTACCTGGCTGTCAGGCAGGGCAATGAAGAGACTGACAAGACAAAGGCTCTGAATGCCGCAATTACCAGCCCGGCAGTCAAGGAATATATCGAAAAGACATATCAGGGCGCTGTGATTGCTTCGTTCATCGATGCCGACGGCAAGGCTGTTGAAGCAGCTGAGATCCCGCAGGCAGGCGATGACAACAAGATCACGGTCGGTGCAACACTCGTTCCCCATGCCGAGATCCTGAAGAATGTCGTAGCTTCTGTCCTGGCTGAAAAGGGCTGGACGCTGGAAGTTGTTGAATTCAATGACTATGTTCTGCCGAACACAACCCTGGAAGAAGGCGAACTCGATGCCAACTATTTCCAGACACTCGGCTATCTGAACAACCAGAATGAAGAAGGCGGACTGCATCTGGCCGCAACCGTCGGTGTCCATATCGAACCGATGGGTGTCTATTCCCAGAAGATCAAGGCTCTTTCCGAACTGCAGGACGGCGCTTCCATCGGCGTTCCGAATGACACTGACAACTATGCCCGTGCCATTGATCTGCTGAATGCCCTGGGCCTTCTGAACAATGCGCCGACAGATACACAGTCGATTACCCAGATCAACCAGAAATAAGATATACTGTACAGACAGAAACAGCTGACTGCAGCGGTGCCGTAAAGGGGGAACGGTGCCGCTGTATTCGCGGTTATACGGAGAAGTAGCGATGATAGAACTGACAAACGTAAAAAAGAATTTCGGAGATCTGGAAGTGCTGAAGGGCATTTCCATGACCATACAGGATCATGAGATCTACGGCATCATCGGTCAGAGCGGCGCCGGCAAGAGCACGCTGCTGAGATGCGTCAACGGACTGGAGGACTACCAGTCCGGAACGATCACCGTCGACGGTGAAGCGGTGAATCCGGATGATCCGAAAAAACTGCGTCTCATGCAGAAAAAGATGGGCATGATCTTTCAGAATTTCAATCTGCTGAACCGCCTCGATGTCTATGACAACGTGGCGCTGCCGATGAAATTCTGGGGTATGAAGACAAAGACGCCGGAGGCGAAGAAAAAGATCGAGGGACTGATCGAACTGGTCGGTCTTTCCGATAAGATCCACGCTCTGCCAAGGGAACTGTCCGGCGGCCAGAAACAGCGTGTTGCCATTGCCCGTGCTCTGGTGCTTGATCCTGAGATTCTTTTATGCGATGAAGCGACATCGGCACTTGATCCGGCCATTACCAGGGAGATCCTGGCACTGCTGCAGGAGATCAATGAGAAGATGGGCATTACGATCCTGATCGTCACCCATCAGATGGAAGTCGTCAAGCAGGTATGCCAGAGGGTTTCCTTCCTCAGGAACGGAACCGTCCTGGCCGAAGGCAGACCGGAAGAACTGTTTGTCCGTCCCATTAAGGAAGTCAAGCAGTTCCTGCAGGAAGAAAGCGGCCATCTGCCGGAAGAAGGCGTCAATATCCAGCTGTTCTTCACCGATGAAAGTTCCGATGAACCGGTCATCACGATGATGGCGAGGAAACTGGATACGGACTTCAGCATCTGCTGGGGCAAGCTGGAAGATTTCCGCTCCAGTGTCTTCGGATCACTGGTCATCAATGTAAAGGAAGAGGACAGGGAAAAGGTATGTGCATACCTGGACGGCAAGAAAGTCCTCTGGGAGGTGCTGTAAGATGTGGGATATCATTCTGAATGCGACCGGCCAGACCCTGTACATGGTCTTCTGGTCAACACTGCTTTCCGTTATTCTCGGTTTCTTCCCGGCCATTATTCTGACCCTGACGGCACCGGACGGACTGCGTCCCAACAAGATCGTCTATGAGGCGCTTAGCTTCATCGTCAATGTCTTCCGTTCCTTCCCGTTCATCATCCTGCTGATCATCATCATTCCGTTTACCCGCTTCATTGCCGGCAAATCGATCGGCACAACCGCTGCCATCGTGCCGCTGACGGTCTCTGCCATTCCCTATATTGCCAGAGTGTTTGAGACATCCCTCAGGGAAACGGATCCAGGTGTCATTGAAGCCGCCAGAAGCTTCGGTGCTTCCGACTGGCAGATCCTGTTCCGGGTCTATATCAAGGAATCGATCCCGCGCATGCTGAACGGTGTCGTGCTCCTGATCATTTCCCTGGTCGGCTATTCGGCCATGGCCGGTACGGTAGGCGGCGGCGGTCTCGGCGACATTGCCATCCGCTACGGCTATCAGTCCTACAATACCGAATACCTGGTCATCTGCTCCGTCATCCTGATCATCTTTGTTCAGCTCGTGCAGATGCTCGGCAACTGGCTCTACAAGAAGATTTCCTGACCTGTTTTGCACAAAAACAGGTTTTTTTTCCGAAATCACAAGGGTATATCATGCATGCAAAAGGAGAATTCCACCTTGAAATCGGCAGAAATGATCCGGAAACAGCCTGTACGCATGACGCGCGGGTTTTTCTTTCGGGGAAGAATTGTTACAATGAAGACAGAGAGAAACGGAGAAACAGATAATGACCTATAAGATGATTGTGGCTGATCTGGATGAGACCCTGATCAGCCGTGACCGCTCTATCTGCAAGCGCAATATCGATGCGATCATGAAGGCGACAGCCATGGGAGTGAAATTTGTCCCGGCCACCGGCCGCGGCTATAATTCCGTCCATGATACGCTGCAGCAGCTCGGACTTTATGAAAAGGAAAATCAGTATACGATTTCCTACAACGGCGGCGCCATTACCGAAAACAAGGGGGAGAGACTGCTGTACTTCCAGGGCATTACCTTTGAAGAGGCGGAGGCACTGTACAAATACGGCCTGCGCTATGATGACATCTGCATGCACGTCTATACCCCGGATCAGGTATGGGTCAAGAACTTCTTCCCGGAGGAAGTGGAATATCTTGCCGCAAGACAGCCATGCACCGAGATCTTTGACGACAACATCGACTTCCTGAAGGGAAAGGAAATCGTCAAGTTCATCTACATGAATACCGATCACAGCTATCTGCAGAGAATTGCCGAAGAGGTAAAGGATCTGACAAAGAATATGGACGTTTCCTATTCCTCCAACCGCTACATGGAAGTCAACCGCAAGGGTGTCTCCAAGGGTGCGGGACTGCAGAGACTGTGCGATCTGGTCGGCATTGATATCAGCGAGACAATTGCCATCGGCGACAACTACAACGACCTTTCAATGATCAGGGCAGCCGGCCTCGGTGTCGGGGTTGCCAATACCGTTGAAGCGATGAAGCCGGAATGTGACTTCATCACCGAAGCTGACTGCGATGAAGGCGCTGTCGGAGAAGTCATTGAGAAATTCATTCTGAATGCATAAGGAACCGGAAATCATGAAGAAGAATCCGCATACGTTCCCGAAGGATTTTCTCTGGGGCGGGGCACTGGCCGCAAACCAGATGGAAGGTGCCTGGCAGGAAGGCGGCAAGGGCTGGTGCCTGGCCGACATCAACCGCGCCCAGTATGATCTGCCGCCGGAACAGCGCTACAACATTGAGATCGACACTGCCTATGTAAAGAAGGCCATGCAGGAAGATGACCTGCTGTATCCGAAACGGCGCGGCATCGATTTCTACCATACTTATAAGGAAGACCTGAAGCTGCTTGCCGGCATGGGCATGCAGACACTGAGGACATCGATCAACTGGGCCAGAATCTTCCCGAACGGCGATGAAACAGAGCCCAATGAAGAAGGCCTGAAGTTCTATGATGCTCTGATCGATGAGATCATTGCCAACAACATGGAGCCGATGATCACCGTCAGCCATTATGAAATGCCGCTGAACCTGACGATCAGTTATACCGGCTGGTACAGCCGTGAACTGATTGGATTCTTTACCCGCTACTGCGAGGTTCTCTTTGAAAGATACAGGGGCAGGGTAAAAAAGTGGATCATAGTCAATCAGATCAATCTGATCTTCCATGAATCCTTCAATCATCTCGGGGTTGCCTCCGATAAGGTTGAGAACCTGATGGAAGCCAAGTATCAGGCTGTCCACAATGAAATGGTCGCCTGTGCCATTGCCACAAAGAGAGCGCATGAGATCGATCCCGAAAATGAGATCGGCATGATGTTCTGTTCCAATCTGACCTATCCGGCCAGTACCTCGCCGGAAGACAACTTCTGGAATCTCAGGCACAATCAGATGGAAATGATGTACGGGGATGTCATGGTCAGAGGTGCCTATCCCGGCTATGCCCTGCGGTATTTTGAAGACAAGGGCTACAATATCGAGATCACCGAGGAAGATGAGAAGGCTCTGAAAGAGGGAACGGTCGATTTTGTATCGCTGTCCTATTACTACACAAGACTGTCCGGAACAGTATTCCTGGAAGACGGACTGGGACAGATCCCGAATCCTCTGCTGAAGGCAAGCGACTGGGGATGGGCGATCGATCCGGTCGGACTCCGCTATGCCCTGAATGTCTACTGGGACAGATATCAGAAGCCGATCTATATCACCGAAAACGGACTCGGTGCCTATGATAAGGTCGAAGAAGACGGCAGTATCCATGATCCGTACCGGGTCGAATACCTGAAGGCCCATATCGAACAGATGAAGGAAGCCATCCATGACGGCGTCGATCTCAGAGGCTATTATCCCTGGGGACCGATCGACATCATTTCCTGTTCTTCATCGGAAATGGAAAAGAGATACGGCTTCATCTATGTCGACTATGACAATTACGGAAACGGCACCGGCAGACGCTCCCTGAAGGACAGTTACGAATGGTACAAAAACGTCATTGCCACAAACGGTGAAGAACTCTGAACAAAACAGAAATTCAAAATGACAGGCAGAGGCATCTGAGAATGCCTCTGCTTTTTATATGAGCTGTTTTTTCGGGTATAATAGAAAAAACAGGAGATATTTGTGATGAAAGAAGAACAGGGTGTTGCCTTAAGGGCAAAAGGATATACATGTTCGCAGGCAGTGGCCTGCAGCTACTGCGAAGAGCTGGGCATTGATGAAAAGACAATGTTCCGGATCACGGAAGGGTTCGGCGGCGGTTTCGGGTGCACGCTGGGAACCTGCGGCGCCCTGAGTGCAGCGATTGCCTGTGCCGGCCTGAAGAAGAGCACGGCCAATCTGGAGCGTCCCGATTCCAAGGGCAGCACATATGTTCTGACCAGGGAAATGACAAAGCGCTTCAGGGAAGAAGCAGGGGCACTGCAGTGCGCCGAGATCAAGGGCATCGGCACCGGAAAGGTACTGTGCGACTGCAATGACTGCGTGCGCATTGCCTGCCGTCTGGTAGAAGATATCGTATTGGCTGAAGGACAGAAATAGAGTATAATTTCGGACAGTATGCAGCAGTATTTCAGTGATATTCCGCTTCATGTCGGAGATGAATATATCTTCACGGATGAACAGGCACATCATGCCCGTGATGTTGTCCGTCTCAGGGAAGAAAGGATCCGCCTTGTCTGTGCAGGCAAGGGCTTTTTTGCGCGTACATACCGCAAGGGAAAGCAGTTTGCGGCACTTGTGGAAGAAGAGGACAGCCGCACCAATGAATCCGGCATCGACCTGACACTGGTCATGGCCCTGATCCGCAGGGAAAAATTCGAGCTGGTGCTGCAGAAAGCGACGGAACTGGGTGTGAACCGCATTGTTCCGATGATATCGTCACGATGTGTCGTAAAAGCGAGGGAAGAAAAGGCGGAAAAGCAGAGGAAGAGATGGCAGGATATCTGCCTGGAGGCTGCCCAGCAGTGCAAGCGCAGCCGGATCCCGGAAGTCACGGAAACGATCCGCTTTTCCGATCTTGAACAGTATAAAAGTGAAGCCAGCCTGGCTGCCTATGAGAATGCCTGGGGCACTTCCTCCTCACTCAGCAGTGCAGTGAAGGGGAAAAAGAGTGTTACGGTCGTGATCGGGCCGGAAGGCGGCTTCAGCGATGAGGAAATGACAGGATTTGACGAAATGGGATATCGGGCAGTGACCTTCGGACCGCGCATTCTCAGGGCCGAAACAGCTGCCATGTATGCCTGTGCCATCGTCAGTGATGCCGGGGAGGAAGTATGACAAGAACATTTTCGATCATGAACCTCGGCTGCAAGGTCAACATGTATGAAGCCGAAAGCATTTCCTGCATGCTGGAGAAGAAAGGATGGGTCAGAAAGCCGTTTGAAGAGAAGACGGACGCATCCCTGATCTTTACCTGTGCCGTGACCAATACGGCCGCTTCCAAAAGCCGCAAGATGATGCACCGGGTAAAAAGAAACAATCCTGACGGCATCTGTGTCATGGTCGGCTGCTATGCCCAGATCAATGACGGCATGCTGGAAGATGCCGAGATCGTTGTCGGCACTGCCCATAAGGCAAGAGTGCCGGAATATCTGGATCAGTATCTGCAGGATCATGAAAAGATCCGTGATATCGAACCGTTTGAAGAGACACCGTTTGAAAATCTGGTGACCGACCGCTTTGAAAACCGTACCCGTGCCTATCTGAAGGTCCAGGACGGCTGCAATCAGTTCTGTGCCTACTGTGTCATTCCCTATGCCAGAGGCCGGGAACGCTCGATGGAACCGGATGCCGTGATTGAAGAGGCAAAGCGGATCACGAAGACCCACAAGGAAATCGTTCTGACCGGCATTCATACCGGCCGCTACGGCAGGGAATACAATGTTACCCTGACGCAGCTGATCCGAAAGCTGCTCGATGAAGTGCCGGCACTGGAAAGACTGCGCATCTCCTCCATTGAAGTGACGGAAGTCAGTGAGGAGCTGATCGAACTGATGAAGCAGGAAAAGCGCATTGCCAGACACCTGCATATTCCGCTGCAGGCCGGGTGTGATGCGACACTGAAACGGATGGGAAGACCGTACAGTACGGAAGCGTATTATGATAAAATCAAATGGATCAGGGAACAGATTCCCGATATTGCCGTATCATGCGATCTGATCGTCGGCTTTGCCGGTGAAGATGAAGAGGAATTCAATGCCACGCTGCAGTTCTGCGAGCAGTGTGAATTTGCCTTTATGCATGTCTTCCCGTTCTCGGTAAGAAGCGGGACAAGGGCTGAGAAGATGCCGGACCAGGTATCGCCGCAGACAAAGAAGGAAAGGGCAAGGATCGCCAATGCCCTCTCGGCGAAGTGCCGCGACATCTATGCCCTCGAACATCTCGGCCGGGAAGCGGAAGTCATCCTTGAACAGAAGGAAGGAGAATATATGAGCGGCTATACGTCCGACTATATTCCCGTTCTGGTAAAGACAGAAAAAGAACACGGCGCCATGGTGAATGTCAGGCTGTGTGAATATAAAGAACACCAGATGTATGCAGAAGAAAGTGTAATGATATGAAACTGACGGAATTATTTGAAAATGCCCCGGATATAGAAATCAGGTCGCTGATGGCGGACAGCCGCAGGAAGCGTCCGGATTCGATCTTTTTCTGTGTCAAGGGCATGATGTTTGACGGCCACAAGTTCATTGACCAGGCAGTCGAAAACGGTGCTGTCGTCATCGTCTACAGCGAAGATCTCGAAGAGATGCGCGATGATGTGACCTATATCAGGGTCAAGGATGTCATCAGCACCTTCAACAAGGTAGCCGATGCCTTCTACGGCTTCCCGAGCCACAACATGACGATGTTCGGCATTACCGGCACCAACGGCAAGTCCTCGATCTCGTGCATCATCCGCGATATCCTTTCGGCCTTCAAGCCGACCGGATATATCGGAACGATCGCCATTGAGTACGGCAGTGTCAAGCTGCCGCCGCTGCTGACAACGCCGAATATCGATGACCTGCACGGCATTCTGCGGGATATGCGTGAAGCCGGCATGGAAGCCTGTGCCCTGGAAGCTTCTTCCATCGGCATTGAACAGGGAAGAGTACAGTCGATCGACTTTGACGTTGCCGTCTTTACCAACCTGACCCATGATCACCTTGACTATCACGGCACGATGACCAACTACTTCCTGGCCAAGAAACAGCTGTTTGACAGCCTCAAGCCGGGTGCCGTCGCCATTACCAATGCCGACGATCCCTACGGCATGAAGGTCGTTGAGGACTGCCCGTGCAAGGTACTGACCTACGGCATCGATCATGAGGCAGACTATCAGGTCATCCGCTATCAGCTGATGAAGGACAGGACCAGGTTCACCCTGAAGGTAGCCAACATGGAATATGATCTGGAAACCAACCTGGTCGCCAGATTCAATATTTCCAACCTGGTTGCGGCCATTGCTGCCCTGAATGTGCAGGGCATCCCGATCGCCGACATGAAGCCGCTGATCCGCGACCTCAGCCAGATCGAAGGCCGCATGCAGAGAATCTCGGACGGCCAGCCGTTCAATATTCTCGTTGACTTTGCCCATACACCCGACGGCATTGAGAAGGTCTGCCAGTATGCCAGTGCCATTACCCCGAAGGGCAAGCGCATCATTTCCATCCCCGGCTCGGCCGGCAGGCGCGATACGGCCAAGCGTGTCGTCTTCGGCAAGATCCTGGACAAGTATTCCGACATGATCATCCTGACCGAGGACGATCCGCGTGACGAAAGCCCGCGCCAGATCGCGGAAGAAATCGCCGCCGGCATCAAAAAGACCAATTACATCATCATCACCGACCGCTATGATGCGATCCGTCAGGCCATTGAACTGGCCGATCCCAATGACACGATCGTCATTCTCGGCAAGGGTGATGAGAAGTTCATCTACCGTGAATACGGACGCGATCCGTATGAAGGCGATGATACGATCGTTCATGAAGTGCTGAAGAAATACTACTTCGCGGAAGGAGAAGAAGATGAAGGCCTCTAAATACATTGATCACACCCAGCTCAAGCCTGATGCCACAAAGGATAAGATCGTTGCCCTGTGCAGTGAGGCAAAGGAATATGATTTTGCCTCGGTATGCATCAACCCGTGCTGGATCCCGCTGGCAAAGGAACTGCTGGCCGGCAGTGACGTAAAGGTATGCACCGTCATCGGTTTCCCGCTCGGTGCCATGAGCACAGCCTCCAAATGCCTGGAAGCAGCCGAAGCTGTCAAGGCCGGTGCCGAGGAAGTCGATATGGTCATCAACATTGCCAAGCTCAAGGATGGGGAAGATGACTATGTCAGAAATGAAATCGCCGAAATCAAGCGGGCCTGCGACGGCCGTCTGCTGAAGGTCATCATCGAAACATGCCTGCTTACGGATGAGGAAAAGGTCAGAGCCTGTGTCCTTGCCAAAGAGGCAGGTGCCGACTTCGTCAAGACCAGCACCGGTTTCTCCACCGGCGGGGCAACCGTCGAAGATGTCGCCCTGATGCGGAAGACAGTCGGTCCCGACATGGGCGTCAAGGCTGCCGGCGGCATCCGTGACAAGGAAACATTCGATGCCATGATCAAAGCCGGTGCAACCAGAATCGGCACCAGCTCCGGGAAAAACCTGATATGAAGACACTGATCGTCTATTATACCTGGCATAACGGCAATACAAAAAGAATTGCCGAAATGATCCATGAAAGGATTCCATCCGATCTCTGTGCCATTGAAACCGTACAGCCGTATCCGGAGGAATACCGCAGGGCATCCGATCAGGGAAAGAAGGAGACGGAAAGCGGCTTTGAACCGGAAATCCGGGAACTGCCGTATGACATCTCTGACTATGACCGCATCATTGTCGGTACACCGACCTGGTGGTATACGATGGCTCCGGCCGTGCGTACCTTCCTGGATCAGAATGATTTTTCCGGAAAGGAAGTCGTTCCGTTCATGACCAATGCCGGCTGGCCGGGAACGGTCATCAAGGACATGACGGCCTTATGCCGCAGTGCCCGCATCAGCCATGCCAGAGAGATCCTCTTTGATTCCGAAGGCGGCGATAAGCTCATCACTCCGGAAGCAGAGATCGATGCCTGGATCGATTCACTGCAGTAACAGCAAATAACAGCACTGTTTCTTTACATACCGTCATTACGGGAAAGGAGTCATATCCAGGGAA
>CAMNGB010000066.1 GCA_946537835.1 uncultured Erysipelotrichaceae bacterium
CTTTGAGGATGTTCTGACCAGAGTGCCGCTGCTGATCAAGCCGCCGAAGGGCTGCCCGGTCGATCCCGGCAATACGAAATCACTGGCCGAGCTTGTCGACTTCTATGCGACTGTCATGGATTATGCCGGCGTTGCCCCGGAACATGATCAGTTCGGTGTATCGCTGCGGCCGGTCATTGAAAACAGAAGTACGGAAAACAGGAAGTATGTCTTCAGCGAAGGCGGACGCCTGGCCCACGAAAAGCAGGCCGATGAATATCATAAATACGGTGATGAAGGCCCGAAGAAGACCAGTGACTACTGGGCCAAGATGAATGCCGAGGCAGATGATGAAGCCCATGCCAAGGGAACCATGATCCGTGATCACAGATACAAGTATGTTCTCCGTCATAACGGACAGGATGAATTCTATGATCTGGAAAAGGATCCGCTTGAAAAGGTCAGCCGCATCGATGAAAAGGAATATGCGGAAGTGATCCTGAACATGAAGCTGGAAATGCTGAAATGGTACCAGGAGACCTGCGACACTGTCAGCCGCAGCTATGACTCCCGCTTCCTGACACCGGAATCCGTCACACCCCGTCAGTAAAGAAGATCTCCGGATCTTCTTTTTCAGATACGGTGCAGACTTGTATTATCCTGCATGATTGGGATATGCTTATTTGCAGGAAGATTCATAACAACTTTTCATAAAACAGAGAAGGAGAATGAATCATGGCAGAAAAATTTGAAATCAGCGAAGAAGAAATCAAAAAAGATTTCCGGCGGTACAATCGATGAAAGCGCAAGGCTGGCACTGATGCTCGGCTTAAGAGGATATGGCAAATTCGTAAAAATCAATCCGGACAGGGATGATATGGTTGATATTGAAGCGCTGCAGGAATATTTTGCGTCAAAGGGATATAAGTTTATTCCCGGCTTCGGCGAACAGCAGAATGTTTTTATCGGACCGGACGGACTGCCGTACGGCAATGACTATATCGTTTATCTGATTCAAAACGATCAGCTGTAATCAATGCACCAGGCCTCCCTCAGGAGGCTTTTGACCGCTTAAAAGGAAGGAGTCCGTACATGAATGTCTATGACTGGGATGATACGATCTACCGGGGTGATTCGACCTTCGGATTCGTAAAGTATCTGTATGTGAAAAAACCGAAAACGCTTCTCAGCATTCCCCGCACGGCCGTGTGCGGACTGCTGTATGTACTGAAGATCATGCCCAAGCTGACCTTCAAGCAGAATCTGTATCACATGTTTGTCTTTGTCGATGACATGGAACAGACGGTGGAAGAGTATACTTCCTCGCATCTGGATCACGTCAAGGAATTCTACAGGAAGAATCAGAAGGATGATGACATTGTCATCTCCGCTTCGCCGGAGTTCCTGATCCGCTCCTTCTGCGAAAAGACCGGCATCAGGACATGCATGGCCAGCCGGGTGGATATTCACACGGGAAAATATGACGGACTGAACTGTCATGGCGAAGAGAAGGTCAGAAGGTTTCACGAACTGTTCCCGGAAGGGAAAATCGATGAATTCTATTCCGATTCCTATTCCGATACGCCGCTGGCAAGACTGGCGGAAAAAGCCTTCCTTGTCAAAGGTGACAGTCTGCTTCCGTGGCAGAAATTCTGAAATGATGCAGCTGCTTTCAAAGCGGCTGCTTTTTGTAATACAATGGACAGGCAATGAAACGTACCGTACTGGGCATCCTGGCACACGTGGATGCCGGCAAGACAACCTGTATCGAAAGCATGCTGTATACGGCAGGTGCGATCCGGAAGATGGGAAGGGTGGATCACAAGGATGCTTTCCTGGACTTTGATGAACAGGAAAGGGATCACGGCATTACCATCTATGCCAAGGAAGCGCATTTTGTCTATGGGGATACGGAAGTTTTCGTCATTGACACACCCGGCCATGTCGACTTTTCGGCCGAGATGGAACGGACGCTGCAGGCGCTGGACCTGGCGGTCATTCTGATCAACGGCCAGGACGGTGTGCAGGCGCATACGGAGACGATCTGGAACTGCCTGGAAAACTATCATGTGCCGTGTGTCATCTTCGTCAACAAGATGGATATTTCCTTCCGCAGCGAAGAAGACCTGCTGAATGATCTGAAGAAGCACTGCTCGTCTTCCTGCATTCTCTGGAATGAAGACAGGGGCGAGGAACTGGCCATGGTTTCGGAAGAAATGATGAATGCCTATCTGGAAACAGGGGAAATACCGGAGGATATGGTCCGCACTGCCGTATATGAACGACAGTGTTTTCCGGTGCTGTTCGGCTCGGCTCTGAAGCAGACCGGCATCAGGGAACTGCTGGATGTCATTTCCGAAGTCTGTCCGAAGAAGACATATCCCGATGATTTCGGGGCAAGAGTATATAAGATCTCACGTGATTCGCAGGGGAACCGTCTCAGCCACGTCCGCATTACCGGCGGCACGCTGAAGGCCAAGCAGAAGATCGGTGAAGAAGACAAGGTCGATCAGATCCGCATCTATAACGGTGCCGACTTTACAATGACAAATGAAGCTGATGCCGGCATGATCTGCGTGCTCAAGGGCCCGCAGAATCTGGAAGCCGGGGAAGGCCTCGGCTTTGAGAAGAATGCCGCAAAGCCGCTGCTGAGTGCCTATATGGACTATCAGCTGGCACTGCCGAAAGGAACGGATATCCTGGCTCTTTCGGAAACGATGCAGCAGCTGGCAAGCGAGGATCCCCAGCTCGAGATCAATGCCGATCCGGAAGCACATGTCATCCGCCTGAGCATCATGGGTGAAATGCAGAAGGATGTCGTGCAGAAGAAGATTTTTGAGCGCACCGGCATCCGCGTCGGCTTTTCCGAAGGACGGGTGCTGTTTGCGGAAACGGTGGCTGAAAGCATGGAGGGTGCCGGTCATTTCGAGCCGCTGCGCCATTATGCCGAAGTCCATGTCCGCCTCGATCCGCTTGCGCGGGGTGAGGGCATTGCTGTGGCTGATGAATGCCCCAATGACATGCTGTCGGGAAACTGGCGCCGGTCGATCCTGTCGGTGCTGAAAAACAGCAGGCACAGGGGTGTTCTGACCGGATCACCTCTGACCGATGTGAAGATCACGCTGACTGCCGGCCGCGGTCATCTCAAGCATACCGAAGGCGGCGACTTCCGCGAAGCCGCAGGAAGAGCGGTGCGCCAGGCTCTGAAGAAGGCCGAATGCATTGTTCTTGAACCATATTATGAATTCACTCTGAAAGTATCTTCGGAGGTGCTGAGCAGGGCTCTGTATGATCTGGAGACAAGATCCGCTTCGGTGGAAGTGGAGGATCTCGGCGACGGCATGATGCTGATACGGGGCAAGGGACCGGTCCGGAAACTGATGAACTATCAGGCGGAAGTATCCGCATATACCCGCGGCAAGGGCATCTTTGCCTGCAGTTCAGCCGGCTATGAACCCTGCACGGATCAGGAAGAAGTCATTCTTGAAAGAGGCTATGACAGCGAAAGCGACAGAAGGAATCCGACCGGATCTGTCTTCTGTGCCCACGGTTCCGGCTTCTATGTTCCCTGGAATGAGGCAGACCGCTATATGCATGTGATCCTGAACCGGCAGGAAAACGACAGTGCCTATGAGCACCGCCGCTACCATGTCGGCGAAGACGAGATGACGGCACTGATCCAGTCGTCTTCTTCCAATAACCGCAATCCCCATAAGGAGCGCAAACCGAAAAAGAAGGAAGATGAAGAACTGAAGAAGGTTAAGGCAAGGCCGAACCTGCCGCCGTACATGATCGTTGACGGATACAATATGATCTTTGAATGGGAAGATCTCAAGGCACTTGCGAAAGAAGATCTCTATGATGCAAGGGAAAAGCTGGTCACCCGGCTGATGAACTATCAGGCCTATGCCGGCATGCCGATGACGATCGTCTTTGACGGCTACCGGGTCAGGGACAACTACGGCACCGTGCAGAAGCTGGGCAGTGTCGAAGTCGTCTATACCCGCACCGATGAAACAGCTGATCAGCGCATCGAAAAAATGGTCTATGACATGCATGAGAAATATACGCTGACGGTCGTTTCCTCGGACGGACAGATTCAGAATTCCGTTTTTGCCAGAGGAGCTCTCCGCATGTCGTCAAGGGAACTGCATTCCCGGATCGAAAGCCTCGGCACATTGCTGAAATGATCATTCGCAGCAATGAAAATGGTATATAATAATCAATGGAATTAATGGAGGAAATGATGGATAAATTCTTAGTTGAAGTTTCTGCTCGTCACATCCACCTGAGCCGTGAAGACATGGATATTCTTTTCGGTCCGGGTTCTGAACTTCATCCGGTAAAGGAACTGTCCCAGCCGGGTCAGTTTGCTGCTGAAGAAAAGGTTACACTGGTCGGCCCGAAGGGCAAGTCCAGCGTCCGTGTTCTCGGACCGCTGCGTGATGAAACACAGGTTGAACTGTCTCTGACCGACGCCAGATCCCTCGGTGTCAAGGCCATGGTCCGCGAATCCGGTGATCTCGAAGGAACAACCGGTGATCTGACACTGATCGGCACAGCCGGCGAAAAGGCAATTACCAGCGGTGTCATCGCTGCCAAGCGTCATGTTCACATGACACCGGCAGATGCCGAAAGATTCGGCGTTGAAAACGGTGAGATCGTCAACGTCAAAATCGACACTGACGGACGTTCCCTGGTCTTCGGCGACACAGTCATCCGTGTCAGCGAGAAGTATGCACTGGCGATGCACATCGATACCGATGAAGCAAATGCCGCTGCCATCTCCGGCACAGCTGAAGGAACGATCATCAAGCTGTAAGCTCTGACATGCTGCCTGCGGGCAGCATTTTTTATGAAAAAAAGGTGTTTCCTCAGTCGGGGAAACACCTTTACTTCTTCAGTCCGAATTCGCGGCACAGTTTCTCATACCGCTGCTGTTCCTTTGCCTTGACAGGCTTTGAGGGATCGTGGAAACAGTGATGGATGACATCGGCATCTTTCAGCACTTCATCATACGGGGAATCGGTGACATCCTTGTCATCATGATGAAAGATCATGGAACAGATGCATTCGCATTCTTCGGCATTGAAGATGCCGAGTTCCTGCAGGAATCCTTTTGCCATTGCGGCACCTTTATGGGCATGATCATCATAGGAGCCGGACAGATAGGCAGCCATGTCATGCAGCATCGCAGCTGCAGCCGGCAGTTCCGGATCCATGCCGCGTTTTTCGGCAATCAGAACTGCTGCCAGGGATACGCCGTTGAGATGGATGACGGCACTGTCGCGCCGGGAAGGATCCGGCATCTGATTCAGTCTGGCATGCACCAGTTCCCGGACTTCCGACAGCCTGCTCATGCGTCCTCCTTCTGATGACAGTTGTCATAGACGATGGTGCTGTGGGGAGGAACGGACTTCAGCAGCCAGACGTTGCCGCCGACGGTGGAATAGTCGCCGATAACGGTCGTGCCGCCGAGAATCGTGGCATTGGCATAGACGATGACATGATTGCCGAGGTCGGGATGGCGCTTGCCGCCCTTGACCGGCAGTCCGTTTTCATCGAGATCAAAGCTCTTGGCACCGATCGTCACACCCTGATACAGCTTGACGTGATGACCCAGCACGGCGGTTTCGCCGATGACGATGCCGGTGCCGTGGTCGATGCAGAAGTATTCGCCGATCCGGGCGCCGGGGTTGATGTCGATGCCGGTCTTCTCATGGGCATATTCGGTCATGATGCGGGGGATATAGGGGACGCCCAGGTCATACAGTTCATGAGCGATCCGGTAAATGGAAATGGCATAGAAGCCGGGATAGCAGAGAATGACCTCCGCCTTGGATTTGGCGGCCGGGTCGCCGTCATAGATGGCCTGGATATCGGTGCAGATCAGATGCATGATCTTCGGCAGACGGGCGAGAAACTCTTCCGTCAGTTCTTCGGCACAGGAAGGATCCATGCCGTCGAGATCGCGGGCCAGGGCGATCTCATAGGTCAGATCGCCGATCAGCGTGGCAGCGGCGGTTTCCTGGGTGTAGTCCTGGAAGCGGTAGAAGTCAGGCAGCAGCATCAGCTGGATGCGCTTGATGATGCTGAGAATGCGCTTGCGGTCCGGTTTCGGCTTGGCAGCCGCAATGCCTTCATCACGCTCGGCAGCGATTTCCTTCAGCAGTTCATTGTTATATACTCTCATGTCTTATTCTCCGAACAGTCTGGTAGACAGATATCTGTCGCCGGAATCCGGCAGGATCACAACGATATTCTTTCCCTTGTTTTCTTCCTTCAGTGCAGTCTGCACGGCCGCATGCAGGGCAGCACCGGCCGAGATGCCGACCAGGATTCCCTGTTTTCTGCCGAAGAGGGCACCCATGGCAACGGCATCATCATCGCTGACGCGGATGACTTCATCATAGACGGATGTATCGAGTACGGTGGGGATGAAGCCGGCACCGATGCCCTGTATGCCGTGGGGACCGGCTTTGTCACCGGAAAGAACGGCTGAGGTATCCGGCTCGACGGCAATGACGCGGACATCCGGATTCTTTTCCTTCAGGTATTTTCCGGTGCCGGTAATGGTGCCGCCGGTTCCTACCCCGGCAACAAGAATATCAGCCTTTCCGTCCAGGTCGTCCAGGATTTCCGGTCCGGTGGTCAGGTAATGGGCCTTGGCGTTGGAAGGATTGTCAAACTGGGCCGGGATAAATGCATGCGGAATCTCTGCCGCCAGCTCTTCGGCTCTGGCAATGGCGCCTTTCATGCCGAGGGATCCTTCAGACAGTACGATCTCGGCCCCGTAGGCCCTGATCAGTTTCCTGCGTTCGACGGACATCGTTTCCGGCATGACGATGATGACGCGGTAGCCGTGCGAGATGCCGACAGCTGCCAGGCCGATGCCGGTATTGCCGGATGTCGGCTCAATGATGACGGAGTCTTTCTGCAGACGGCCGTCGGCTTCGGCATCAAGGATCATCTGTCTGGCAACGCGGTCCTTGACGGAACCGGTCGCATTCAGAAACTCCATCTTTCCGAAAAGCTTTGCCTTCAGGCCGTATTCTTTTTCAATCTGGGTCAGCTCCAGAAGCGGTGTGCCTCCGATCAGCTGTTCCATGGAAGTAAAAACGCGCATAATTCTTTTCCTCCTCTAATGAAAAAACCGGGACATTCCCGGTCGATGTTTACTGTTCCGAATCCTGCAGAAAACGATCCGGATGCCAGTACAGACCGGGCTTGGACACATTTCTGCAACAACATGCACTGTAACGAATGAATTCAGACATCTGTTTTCCTTTGAATTAACTTTATCACTTTGGGTCTTGCGGTCAAGCGATATGTTCCCTGCGGCAGATGTCTTTTGCGTTCATATACAAAAGAAAATATAATAATTAGTAAAGACGAGGTTGCGTATATGGAAACCATGCAGTCAATACTGGAAAAAGATAAGGAAAAGTTTCTGCAGATGCTGAACAGCGAAGACAATGCCGAGCGGGCTGCCGCCCAGGTAAACCGTGAGCTGTCCCGCATTCTGTATGTGTACAACGAACAGGACGAAAGCGAAGCCGTCAAGAAGGCAGCTATGCAGATGATCACAGCCGTACAGGCAGCTGCGGCATTTCTTGACAGCACCGGTGAAACCGATGTCTATCACCGCACCAGACAGGAGGAAAACAGCAGCGGCAAGCTGCCGGCAAGATTCTGGATTTTTGCCATGCTGACGGTTTCCTGTGCCGCCGGAGCCGTCGTGATGTATATTCTCAAGGGCAATCCCCTGGGCTCGGTGCTGGAACTGCCTCTGATCCTGGTGCTTCTGGGACTGATGGTCGTCTTTACCTTTCTGACCGGCATGAGCTCCCATAAGGTCACAAAGAAGCCGACGGAAGAATATATGACACGTACCACCTTCGATGCCATGAAGATCTACCGGGCCGTGTTTGCCTCGGTCGTAGCCATCGACCGGCAGCTGCAGGATGTCCGCACCGAAGCGGCAATGACCGCAAAGAAAGTGCGCACCGAAACCCGCGGCAACCTTTCCGATGCCGAACTGGAACTGCTCTCCGCCATCCTGGAGACAGCCATGGCAGAAGAGAGCGAAGGGGCACGGCAGACGGTTTCCGATATCAGCTACTACCTGCACCGCAAGGGTGCGGAAGTGGTGCGCTATACCCCCGAACACAAGGCATGGTTTGACATGATGCCTTCCGGCGCCGGTGCCGGAACGATCCGTCCGGCCATTGTCATGGACGGCAATGTACTGAAAAAAGGCCTTGCGGCAGGAGGCAATTAACGATGGATAAATATTACGGATTTGATCTGGGCGATGCCGAAAGTGCAGTATCGTGTCTTCTGAAAGATGAAGCCGAACCGCAGATGCTCACCATTCAGGATGAGAAGAGTTTTATTACGGCTTTTGCCCAGCTGAAGGACGGCCAGCTGCTGGTCGGAGAAAAGGCCTGCTATGCGCCGGATGCGGTTCTGCGCAAGATCCGCTTCAAGAGCCGCTATCTGACCGATCCGTCGGTCAAAAAAGACATTACCGGCTTTGCGGCAGGGGTGCTGGGTGAACTGTATACAAGTGCCCAGCTGGTCAAGGGGTCCGATGACTGCTTCTATATCGGATGTCCGGCCGGATGGGACAAGGCGGCAAGGGAAGAGTACCGCGAGATCTTTGAAAAGATCGGCTATCCGCCGGCGAAGATCATATCCGAATCACGCGCGGCTCTGGTCAGTGCCTGCCAGTCCAAGCATCTTCAGGTCGGCTATGACATTCTGAAGAAGCCGGTTCTGGTCATTGACGTCGGTTCCTCGACAACCGATTTTGCCTATATCATGGGCGGCAAGGAAGTGCAGCTGCAGACCGGCGGCGAAGTCTTCTTCGGCGGCGGCATCATGGATGAGATCCTGCTCGAGGAAGCCGTCAGTGCGTCCTCTTCCGCCAAAAAGATCAGAAGGATCTTCGAGGAAAGCGAACCGTGGAAGAATTACTGTGAATTTGCGGCCAGACGCCTGAAGGAAAAATACTTCAGCGATGAGGAATACTGGCAGAACAACGAATGCACGCAGATCGTGACCATCCGCCACACAGCATTCCCGGTGCGGCTGACCCTGAAAATGAATAAGGAGATCGCCGGCCGGCTGCTGAATACCAGACTGGAGAAGCTCGGAAACAGATCCTTTAAGGAAATGTTTGTCGATTCCCTGCAGGATGCGAAGGCATCCCTGAGCGAGAAACAGCCGGAAATGATCTTCCTGACCGGCGGTGTATCCAAGCTGCCGGCAATGAAGGGCTGGTGCCGGGAAGTATTCCCGGATGCGGTGCTGATTGCCGGTGCCGAACCGGAATTCTCGGTATCGAAGGGACTGGCATACTGCGGCCGCATCGATGACGAACTGAAGGCGTTCAAGGAAGAAGTGGATCTGCTGATCTCTTCTACCGTTGTCGAGCGCATTGTCAGCAATCATATTCCCGAGCTGTACAAGGCTGCCGTCAAGACACTGATCGATCCGATCATCGAGGAAGCCGCCTGGCCGGTTGTCGACAGATGGCGCAGCGGCCATATTGAGAAGCTTGCCGACATCAACGGCGAACTGCAGAAGGAGATCGATTTCTTCCTGCATTCGGAAAAGGCAAGAACACTGCTGACAAGACCGATCACTTCCTGGCTGAAGACGGTTGCCTATGACCTGGAAGAGTATACGATTCCGATCTGCACCAACCATAACGTTCCGTATTCGGCCCTGAACCTGAATTCCTATCTGGCAGTGCAGGATATCGAGATCCGGATGGAAGCGGAAGACGTATTTGCCATCAAGGAAATCACCTGGACCATCGATACCCTTGTATCACTGATCATCGGCTTCCTGTGCGGCGGCAACGGCATTGCCGTGATCGCCAGCGGTCTGCCCGGCATCGTCGCCGGCGCTGTCATTTCGCTGCTTGTGCTGGCACTGGGCAAGGACAAGATGCAGGAAGCGATCCTCAATGCCAATATTCCCAATCCGCTCAGGAGGCTGATTCCGAAGATGTATCTGAAGGCCCGTCTCGATGTTGTCAGCGAAGAGGTGAAGAAAAACCTCTATCAGTCGCTGGAACAGGAAAAGAACGACGAGATATCGGAGCGGGTCGCCAAGGAGATTTCGGAACAGATCGAAACCTGTCTGGTGCATATGGCCGAAGTCGTCGAGATACCGCTGGGCTGATTTTCTCAAAATCTGTTACTTTTTTCACAATTTGCAGTATAATTGTCCGGGTGCAGTCTGGTGACTGCCGCGGAGGTTACAAATGCAGATCAAGAGAAGAACAAGCGAAGAGGGAAGAACCGTTCTTTATTTCAGTGCCGAAGGCAGTGAAAAATATGAAGATTCCGTCAGATGGCTGTATGAGAAATCACGCACCGGATATTTCCGCTGCGAAGGATTCGGCATCAGTCTTCTGGACAGTGACGATACGCCGGATACCGACAGTCTTCTGGCGAAGAATATTTCCTTTGAAAAACTGCTGGAACAGTATGACAGCAAGAAGACAAAGGCAATCTATATGATCGGCACCTATGACGGACGTCCCATGAGCATCGGCGTTGATTTCAGCGTCAACGAGAAATTTATTGCCGTCAACAGCGGTGATGCCGTTACGGCAGCCGTAGCAGCGGAAAAACTGTAAAATACAAACGGAGAGCAGGCACGGAAGTGTCTGCTTTTTTGCGTGTGCATGATATAATGATTCCAGAAAAAGTCTGCATCACATCATTGATCATGCTGATACTGATTTTGTGCTGTCTGAAAAGGAGGAAATATGGCTTCGTTTACAATGCAGAACGAGAAGGTGACCGTCGTCATTGACGAACAGGCATCGGAGATTCACAGTTTCAAGGACAATGCGACCGGCATTGAATACATGTGGCAGGGAGACCCGAAATTCTGGAAGGGCAGAAACCCGACCCTGTTCCCGATGGTAGGCTCGACCTGGGACAAGATCCTGCATATCAACGGAAAGGAATACAAG
>CAMNGB010000067.1 GCA_946537835.1 uncultured Erysipelotrichaceae bacterium
TCATGGATTCAAATAGTTTATCTATCATATTTTTCTTTCCTGCAGTATCTGCTGTTCCTTCAGATATTCCTGAACAGTCTGAAATAAATCAGCCGCCGGAATTTCTTCCGAAGGCTGACTGATATATCAATGCTGGGTTTCAGGGAATTACAGTTCTTCCCCGTTGGAGGCAATTACCTTCTGATACCAGGCAAAGGAATCCTTGCGGTACCTTTTCAGGCTGCCCTTTCCTTCATCATCCATATCGACATAGATGAACCCGTACCGTTTTTTCATTTCACCGGTTCCGGCTGAGATCAGATCGATGCATCCCCACGGTGTATAGCCGATCAGATCGACACCGTCCAGTTCCACTGCCTTCTTCATTTCGGCAATATGTGCTTTCAGATAGGCAATGCGGTACGGATCATGAATGGCAGTGATATTCCCTTCGCTGTCATATTCCGGGGTATCGATGCTGCCGTAGCCGTTCTCGACGATCCAGAGCGGCAGCTGATAGCGGTCATACAGTTCGTTAAGGACTGAGCGCAGGCCGACAGGATCGATCTGCCATCCCCATTCGTTCTTTTTCAGATACGGATTGTCTACGGCATGGCTCTGATCGCCGGTCATCGACACATTGACACCGGCTCTGGATACAACCGAAAAATAATAGCTGAAGCCGATGAAATCCACGGTACCGTCCTTCAGGATCTTTTCATCGCCTTCCTGTTTCCGGATGACGATGCCATTCCGTTCCAGTTCTTTCTGCTTATAGGCAGGATAGGCACCGCGGCACTGCACATCGCAGTACCACTGCATGTTATGCATGCACTGCAGATGATTGAAATATGTATCGGGATCACAGTCCAGCGGATACATGGCACCGTAGGCAGCCATCATGCCGATCATGTTTCCGGAATCGATGCGGTGTCCGCATATGACACTTTGTGCGGACGCCAGAAAGACATGGTACAGGGCCTGATGGAATTCCTGCGGATCATCGGTTCTGATGCCGAGTTTGTTCCAGTCAAGCATGCAGTTGATCTCATTGAAAGTGATCCAGTATCTGACCAGTCCTCTGAAACGGACAAAGCAGGTTTCGGCAAAGCGGGTAAACAGATCTGCTGTCTCTCTGTCACACCAGCCGTTTCTTTCATTGGCAAGATACAGCGGCAGGTCAAAATGATTCAGGGTAACCAGCGGTTCGATATTGTATTTCTTCAGTTCTTCAAAGACTGCTGTATAGAAACGGATTCCGTCTTCATTGACCTCTGTTTCCGTTCCCTTCGGAAACAGGCGGGTCCAGCTGACGGACATGCGGAAACAGCGGAATCCCATTTCCGCAAACAGCGCAATGTCTTCTTTGTAATGATGATAGAAATCAACTGCCTGATGGCCGGGATAATATCTGCCGGGCACAATGATGCCTTTTGCCCCGGGCCCCATCGGTTCAAAGCGGGTCGCTTCCTTCAGATTTCCTTCGCCGTCAAGATAGGTCACCGTTCTTTTGCGGGTGCGTGAGCCGGCGGTGCGGACATCCTGGGTGGACAGTCCTCTTCCCCCTTCGTCATAGCCGCCTTCGTACTGATTGGCTGCTGTTGCTCCGCCCCACATGAAATTTTCCGGAAATGCCATATTACTTCTTCATCAGCCTTGCCAGCAGCTCAGCCGTGTAGTCATGACCGAACATGTCGGTATTCAGAGCCATATCATATGTTTCCAGGCAGCCCCATTCGTTTTTGCTGTGGCCGCGCTTCCAGTTTTTGCGGATCATGTCTTCTTCCCCGATGCCGGCAATGACTGCCTGATCATCGCTGACATTTTCATACAGAGGCGATGTTCTGGCGCGGACGATCTTGGCTTTCATATCCGTTGCATATGTCATGGCACTGACACAGCTGTAGCCCTTGGCAATGACTTCTTCCTTGGAGATACGGTCATGGATCAGGCATCTGCCCCTGCTTAAGGCAATATCCACTGCTTCATCAAAGATCTTTGACAGACGGACATATTCTTCATCTGCCTGCAGTTCTTCCACGGTCAGGGAATGGTGACGAAGCTTCTGCTCATAGCGGTCAACATCATCCTTGGTGACTCCGTACTGCGGAACCAGTTCCAGCAGCAGCACCGCATCATAATACGTATAGCCGCTGATCTGACATGCCTTATAGCCGATCATGCGGCCCATGGAACAGTAGGCACTGTCCAGAACGACACAGTCCGGAAGTTCATACTCTGCATGAAATTCCTTCAGATTGCTTACATCCTTCATTGCGCGAATATCTTCAGCCATAGTTTTCTCCTTACTTTTCTACCAGATTCTGATGGTTTCGGTAAACTCCGGTTTTCCTTCCGGTGTAAATGCACTGATGGTCAGCAGGCTTGGCACAGCACTGCGGCCTTTGTACTGCGGATGGCAGGAATAGCTTTTGATCCGCCCTTCCTTCAGCAGGTCTTCGATCACGTCATCATACTGATCCTTGAGTGCGGCAGTGCCGGGCGGCACAAAGACACAGTTGCTGAGGTCTTCCCTGCCGCCGAAGCGCAGTCCGACCAGGTACAGCGGCTCCAGTTCACCTCTCTCTGCCATCTCCCGGGCAGCAGAAACAGAAACGACTTCACTGTAGTCAGCGATGCCTGCCGTTTTCTTCAACAGTTTCATGATCTGCATATCCGATACCTCCGCTCTGAGTTTCTGCCCCTATCATAACATGACTTCATTGTTCTTCGAGCTGATAAGCGGCTCTGACACTGACGCCGAACATTTCTTCAACTTTCCGGTAATGGAAATGATTGTAGAAATAATAGCCGGTATCCGTCTTTTCACCGTTCCGCAGATAGTAATAGGCATCATTTTCAATGAAATCATAGGAAAATTCATATACGGTGCCGTCAGGAGCACTGACGGTATAATGCGCCGGACTTCCCGAGGGATCAAAGCCGGCCTGTTTCAGGATCTCATACAGGCAGGCAAAGGAGATGCCGTATCCCATGCGGCTTTCCACCAGGTCATCATAGAAAACATATGTTCCGCTTTCCTGATCAAGATATGCAAGCCGGCGGGGATAGTTTTCCAGGGCGGCAGCCGTCTCTTCCTTCGTATATTCATTCATGTTTTCATAGCGGTGATCAAGACAGAGCAGAAGATAGTTGGTATCCCCTTCAGAGATATCCACATCCTGCGGCTGTCTTGCCCGGCCGTAGGCATCCGCATCCTTGATTTCATAGTCCCCGATGCTGCGGTATGGATGCATGCAGCGGAAGTCATAGAATACTCCGGTTCCTTCCCTGTTCTGCGCCAGAAGTTCCTTCAGTTCATCTGCCAGAAGATGCAGCTGGCGGCGGTTGGAATAATCGCCTCTGATCTGTGTATTGAGCATGCCTTCCCATTCCTCTTCATACAGATACAGCATGTCATGGCTCGTATCCGCAAACAGTTCCTTCAGCATGACATATTCACGGTCACAGGCGAGGGAATTGGTCAATGCCTCCATGCCCCAGTGATAATTGTCCAGAACGTGAAAGACACGGCCGTTTCCTTCGGTGACAGTCCAGAGATAGTCGGTGTACTCATCTTCATCACTGTGCATTTCCTGCGGTTCTGATGAAACCTTGAAATCACTGATGCCGCAGCTGTCCTTCACATAGTCACGGATATCATTGCGGTCATAGTCTTTTGTACACCCGCACAGTACCAGCAGACAAAGGATGCACATGATCCGGATCATCTTTTTCATATTTCCTCCTGCGGTGCATAATAATGCGTCAGGGCATATACAAAATGCTCCTCAAATTTCTCGGCTGCCTGCCGGGATATTTCAAGTTCCGGCTTCAGCATGTCAAAGGCATGCATATCGGTGGGCCAGATATCCATTTCCGCCGGAATGCCTGCTTCCTGCAGATGCCGGATATAGTCCTTTGTCTCCTGCAGGAACGGTTCCCCCTCTCCGACAAATGAATATGCCGGCGGCAGGCCGTGACAATCATCGCCCAGTGCTGCCGAGGCATAGACAGGCACATTGCTGCGGTCAGTATTCTTCAGATACATGTTCCATCCGAAATGATTTCTCTTCGTATTCCAGACACTGCCGTGATTGTCCTTCGATGTTTCGGTATCGCGGCAGTCAAGCATCGGATAGAGCGGCATCTGAAAGGCAATCCTGACACTTCCCTCATCCCTTGCCCGGCGGCATACAGCGGCGCAGAGACCGCCGCCGGCGCTCTCGCCGCCGACCATGATCTGGTCGCTGCGGATGCCGAGAGAAACAGCATGTTCCTTCATATACTGCAATGCACTCATGCAGTCATCCAGTGCCGCCGGATACGGTTCCGCCCATGCCAGGCGGTAATCCGGTGCCAGCACGGTGATGCCGTATTTCCGCACCAGATTAAAAGCACGGGAAGAATATACCATCTCCTTCATGCCGGTGATATAGCCGCCGCCATGGATCCACAGCAGTCCGGCACTGATGCTCTGCATGTTCCTGTTTCTGAGGATCAGGCACTTTCTTTTTCCGATCCTTACGGTTTCTGTCTGAATATCCTTTGTCGGTCTAAATCTCATATTTCCTCTTACCAGAGATACGGAATGATGCGGTATCTGACCTTTGTGCAGTATTCCGTATATCCCTGCAGTCCTTCCTTCAGTACTTTTTCTTCATTGTCCATGCGCTTCTGAATCAGCGGCAGATAGCCGAGCATGATGATAAAGGATATGACGGATCCGAGAATCAGCGGCATGCTGAGAAACAGAAGCAGCGTTGCCGAATACATCGGATGCCTGACGATCCCGTACAGACCGGTATCAATGACTTTCTGTCCTTCCTGGACTTCGACGGAACGGGACAGATATTCATTCTGCTTCAGAACAAAGGCAAAAAGGAAATAGCCGCAGAGAAAGACTGCTGCAGCAATATACGATACCGGCAACGGCAGCTGCAGGATATTATATCGGAAGCAGATGCCGGCTGAGACAAAGGCGGCAGTGAACATCAGTCCGCTGAACAGGATCACCGTCTTCTGTTCATCTTCCCTTTCGTTCATGTTCAGCCTTCTTGCCAGCAGGCCGGGAGCGAAAAAAAACATGACAATTCCGACTGCCAGCATCGGCACAAACAGCACTCCCATCAGGATCCATGCCTGCTTCCACTGCCATGTGCCGGCCGGCACAAACAGCAGAACAGCCATCAGGATCACACCTGAAACATATTTGACAATTGCCTGCAGCAGCAGTTTTCCGTTCATTATGTCCTCCTGCTCAGAAGATATGAATTGATGATTTTGCCGGTTTCATCCATTCTTTTCCGTGTTTCCGGATCCGTGCAGCGGATCTTGTTCTGCATTGAAGTGATCAGGCCGTTTTTCAGAACATAGCTGCAGCTGTACGGGAAAAACAGATCAAAGGCAAAGGCCATGATGCATACATAATAATCCAGCGGTTCCTTCCGGTCCTTCAGCTTTACGCAGCGATGCGCCTTCACCGCTTCAAATACGTCGTCCGAAATTCCGGATACGGCCAGGATCTCCTCCGTAAAGCCGCGGCCGGGATAAGCTTCCTGAGGTGTTTCTTCCAGTTTGACGCGGAAATTGTCGAGCTTGTCGGCATCACGGATCAGTCTGGCATGAAACAGTTCCCTTTCGCTCAGGTCTTCTTCTATATACAGTTTATTATGATTTTCAATTGCTTTCCGAATAATATGATCAAATCTGTCATCCGAAAGAAAACGGCGTATCAGTCCCTGATCAAACAGGAGCTCTGCGCCGTATTTTGCATGATCAAAACGGGTGCCGTCAAAGGTATGCAGAACGGCCAGTTCGCCGAAGCGGCCGATGTCATGCAGAAGCGCGGTCATGAAGGCAATATCGCAGTCTTCCTGAGAGCAGTTCTCTGACAGTGCAATTTCCTGTGCCCTTTCACACACATGAAAGGTATGGATACGCTTCATTTCATATCCCGGTTCACTGACATAGCCGCTGCCGTCCAGATATTCCAGAAATGTACTGACTGCCTGTTTCCTGTCGAGCATGATCCGCCTCAGTAGCCGCTTTCCAGATCGGCCAGGGTATTGGCACGGTTCAGAACATTGACATCGATCCGGGTGCTGTCAAATCCTTTCAGTTCATCGCTGTCCGAATACTGCCAGAGCAGCCATCTGTTTCCGTCACGGATAAAAGCCGGATAATACATGTTTGTCACCCAGCGCGGATATTCATCAAAGTAACCGTCCAGATAGTTCCGGAATACCTCGTCAGAGGCATAGATGATCGGGCGGATATGATATTCGTCTTCGATCAGGGTAAGGAAGATTTCAAGTTCGCTTCGTACTTCTTCCTCGGTCGGCGGGTTTTCCGCCTTGTCGGCATAGAGTTCGATATCGACGACCGGCCGCATCATGCCGCTGAGGGAACCGACGGTACTGATATACTGTTCGGCCTGGGTAACGGCACTGCTGTCAAAGGAAAAGAAATGATATGCCCCTGTCAGCATGCCGCTGTTCAGGGCATTCTCACGGTTCACTTCAAAATACGGATCGGTGTGGCCGCTTCCTTCGGTTGCCTTGATGATGACAAAGCGGACATTCTGGGAAGCCAGAAGATCCATATCGACCTTCCCCTGGTATTCGGAGATATCGACACCGATGATGTCATCTTCCCTGATAAACATTTCATTGATGCTGATCAGTTTTGAACGCACTGCATATTCTGCTGTCTTGTAAAGTCCGAAAAGGACAAGCAGAGCAATCAGTATTTTAATCAGTTTTTTCATCGTCTGCCTCCTTTCCGAAAGACTAATGCGCTTATCATATCACAGATGAGAAAAAAAGATACCGGACCGTTTGATCCGGTATCTGGAATGATCAGAGTATGCCGACGCGGCGATAGATCTCATCCACATTGCGGACGTGATACATCGGGTCAAAGCAGTCCTCGATTTCCTCCGGTGTCAGTGTTTCCGTCACTTCCGGCACGGCATTCATCAGATCCCGGAAGTTCAGGTTGTTCTCCCAGGCTCTGATCGCCTGCGGCTGAACGGTATCATATGCCTTTTCACGGGACCATCCCTTCTCGACCAGCTTCAGCATGAAGCGCTGCGAGAAGATGACGCCGTTGGTCAGCCAGATATTCTTTTTCATGTTTTCCGGGAAGACCGTCAGATTCTTCAGAATGCGGCCGAAACGGTTCAGCATGTAGTCCAGGAGAGCAGTCGCATCGGGAGCGATGATACGCTCGGCGCTGGAATGGGAAATGTCACGCTCATGCCAGAGCGGCACATCCTCATAGGCAGTGATCATATAGCCTCTCAGAACCCTTGCACATCCGCAGATATTCTCGGAACCGATCGGGTTGCGCTTGTGCGGCATGGCACTGGAACCCTTCTGTCCCTTGTTGAAGTGTTCTTCTGCTTCCCTGACTTCGGTGCGCTGCAGATGACGGACTTCCATGGCCATCTGTTCGATGGTGGATCCGATCAGGGCCAGTGTTCCGTAGTATGCCGCATGGCGGTCACGCTGCAGGATCTGGGTCGAGATATTGGCGCTCTGAATGCCGAGGTGTTCGCAGACATAGTCCTGTACGAACGGCGGGATATTGGCAAATGTGCCGACGGCACCGGAAATCTTGCCGGCTTCCACTTCCTTTGCGGCGGCATCAAAGCGTTCCAGATTGCGCTTCATCTCCTCATACCAGAGGGCAAATTTCATGCCGAATGTCGTGATCTCGGCATGTACACCGTGGGTTCTTCCCATCATGATCGTATCTTTGTATTTCAGGGCGTTTTCTTTCAGTACTTCCATGAAATCAAGGATATCCTGACGCAGGATGGCATTGGCTTTCTTATAGCGGATACCGTAGGCGGTATCGACGACATCGGTGCTGGTAACACCGTAGTGCACCCACTTCTTTTCTTCACCGAGGCTTTCCGATACACATCTTGTAAAGGCAACCACATCGTGTCTTGTTTCCTGCTCAATTTCGAGAATCCTGTCAACATCGAATCTGGCATTTGCCTTGATCTTTTCGACGTCTTCCTTCGGGATTTCGCCGAGTTCGCTCCAGGCTTCATCGATCAGGATCTCGACGTCAAGCCAGGCCTGAAACTTTGCTTCTTCACTCCAGATGTCACGCATTACTTTTCTTGAATACCTGTCAATCATGTTTGTCCTCCTTCAAACAGGAAAAAGGTTCCGGTCGGGGAACCTCTGTCTATTTCAGCAGTTCGTTGACTGCAGTCTGTGCTTTTTCGATTTCGCTGCTGATGACCAGAACAACGACGGACCCGTCCTTGCTGGATTCGAGTACGGCATTGTCGATCTTAAAAACTTCTTCCGGAGAATACATCTGCGAATTCGCCTTCTGGGTTTCCAGATACTTCTTCAGATATTCGATGCATTTGGCATTGTCGGTCGTTTCGAAAACACCGATCGTATCGGCATTCTTGTCTTCACCGCGGTATACCTTGCCGTCGGTCACGAAGTTGTCTTCGGCATCTTTTCTGGTTTCAAAAAACATACCGTAGAGAACGCGTTCCTTGACTTCCTTCAGATCATTCTCCATACCGAGCGTGCTGACCAGGCCTTCTGCCATTTCGGCAACCGGTTTATGTTCCCTGACCGTTTCATCGGCAGCTCCACCGCCGGCGCATCCTGCAATCAGCAGCACTGCCAGCAGGCTACTCACAAACTTCTTTAACATATACTTCCTCTCTTGCTACATGGGTTGCGATATAATCCGCAAACATCTGGGATCCTTCCTCATTCAGATGCAGGCCGTCCCAGACAATATCTTCCCTGACTTTTCCGTCATCGCCGGCAAGTGCATCATCGGGATTCAGATAATACACATGTTCGCTTCGGGCAATGTCGATCAGTCCGTCATTTTCCATCTTCAGATGATCATTCAGCTGTTCGTCGCTGAGACCGGAGATCTCCCGGGGATGATAGCCCAGGATCAGATAGATGTTCACATCCGGATGTGAGGCACGGATCTCCTGGATAATCGTTCTGAATTCTTCGGTCCAGGTGCTGAAATTGTCGCTGCGGATCTCATTGATGCCGATCAGGAGATAGATATTTCCGTGTTCGGTATCCATGAGAACATCATAGAGATTGTTTTCCGATGTTTCAAGTTCCATGTCATAGATGCGCCACAGGCTCAGTGATGTGACATAGTGGATCTCGGCACCGCGGCCGGGAAGATCACTGAACAGGAACAGGCTGCCCATGCGGGAGTCACCACCGAACAGCGTATCGGAAAAATAGGTATCCTCAATTCTGTCCGATGCCGGAACCGGATTCTGATAATCATAGAAGTCGATCGACCGGCAGGCATATACCTGTTCTTCTTCGGCTGCACTCTGTTCCGGCACAGCCTGTGCTGCCTCACAGCCGCACAGTACACAAAGAGCAGTCAGCAATGTCAGCAGTTTTCTCCTCATTGTGTAAATAAATCCTCGCTTCCTTCCTGTTCCTGGCTGAACTGCGGCAGTTCCGGCAGTTCGTCAAGACTGAGCAGCTGGAAGGCATCCATAAACTCTTCCGTGACGGCATAAAGAATGGGACGTCCCGGTGCTTCCGAACGGCCTGCTTCCTTGATCAGTCCGCGGGCTTCCAGTTTTCTCAGCATGACATCGGCACCGACACCGCGCAGTTCTTCGATTTCAACGCGGGTGATCGGCTGTTTGTAGGCGATAATGGCAAGTGTTTCCAGAGCAGCTGTCGAAAGCTTGTTCGTCTTGTTGATCTGGAACAGCTTGCGGGCATATTCATGAATGGACGCCTTGGTAAGAAAGCGCCATGTCTCGCCGAAGCGGGCCAGTTCAATGCCGCGCTCGTCGCTGTTGTAGTAAACCTGCAGATGATCGAACAGACGAGCTGTATATTCTTCGCTGGTTCCCAGCGTATCGGCAGCCTGTTCCATCGTCATGCCTTCATCTCCGGTCAGAAAGAGCAGTCCTTCCAGCACTGATGCAAGATGCAGAAAGCCTTTTTCATCTTCCGGATCGCCCTCTCCTTCCGTATTCGTATTTTCATCTTCGATCTGTACTTCCGTTACGGCATCTTCACCGAAGGAAGCCGCAGTATCGCTTTCATCGGAAATGACCTGCAGACTGTCATCAAGCCGCCAGTCACTCTCCTCTTCCTGCAGCACTGCGTCCAGATCGCCAATTCTGTTCTCTTCACTCATGCGTACTTATCCCCTCTTGCAAACCAGATCGTATCGTCTTCCTCTACCGTGAAGACAAGACGGTGCTGGCGGGCCAGATCCAGTACCGCCAGGAATGTCGCGATGAACATCGGGACATCATGGCAGTCATCCAGAAGCGCCTCAAAGCGGAACGTCGGCGGCAGCCTGTCAAGCTTTGCCCGGACTTCCACAACCCGGTCTTCCATGGATATTTCACGGACCGTGTATCTGGTCTCGATCGGCCGTGAAAGCTGCATTCTCAGCATGATGCGGCGCATTGCCTTCATCAGGTCATAGGGATTGCCGGTATACGGTTCATCATCCGCCGGCTTCATGAACTGATCGGCTTCACGGCTGAGCGGTCTGCTCATCATCAGCTGCCTGTTCTCATACATCTGCATGAGTTCTTCGGAAGCATCCTTGAACTGCTGGTATTCCAGCAGGCGGCGCACCAGACGCTCTTTCGGATCTTCTTCATCTTCCCCTTCCAGCGTATCCTTGTTTCCCGGCAGCATCTTCTTCGATTTGTATTCGATCAGTGTTGCCATTTCCACCAGATATTCGCTGGCTACTTCCAGGTGAAGCTCACTCATGCTGTTGAGATATGCAATATACTGATCGGTCAGCAGGTTGACATCCAGATTCAGCAGATCCATCTTGTTTTCCCTGATCAGATTCAGCATCAGATCCAGAGGTCCGTCAAACTGATCGATCGTCACGTTAAATTCTCTATCCATATTAACTAAGGTATTATAACAAAAAACGGACTCCGAGTCATTCCTGCATACTGATCCGATCTCTG
>CAMNGB010000068.1 GCA_946537835.1 uncultured Erysipelotrichaceae bacterium
CACTTCGCAGGAAGCCCCCGCTTCAAGGCAATGCCTAAGCGGCGGGTAGTTCACCCCCGCGCACAGAGCAGGGAGATCATGACGGATACGGCAATTCCGTATACGATTTCCGAAAGGCCGGTTACGGCACCGTAGGTCAGGGAATGCAGAAAGCAGAACAGAACGACAAGAAGATAGATATTCCGCATCTTCCTTTCGTTTCCGGCATAGCGCCAGAAGAGAATATTCATCCAGATAAAGGCAGAGTAGGCCGCAACGATATGCAGGCTGCTGATCAGCTGCGATGTATCCCGGTAGGGAAGAAACAGGGCAATGACAATCAGAAGTGCCAGGACGCCGAGATCATAGAGCACCAGTTCCTGCTGGACAGTGCGCATGCCGATGCGGTACAGGCAGAAGCACAGCCAGCCCAGCATCAGCAGAAACAGGATATGCGCCGGCATACACCAGACGGGATCATCCAGCAGGCCGGTAATGTTTGTATACGGCATGCCGATGATCAGCAGACAGATGAGAAAAAGTGCCGGAATGATCAGGCATCCGGTGATCAGAATCAGTGCTTTTTCATGTTGCTGGAAAAATTCATGCATACTAGAATTATACTCGAAACGGAGAACGTATATGAAGATAAAGGTGGGTTTTCAGGGCAGCAACGGAACATTCAGCGAGATTGCTGCACTGCAGTATTTCAGGAACCGTGACATTGATGCACAGGGATATCCCGGTTTCAAGGCCATACTGAATGATGTGGAAAACGGAACTCTGGATTATGCCGTGCTTCCGGTTGAGAATACCACGACCGGCATCATTGCCCGCTGCTATGACCTGTTCCGGCAGTATGATATCCATGCCGTCGGTGAAATCGACATTCCGATCCGGGAAGACCTGATCGTCATTCCCGGCACCGGGCTGGAAGAGATCAGGGAAGTGTACAGTCATCCCGAAGCGCTGTCGCAGTGCACGGAATTTTTTGCGGCGAACCCGCAGATAAAATCTGTTCCCTGGCAGGATACAGCCCGCAGTGTCGAATATGTCAGGGACTGCGGTGACCGCTCCAAGGCAGCTCTGGGAAGCTGGAGGGCACGGGAATATTACGGGATGGAATCCCTGATCAGCGAAGTGCAGGACTCGGATCTGAACATGACCCGTTTTCTGGTTGTTACCGCAAAGGATGAATCCGATCCGGCTGCCGACAAGATTTCCATGATGCTGGTGCTGAAGCACCGTCCCGGTGCACTGTACAATATCCTCGGCATCCTGGCCAAAAACGGCATCAATATTCTGAAGCTGGAATCCCGTCCCATACCCGGGAAAATCTTTGAATACATGTTCTACATTGATTTCAGCGGCAATGCGGAAACGCGGGAAATGAAGGCGGTTCTCAAGGAACTGTCGCTGCGCTGTGAGGAAGCACGGATGCTGGGATGCTACAAGGCAGCCGAGCCTGAAAAGTTTTCAGAAAGTAATTCTTGAAAACATGTATGACGTGCAGTAAAGTTATCTGTAGATGAATACGAAAGCCAGCTTATTTTACTTTTACTTTAGATAGCCGGGGCAGTCAGATAACTGCCTGTTTCAGTCTGAGGCATTATCTGAATGGAAAGCAAAGATCAGGCCATGCGGATAATGCCGTATGGCTTTTTGTTTCTTCGGGAGGGTGCAATGAAAATAACGGTGCATACGAAAACAAAAGAATATCCGGTGATTCAGGAAAGAGGAATTCTGAAAAGGGCAGAGGAAGTGATCGGCCGCAGCGGCCATGTATTCCTGGTCAGTGATGACGGTGTTCCCGAACAGTGGCGGAAGATCCTTCAGGAACAGTATCCGGAAGCACATATGCATGTCTTTGCCAACGGCGAGCAGTCAAAGAATTTTGATACCCTGAAGACTCTGCTGGAGGATATGCTGGAACATCATGTATCCAGAGCTGATACCGTGATCGCGCTCGGCGGCGGTGTCGTCGGTGATCTTGCCGGATTTGCGGCAGCTTCCTATATGCGCGGCATTGCCTATGTCAACATACCGACAACAACGCTTTCCCAGATCGACTCCTCGATCGGCGGCAAGACTGCGATCGACCTGAACGGACACAAAAACTGTGTCGGTGCCTTCTGGCAGCCGGATATGGTGCTGGTCGATACGGAGGTGCTTGATACACTGAGTCCCCGTCACTACAGCAACGGACTGGCCGAAGCCATCAAGGAAGGACTGACCTTTGACGAAGAACTGTTTGCGGTCTTTGAAAAGGATGATTACCGTGAACATATTGATGAAATCATCAGCCGCTGCCTGAATATCAAGAAGAATGTAGTGGAACATGATGAACGGGAAGCAGGGGAGAGAAAGCTTCTGAATTTCGGTCATACCATAGGCCATGCCTATGAATCCTCACACGGGCTGAATGAATACCTGCACGGTGAATGTGTGGGCATGGGAATGATGGCAATCATGAACAATGAAGAACTGAAGAGCAGACTGGCAGCGGTGCTGCAGCGCCTGCATCTGCCGGTGTCGTGTGAAAGCGATCCGGAAGAAGTGTTCCGTCTGCTTCTGAATGACAAAAAGGCCGACCACGGACGTATTACGATCGTGCAGGTCGATGAGATCGGAAAAGGATATCTGCAGGATATCAGTACCGAAGATCTCAGGGAGAAACTGATATGAGCAGGAATACACTGGGAAAGAATCTGACCGTAACCATCTTCGGCGAATCGCACGGACCGGCTGTCGGGGCGGTCATCGACGGACTGCCTTCCGGCATCCGGATCGATATGGATCTGATGACGGAACAGATGAACCGGCGGAAAGCGGCCGGAAAGATCTCCACCGCCCGGCACGAGAAGGATCTGCCGGAATTCATTTCCGGTGTGAAGGACGGAATTACTGAAGGAACACCGCTGACACTGCTGATCCGCAATGAGAATGTACGGCGCAGTGACTATGCCGGACATCTGAAGACACCGCGTCCTTCCCATGCCGACTACAGCGGCCATATCCGTTACGGCGGCTATGAGGATGCGTCCGGCGGCGGTCATTTCAGCGGCCGTCTGACCGCACCGCTGACAGCAGCCGGAGCCATCTGCCTGCAGATGCTCAGAGACAAGGGAATTCTGATCGGCACCCATATACGCCGTCTTCACGGTATCGAAGAGAGACATTTTGATGAGACGGATCTGCTCAATGACATTCAGACAGTCAACAGCCGGCACTTTGCCGTTCTGCAGGAAGAAAAGGAAGCGGAGATGAAGGCACTGATCGAACAGGCAGCCGCAGGGAAAGACTCTGTCGGAGGCATTTTGGAAACGGCTGTATACGGTCTGGAAGCAGGAATCGGCGAACCGATGTTTGATTCTCTGGAAAGCCGGATTTCACAGGCAGTTTTCTCCGTGCCGGCTGTCAAAGGCATACAGTTCGGCAGCGGGTTTGCCTTTGCCGGGATGTACGGATCGGAAGCGAATGATCCGTTTGTGATCAGGGACGGAAAGGTACAGACAGAGACCAATCATAACGGCGGCATCAACGGCGGCATTTCCAACGGCATGCCGGTCGTGTTTGAAACGGTGATCAAGCCGACGCCCTCCATCGGCATCAGGCAGCGCACGGTCGATCTTGATAAAAATGAAAACACGACGATTGAAATCGGCGGCCGTCATGATCCGGCGATCATTCACCGGGCCCGGCCGGTGATCGACGCAGTTACGGCAATCGTACTTGCGGATCTGCTGATGGAGAAATACGGCAGAGCATGGTTTGAAGGAGAAAACGCATGAAACTGGGACTGATCGGCTATCCGCTCGGACACAGCTGGTCCAAGCCGATTCATGACTTCATGATCGGCTGTGACTATCAGATGTATGAGCTGGAGCCTGAAAAACTGGAAGAGTTTATCGCAGGACGGGACTTTGACGGTCTCAACGTGACGATTCCCTATAAGCAGAAGGTCATGCCGCTGCTGGATGAAATCGATGAGACAGCGGCAGAGATCGGTGCCGTCAATACGATTGTCAACCGGAACGGCATTCTGAAAGGATACAATACCGACTGGCTGGGCTTTGTGCAGATGCTGGAAAATCACGGGATCGATGCCCGGGGCAGAAGGGCGGCCGTTCTGGGAAGCGGCGGGGCTTCGAGGGCAGTGTCGGCAGCCCTGAGGAAACTCGGTGCCGATGTGCAGGTGATCAGCCGCAAGGCGGTAAGAGAGAATACCGTTACCTATGAGACCATGTATGCCGAAAGCAGCAGCTATCAGCTGATTGTCAATACGACACCGCTGGGAATGTATCCCCATTTCGACGATGTGCCTGTCGATCTTGACCGTTTTGAAAATCTTGAAGCTGTCATTGACATCATTGCCAATCCGCTCCGCACCAGGCTTCTCTTTGAGGCGGGATGCCGGGGTCTGAAGACGGCCGGCGGACTGGACATGCTGGTGGCTCAGGCCTGGCATGCCGATATGCTGTATACCGGCAGACAGCTGGATCCGCAGCTGATGACTCAGTGCCTGAATATGCTTTACAGGGACCGCCGCAGCATTGTTCTGATCGGCATGCCGACATCCGGCAAGACAACCGTTTCGGCACTTCTGGGCGAGGCCTGCGGCAGGGATGTCATCGAGATGGATGACGAGATCGTCCAGGTACTGGGAACTTCGATCCGTGAGTGTTTTGCGGAAAAGGGCGAGGACTATTTCCGCTGGCTGGAACAGGAAGTCGCAAAAGACCTGCGCAGCGGCGGCAGATATGTTATTTCCTGCGGCGGCGGTGTCATCAAGACGAAAGAGACAATGCGCTTTCTTTCCGAAAACAGCATCATCGTCTGGCTGAAGCGCGGTATTGAGCAGCTCTTTCCGACCGATTCCAGACCGCTTTCCAGCAATGAGGAAGCACTGCGCAGAATGTATGAGGAACGGAAGCCGCTGTATGAACTGTACAGCGATGTCACTGCCGACAATACCGGAGATCTGCAGGATACGGTTACAGAAATACTGATGAAGACAGGAGAAGAGAGGAAAACATCATGATCATTACGCTGAAGAAGAATGCGCCGCAGGAGGAAGTTGACCGCCTGCACCGGCTGTTTGAAGAAAGAGGAGTGCAGGTTCACCTGATTCAGGGTGTCGATTTCAATGTCTTCGGTCTGGTCGGAGATACCGCTCATCTTGATGAACGGGATATCAAGGCCAATGTCTGGGTTGAAAACGTTCAGCGTGTTTCTGCTCCGTATAAGCTTGCCAACCGCATGTTTCATCCGGAAGACACGATCGTCAGTGTGGGCGGCATTCCGGTCGGCGGCAATGAGAAGATCGTCATCATCGGCGGACCGTGCTCGGTGGAGGGCAGGGAACAGATCTGCCGCATCGGCCGTGAGGTTGCGGACTGCGGTGCGGATATGATCAGAGGCGGCGCCTACAAGCCCCGCACTTCTCCGTATTCCTTCCAGGGTCTCGGCTATGAGGGACTGCTGGATATGGCGGAAGCACGGAAAGAAACAGGACTGCCGATCGTCAGTGAGATCATGAGCGCCGACAAGATCGATGAGTTTGAGGAAACCGTTGACCTGGTGCAGATCGGTGCCAGAAACATGCAGAACTTTGATCTTTTGAAAGCTGTCGGCCATATGACCAAGCCGGTTCTTCTGAAGCGGGGAATGAGCGCCACGATCGAAGACTGGATCATGTCGGCAGAATATATCATGGCTGCCGGAAATCCCAATGTAATTTTCTGTGAGCGCGGCATCCGTACATTTGAAAAATATACCCGGAACACAATGGATCTGGCAGTGATTCCGATTCTCAAGGAACGCACCCATCTGCCGGTGATTATCGATCCCTCACATGCGACCGGTGACTGGAAGCTGATCGAGCCGATGGCTCTGGCGGCAATTGCGGCCGGTGCCGACGGTCTGATCATCGAAGTGCATGACATGCCGGAACAGGCATGGTCGGACGGTGCCCAGTCGCTGAAGCCCGAGAAGTTTGCCCAGCTGATTGAAAAGGCCCGCCTTGTGGCAAAGGCAGTCGGAAGAGACCTCTGATGAAAATTACGGTATCAAAAGGAAACCCGAAGGATACGGAGATCTGCATACCCGCAAGCAAGTCGCTGACCCACCGGGCACTGATCACGGCAGCACTTGCCGAAGGCACTTCCCGGCTGATCGAGCCTGTCGGCAATGCCGATACGGAAGCAACGCTCCGCTGTATTTCTTCCCTCGGCGCAGAATGGGAAAGAGCCGGGAAAGACCTGATCATTCACGGCACCGGCGGCCGAATCGGCGGCGGGGATACACTGCTTGACTGCGGTGAATCCGGAAGCACGCTGCGTTTTATGATTCCGCTTTTTGCAATGTCATCCGGAGAAGTGCGTTTCTGCGGACACGGACGTCTGATGGAACGTCCGCAGACGGTCTATGAAGATATTTTCAGAAGTCAGGGACTGAAGTTTGAAAGAGAGAACGGTATTCTGAAGGTACAGGGACCGCTGAAGGCAGGCACATACCGGATCCGCGGTGATATCTCATCACAGTTTATTTCCGGCATGCTGTTTGCTTTGCCGCTGGCGGAAGGGGACAGTGTCATTGAAATCGAACCGCCGTATGAGTCAGGATCCTACGTTGATCTGACCCTTTCGGCACTGGCAGATGCCGGTATTGAAATTGCTGAAGGGGATCTGAAATATATGATCCGCGGCAGTCAGGTTTATCATCCGGTTCAGTCACGCATTGAAGGCGATGCATCGCAGGCGGCATTCTTCATCGCTCTTTCCATGCTGAGACAGGTTCCGCTGAACATTGTCAATCTGAATCATCATTCCCGGCAGGGCGATGCTGTCATGCTGAAACTGGCGGAAGCGTTCGGAGCCGAAGTCAGAGAGATCCCGGGCGGATACCGCATCATACCGCACAGGATGAAGGCAGTCCATGCCGATCTTTCCGACTGTCCGGATCTTGGACCGGTACTGTTTGCGGCGGCCGCAAAGGCAGAAGGAACTTCGTGCTTTACCGGCTGCGGACGGCTCCGCATCAAGGAAAGCGACAGGATCGCGGCGATGGAGGAAGAACTTGCGAAGACGGGCTGCCGTATGTATTCCGACGGCGGCACGGTCTATGTCGAGGGCACAGAGCCGCACGGTGCCACAGTCTGCAGTCATAACGATCACCGGATCGTCATGGCCATGAGTGTGCTTGCCGCATCGATGGATGAGGCCGTAACGATCGAAGGCTGTGAAGCAGTCGCCAAAAGTTATCCGGATTTTTTCCGCGATCTTGCAGAAACAGGAGCGAAAACAGAATGATTACCAGGGATATGAAAATTACCATAGCCGGACTCGGGCTGCTCGGAGGCAGCTATGCCCAGGGCCTGAGCGAAGCAGGATATCAGGTATACGGCATTGACCGTGATCCCGATGCCGTTGCCTATGCGCTGGAGAAGGGGTGGATCAAAGCCGGCAGCACCGATCCGGAAATTGTCAGGGACAGTGACATTGTCATTTCGGCACTGTACCCGCAGACATTTATTCAGTGGGTCAGGGACTGCCAGCATCTGTTTGCCTCCGGATGCATCCTGACGGATGTGACCGGTGTCAAGCGCAATGTCATCCGTGAAATCAATGCAGTTCTGCGTCCCGACGTTGAATATATTGCCGCTCATCCGATGGCCGGCCGTGAATTCAAGGGCATCCGCTATGCCGACAGTTCGCTGTTCAGGCAGGCAAATTACATTATTGTCCCGACTCCGCAGAACACCGCAAAGGCGATTGATACTGCCCGCAATCTGGCAGAAATCCTGCAGTTCCGCTATATCGGTGAACTTTCGCCGGAGGATCATGACCGGATGATCGGCTTCCTTTCCCAGCTGACACACGTCATCGCCGTAGCGCTGATGAATGTGACGGAGAATCCCGATCTGGTGAAATATACCGGTGACAGTTTCCGGGATCTGACCCGCATTGCCAATATCAATGCCGATCTTTGGCCGGAGCTGTTCCTGCAGAACAAGGATTATCTGCTGAAGGAGATCGATCTGTTTGTCAGTGAAATGAACGAATTCAGGGCGATGCTGGCAGAAGACAATACCGAAGGAATGAAAGAAAAGATGATCATTTCCGCGCAGCGCCGCAAAGCTTTTGACAAATAGCATATGAAACAGGGAGTTCAGAACTTTCCTGTTTTCTTTTATGGTATAATCGATAGCACTATGAAAAGGAAAGAATGGCTGATCATCATTCTGATTGTCCTGCTGGCTCTGGGAGCGATCGTTTTCAGAAGAATCACAGCCGGAAACAGTACATCTGCGGCTTCCTATACCGGTGCGGATGCACCGGGAACGGAAGCGAAGGGGGAATGGGTTGCGGTTGTGCACCACGGCCGCATCATTCTGTATTTTGATTCCGGCGTTGACAGCCAGTATACCGTGGAAGGCGACGTCGGTCAGATGGTCATCGAAGTAAAAGACAGAAAATGGCATGTTCTGGATGTGGACTGCTATGACTATACCTGCAAGAATATGGGATGGATGGATCATGACAATCTGCTGCCGATCATCTGTCTTCCGAACGACCTTGTAATCATTGATGCCGCAGCGGCACAGAACATGACTGAGGAGCAGTAAAATGGGCATTGAAAAAACCAGACATTTTGTCTATCTGGCGCTGCTGTCGGCGATGGCAATTGTTCTCAGCATCGTCGAATCCATCTATATCGGACCTGTCTTCTATATGTGCAGACTCGGACTTGCCAATATCATTGCCCTGATCACGGTCAGAATCATGGGCGTCAGGGAAATGATCATTGTCAATACGATGCGTGTTGTCATCTCCACGCTGATGCGGGGCATGATCTTCTCCAGCACGTTCTGGATATCGCTCGGCGGTGTTGTCCTTTCCAGCATTGCCCTGATTCTGCTGGACCGGCTGAAGTCATCACTGATGTTCACGTCCGTCATCTGTTCTGTCTGTCATTCCGTCGGACAGGTGATCGTTGTCTGCCTGTTCTATATGCAGGCGGGCGTTGCGGCCATCCTGCCGTATCTTCTGCTCGGTTCAGTTCCGATGGGAATCCTGACCGGCATTACCGCGCAGCTGGTACTTTCCCGTATCAAGCCGCTGAAAAAGACAAAAATATAAAAAAAAGGGAGAAATCACTTCGATTTCTCCTTTTTGCGCTGTTCTTCCTTCCATGCCTCGATCTGTTCCTTATGTTCCTTCACCCGTTTTTCCACACCCTGATCGGAAGGGTTGTAATACTTCCTGTCTTTCAGGGAATCGGGCAGACACTGCATGGCGGTAATATGGCCTTCATAATCATGGGCGTACATATAGTCTTTGCCGTATCCGAGATCCTTCATCAGCCGGGTAGGGGCGTTGCGGATCAGCAGCGGCACCGGTTCATCCAGCATGTTTCTGGCATCCTCGGCAGCGCTGTTATACGCTGCTTCCAGTGAATTGGACTTCGGCGCCAGGGAACAGAAGACAACCGCATGGGTCAGATGCACATTGCATTCCGGCATGCCGAGGAACGTACATGCCTGATAGGCGGCAACGGCAATCTGCAGGGCCCGGCTGTCAGCCATGCCGACATCTTCCGAGGCGAAGCGGACAATTCTTCTTGCCACATACAGCGGATCCTCACCGGCTTCCAGCATTCTGGCAAGCCAGTATACCGCCGCATCGGCATCGGAATTGCGCATGGATTTGTGCAGGGCACTGATCAGGTTGTAATGTTCTTCGCCTTTTTTATCATAAAGCAGTGATTTTCCGGCAATGCACTGCTCGATCACGTCTTTTGTGACTGTTGAATGTACGGCATCACCCTGGCCGTTCATGACTGCCAGTTCCAGGGTATTCAGTGCCGTACGGGCATCGCCGTTGGCATAGTTGGCAATCAGATACAGCAGATCATCTTCGATCTCCACTTCCCAGTTTCCGAATCCCCGCGGATCTTTCAGCGCCCGTTTCAGAAGATCATGAATATCTTCCGATGACAGCGGATCCAGGGTAAAGACCTTGCAGCGGGAGAGAAGGGCGTTGTTGATTTCAAATGACGGATTCTCGGTCGTTGCACCGATCAGAATGATGCTGCCGCGTTCCACATAGGGCAGGAAGGCATCCTGCTGTGCCTTGTTGAAGCGATGAATTTCATCGACAAAAACAATGGTCTTTTCGCCCATTGCCCGGGCTGCCTCTGCCTTGTTCATGACATCCTTGATTTCTCTGATGCCGCTGGTAACGGCAGAAAAGACAATGAAATGAGATCTGGTGCAGCGGGCAATGATGCGGGCAAGCGTTGTCTTGCCGACACCGGGCGGGCCCCAGAAGATCATGGACTGCACTTCATCGCGGTCAATCATTCTCCGGAGGATCTTTCCTTCCGACAGAAGATGCTTCTGGCCGGCATAGTCATCCAGTGTTTCCGGACGCATGCGGTCGGCAAGAGGTCCAGTGCTGCTGCGGTCATCAAATAAAGAAGTCTGTTCCATGCCGTACCTCCTTTGGTTATTGTACTATAACAAAGTTGCCGGAAGAGAAAAAATGAAAAAAAATGAAATAAACGGTTGTCTTAAGAAAATGAATATGCTATTATTCTTGAGCACCACATGGCGTGTTGGTGAAGCGGCTTAACACACCGCCCTTTCACGGCGGCATTCACGGGTTCGAA
>CAMNGB010000069.1 GCA_946537835.1 uncultured Erysipelotrichaceae bacterium
TCCATCACCGCGGGCACGATCTGCTCCCGTTGACGGAAACCCCAGTATTTTCAGGCTTTTTCAGCTCTTTTTCCTCAAGAATGTATTAGTAGACAGACAGTCTCGACGTGCCTAGAAACGTCATTAAGATTGTCAACGGTATACGGAAACATATCATACTCCGAGGGCTCTGACAAAACATATCAACAAACTGGATTTTAGCTTTTTTTCATTTTCATCAAAGCAATGCTATATATACCCAATAGCATATATATAATAACAAGTCCGATTAGGCTTATTGTTTTATATCCGCTGAATGTAGTAAAGCAGTACGGCAGGGCACATATATCAATAAATCCGTGCAGTATAATAGGCACCCACAGATTATTTGTCTTTTTGTATATTGTTCCAAAATACAAGCCCATTCCTATCGTTGAGATCACTTTAAATATAATTACAAGCGGCTCCATCCCAACCATACCTGGGACATGTCCTAATCCGAAAACGATAGAAGATACCCATATTGCAATGACCGCATGATGCTCCTTCTTGTGGGCAAGTCTGTCAACAATGTTAAGGAACAAGCCTCTGACATATAGTTCCTCAATAAACGCCACTCCGAAATAATATAAAATGCCTTCAATCAGGATTTTCCATACACTCGGCTTATAATCAAAAGGTGCTAGTCCAATGACAAATACAACGCAAGAAAAAACACCGGCTAGTACGCCTGCAAGTGCGTACTTTTTTAATCCTGTCAGCATCCCCGAAGTATTAAGACCAAGATGCCAATCTTTTCCAAATATTCTTAGTACAATCCATGCCCCAAAACCCATAATCAAAAAATTTGCCATAAGACTTATGATGTATGGCGTCACGTCGGATAAATGACAGTTGATAAACAATACCGCAGGCAAGCCGGATATATCCATAAAAGCTAAAATTAATGTTAGGATTGTCATAACAGTTATTTGTTTTTTATTCATGTTTGAATGCCTCCAACTATCGAGTTTCCTATTTATTTGACATCAACACCACGCACTCCACATGTCTGGTAAACGGAAACATGTCGACCGGGATGATCGTTTTTATTCTGTATTCTTTTTTCAGTATCTTCAGATCCTCCGCCTGGGTTTCCGGATTGCAGGATACATAGACGATCTTCTTCGGTGCCATGCTGCGGATGGAATACATGGCACTTTCGCCCATACCGGAACGCGGCGGATCAAGGATCACCGTATCAAAAGCAGTCCTGTTGTTCTTCAGGAAGGAAGTAATGTCTTTCGCATAAAAGGACACATTTTCAATGCCGTTGTATGCGGCATTGTATTTGGCATCCCGTATTGCTTCCGGACTGATTTCCACACCGGTCACATGCTTTGCCTTCCGGGCCGCAAGCAGTGAAATCGTACCGATCCCGCAGCATCCGTCCAGAACCGTCTCATCTTCCTTCAGATCAGCCAGTTCCAGGGCTGTTTTATAGAGTACTTCCGTCTGTACGGGATTGATCTGATAGAACGATCGGGATGAAATACGGAACGAAATGCCGTCGATCTGATCCGTGATATATCCCCTGCCGTACAGGACCTTGTCCCGCCGGCCGAGGATCATGGATGTCTGCTCGTGATTGTAGTTCAGGATCACGGTTTTGATTTCCGGATGCTTCTTCGTAATCTCAGAAACAAAATGCTTTGATCCGGGCAGTTCCTTGCTGCCGATGACGATGACCAGAAGAATGTCTCCGTTAAAAGAAGAGACACGGATATAGGCATGTCTGAGAATGCCGGTCCTCCTGTCTTCAATATAGGCACCGATGCGCATCCTGTCTGCCGTATCGCAGATCGTCTTCAGGATCTGATTGGCCTTGACATGCTGGATCAGGCAGGCGGAAGAATCGATATGCTTATGACTGTTTTCTTCATACAGGCCGGCGTGCATGTGATGATAGCGGTCCTGATAGAAACTGGCATAGATCTTGTGGCGGTAATGATACGGATCCTTCATTCCCTTTGTCATCTGCACATCCTGTTTCAGAAACAGTCCCTGTACATATTCCTGCTTTCTGATCAGCTGCTCTTCATACGGTATCTGCAGACTGCTGCAGGCACCGCATTTCTTTGCTGCGGCGCATTTCTTCATAGCTTCACCTCTCTGAGCGTATGAACAACATTCGGCGTCTTTTCACGCAGCACATCGTAGCTCTGATGGCCGCAGGCGATCAGCGTGAAATTGCCGATGCCGAGCGCTTCAGCCGTTTCCATATCATGCAGGGTATCACCGATATAGCGGCAGTCATCCGGATGCACATCAGCTGTTGACATCCATTTCAGAGCCATATCGATCTTGGATCCGCCGAGATTGTTGTCAATGCCGAGGATCTGATCAAAATGATGATCTATCCCGAGTCTGCGGCACTGGTCATCCAGGAAATCCTGGCGGCTGGCAGAAAGAATGACATTTTTATATCCTTCCTTCCTTGCCTGGGCGATCAGTTCCTCAAAGCCGTCCATCAGCCTGATGCTGTCGAAGCCGGCATTGTACATGTCGTTGAATTCCACCGAAATATCGGCATAGCTTTCTTCTTCGAATGTATAGCCGATCTTATAGTAGTAATCGATCACCGGAAAACAGAAATCACGGCGGTACTGTTCATACGTCGAGATGAAATCCATGTTCCGCTCTTTCAGCATTGTGTTTTCGATATTGATGCAGTAATCGACATCATCGATGATGGTGCCGTTGAAATCCCAAATCAGTACTTTTTTCATGTTACCAATTGTACATGAAAAGATCATTCCGCGGGGAATGATCTTTCATGAGATTTATTTTTCAATTTTCGTGCCGCACTTCGGACAGAAGAGTTCTTCCCCTGTCAGCACTTCACCGCAGGAAGGACATACTGCCTTCTTCGGCTCAAGGCTCGTGCCGCAGCGCATGCAGAATTTTGCTTCCGGACGGTTCTCGGTGCCGCAGGACGGGCAGACGCGCTTAGCCGGTGTGCTTCTCTTTGCTGTTTCCTTCTTTGGCTCAAAGCCCTTGAAAATATCATTCAGATCGAAGCCGAGATCGAACAGCGGCTTCTGTGCCGGTTCTGCCGGCTTTTCCGGCGGTACATAGGTGCCGGCAAGGATCTGCCTGTACTGATCGGTATCGGTCCATTCCATGGCTTCCAGAGCACGTACGGCCGAGAACGGATGGCTGGCATTCATCAGCAGCATCGATTCCATGCCCTTGTTGCCGGAATCATCCTTGACCAGTTCCCTGTATTCCCTGGCCTGATTCAGGAAGGCTTCGAGGTTCATCTCACCCTGAATATCCTGATCAAATCCGGCCAGACGCATGCAGAGCTCAGCCGTGTTTTCGGCATTGCCGTCACAGAGTACGGCTGCCCTGTCAGCGGAATACTCACTGCATCTCATCCAGTGATAGAACGCCATCTGCAGCGGAATGGTGAACAGTCCGCCCAGCGGCAGAAGATTCAGACCGCCGGACACGGTTCCGAACAGGATGTTTCCCATGGTTCTGTACAGAACATGATGGCATGCAATATGGCCGCATTCATGTGCCAGGACCGTCGGAATCAGACGTTCCGGAATGGTTTCCAGAAGACCTGTCGTCAGTACGATGAAGGCTTCATTCTCACCGGTCGTAAAGGCATTGGGTCTCACATCCATCATCAGATAGAGTTCCGGTACCGGAATGCCGAGCTTCTCACAGATCGGCTTCAGCATTTCCTTGTAGCGCGGAAGCTGATCCTCTCCCAGACGCACATAGGAAGACAGACAGCGCAGTTTTACCGATCTCTCGCTGAATTCCTTCATGAATCCCTTCATCAGAGATGTAAAGCCGGGAATGGACTTCAGTGCCTGCAGAGCAGCACTGTCATCGGGATGCAGAAAATGATTACTGTTGAATGGCATATCAATATCCTTTCTATAATTTTCTGACTTCTTCAAGCCAGAGACTGACACTTGCATCGCTCGGCATCCGCCAGTCACCGCGCGGCGAGAGCGTAACCGAACCGACCTTCGGACCGTCCGGCAGGCAGCTTCTCTTGAACTGCTGGTGGAAGAAACGATTGTAGAACCGCTGCAGCGATTCCTTGATGACCTGCGGGTCGACATCGCTGTAGGCACAGCGGGCAAAGGCATAGATCTTTGCCGGCGCAAAGCCGTAGCGCAGAACATAGAACAGGAAGAAATCATTCAGATCGTATTTGCCGATCTTTTCTTCCGTCTTCTGGGCAATGGCACCGTCCTGATTCGGCGTCAGTTCCGGCGAGATCGGTGTATCAACGATGCTCAGCAGCGTATTCTTCAGCTCCTCACTGCCGCATGTTTCGGCATAGGAACGGCAGATATACTGCACCAGGGTCTTCGGAACCGAGGCATTGACGCCGTACATCGACATATGGTCGCCGTTGTATGTGCACCATCCCAGTGCCAGCTCGGACAGATCGCCGGTGCCGACAACAAGACCGTTATGAAAGTTGGCCGCATCCATCAGAATATAGGTGCGCATGCGGGCCTGAGCATTTTCATATGTCGTATCCCCTTCACCCTGATAGACACCGCTGTGGCCGATCTGCTTCAGATGATCGGTTACACCGGATCCGATCGGCACTTCATGAATCTCGGCATTCAGTGCCTTCATGAGATTCAGGGCATTGTTGTATGTCAGGGATGTGGTATTTCCTTCCGACGGCATTGTATAGCCGATGATATGAATATCCTTTTCGATCTTCTGTGCCTCATGGCATACCAGCAGCGCCAGGGTGCTGTCCAGTCCGCCGGAAATGCCGATGACAAGGTTTTTGATGCCGGTGGCACGCACTCTGGTTGCCAGACCGTTGGCCTGGATCTGCATGATCCTGCGGCATCTCCTGCCGCGTTCTTCATCATCCTTCGGCACAAACGGATTGCGGGCAATCGGATAGTTTTCTTTCTGCAGGATCTCACGCAGTTCCTCACCGCTGACCTCATCTTTTCCGACCGGTGCGATGCCGGCTTCAACCGGACGGTACCATGCGGCATCGGCACTGACAAATGTATTCTGATGGGCACGGTTGTAGCGGATCGTTTCAACATCGATCAGAGCCGTGCTGACATGATTTCTTTCCGGGAATACACTGTCGGCAAGGATCCGGCCGTTTTCGGCGATCATCGTATGACCGGAGAAAACCAGATCGGTCGAGGATTCATCCGTACCGGATGAGACATAGATATATCCGCACCAGCAGCATGAACTCTGCTGCTGAACCATCATCGAACGGTATTCATGCTTGCCGATGACTTCATCGCTGGCCGAAAGATTGACAATGATATCGGCTCCGGCCAGACAGAGATGGGTGCTCGGCTTGTCGGGAACCCAGAGATCTTCACAGATCTCGGCTCCGATTCTGATGTCATGAACACTGTCCTGAATCATGATATCAATGCCGAACGGAACCTCACAGCCTCCGATCAGTACCGTTCTGCCGATGACATCCTTTCCCGAGGCAAACCAGCGCTGTTCATAGAACTCGCCGTAGTTGGGAATATTGATCTTCGGCACCAGGGCAATGACTTCGCCGCCGCTCAGGAATGCCGCACAGTTGTACAGGCGGTTTTCAAAGGCAAGCGGCAGGCCGACACAGACCGTCTGCCCTTCCGGGACAGCTGCGGCAATCTCACAGAGACATTCCTTTGCCTTCTTCAGCAGAAGATCCTGCTGGAAAAGATCCTGGCAGCTGTAGCCGGTAATGCACAGCTCCGGAAAGACAATCAGGCCGCAGTCTTTCTGTTCTTTTATGATGCGGATGATTTCTTTTGTATTGAAGACAGGATCGGCAACTTTCAGTGAAGGTACGGCAGCTGCCGTCCTGAACATTCTGTTTTTCATCATTCACCTCTTTTCAGGGATCAGCCCGTGCAGTTCTTCCGGAAGCAGCCGGCGCAGTTCATCACCGTCCGGATTTTCGCTTCTCAGAAGCCTGCGGATGCGGCTGGAAGAATAATTCTGATATTTGTCAGGGGTATCAAGCAGTTCGATCCTGTCCCTGTACTGTTTCAGAAACGGATCGGAATCAATGATCCTTTCACAGTCATCATTGCTTCTCTGCATGCAGACGACACCGAATTCATTGAATATCTCGTCCATGTATTTCCAGCCGTGTTCGAGTTCCGTCAGCTTGTCGGAACCGAACAGCAGCCGGCATTCATAGCCGAGATCACGCAGATGGCAGAGTGTCGTATAGGTACGCGGCTGTTCTTCCGCCTTCAGTTCGTAATCCGATATGATCATCCACGCTTTGTCTTCCGCAACCTTTTTCAGCATCGCCAGGCGCTCTTCATTGCCGAAGGCAAAGTCCTTGCCCTGATCATCCCGGATATAGGTCATTTTCGTCGGCACAAAGATCACACAGTCAGAGTCTGTTTTCTGACAGGCAAATTCTGCGAGAGCGATATGGGCCGCTGTCGGGGGATTAAATGCACCTCCGTATACGAGGGCTCTCATATCTTTCCGCCGTGCAGTTTCTCATACATCTCCTGACGCAGTGCTGCAACTTTCGGTGTCAGGTCGACATAATGCTGATGCGGCATTTCCGGACGCAGTTCACTTTCCCAGACACGGTTGGTCAGTTGCTCGCGGATATAGTCCTTCTTCTGCTGGATCGTCGGCAGATCGATGACAAGTTCGCCGCCGATGATATGCGGCACAAGGATGCGTTCGATATGCATCGGTCTGATTTTCTTGACGGGGCTGTAGGCATCCGGATCGAGGTTGATGACTTCGATCTCCTGTCCGTCTTCGAAGACTTCATCATCCAGGGCAATGATATCGCACTGGCCCTTGCCTTCTTCATCAAAGACACGCCATGCCATCAGCTTGCCGGGAATGATGGCTTTGGATACGGAATCCGAGCACTTCATCTTCGGTGTATAGGAACCGTCCTTTTCCTTGACGGCAACCAGCTTGTAGACACCGCCGAATACCGGATCGGTAGCGGAAGTAATCAGTTTCTCACCGACACCGTAGGAATCGAAGTGGGCATCTTCATACAGTTCCATATTGGACATCTTCTTTTCATCCAGGGAATTGGATGCGACCAGCTTGATATAGTTCTTGCCGGCCTTGTCCAGTGCCTTGCGCAGCTTCTTGTAGCCGCGTGCCAGGTCACCGGAGTCAATGCGGGCGCTCTTGACGCGGCGGTTGGGATTGTCAGGATATTTTTCGATCAGATAATCGTCCAGTTTGATCAGGTTCGGCAGACCGGATTCAAAGATGCTGTAGGTATCCAGAAGCAGCGATACGTTGTCCGGATAGGTATCGGCATAGGCCTTGAATGCCTCATATTCACTCGGGAAGAATTCAATGAAGGAGTGTGCGATCGTGCCGACAGCCTTGACATCCGGTCCGAATTTCATTTCCGCCAGGCAGTTGGCCGTTCCGATGCAGCCGCCGAGAATGGCCGCATAGGCACCGTCGTTGCCGGCCGATGCACCCTGGGCACGTCTGGTTCCGAATTCCATGACATTGCGCGGTGTATGGGTATTGAGGCCGGTAATGCGGGTTGCCTTGGTGGCAATCAGGGAATGGAAGTTCATTGTCTGCAAGAGATAGGTTTCGATCAGAATGGCACCGACCATGTCGCACTCGATTCTGACCATCGGCACCTGCGGATAGCAGACCGTGCCTTCCCTGAGCATATAGACATCGCCCTTCCACTTGTAATCCTTCAGATATTTCAGGAATTCCTCGCTCATGCCCTTGGTCCGCAGCCAGATGATATCGCGCTCATTGAAATGATAGTTCTGCAGGAAGCGGACAAGCTTGTGCTGGCCGCAGCTGATGGCATAGCCGAGCTTGTCGGGATTCTCGCGGAAGAACATGTCAAATACCATGACAACATCCTTATAGCCGTGCATGAACAGTGAATTGGCCATTGTAAATTCATAGAAATCCGTGACCATTGCCGGATTGTCGTAATCTTCATCGGGTACGTAAGGTTCTACTTTGATTTCGCTCATGTGATTTCTCCTTATTATATTTTTTCTTCCAGGAAGGAATACAGCGGATTGAAGCGGTACAGTTCGGCTGCCCTGCCGCCGCCGCTGCATTTTCTTCCGGTTGCCTTCAGCATTTTCTTGATATCCCGGCGGAAGTTGCCGGTATCGGTCGTACGGCCGATAATTGCTTCATAGACTGTCTGGGCCTGCCGCAGTGTGAATTCCTCCGGCAGCATGTTGAACAGGATCCCGGTGGATGCCGCCCTGTGCTGAAGCTGATCCATGGCCATATTGACGGCCTTGATATGATCGCATGCCAGCTTTGCATTGCTGGCAGGATCCAGTTCCGAACGTGTTTCCACATAATTGTTTCTGACACTGTCGGTTACATTATAGATCATGTGGATGTCCTGTTCTTCCAGATCCATGCGGAGAACAGACTTTCTGCCTTCGCCGTCGGTATGTTCCGTGATCTTGCTGATGGTGAACCATCCGGTATCTGCCGCATCGTCACCGGCAGCCGTATTGCGGATATTCTCTTCCGGTGTCATTGACAGATATGCCGTCGTAATGATCCTTGTGCGGGGATCACGGTCGGCATTGCCGAAGGTATACAGCTGCTTGAAATAGGTATGCTCCCTGATGTTTGTCTCTTCGGCAAGTTCGCGTTCCACTGCCGTTTCCATATCTTCATCAAAATTGATAAAGCCGCCGGGCAGTGCCCAGTCATGAATGAACGGATGATTTCCCCGTTTCACCAGCAGGAGCTTCAGATTCCCTTCGCTGATGGTCATCAGGATCATGTCCACGGTATTGCTCGGGCGCCGGTACTGTGTTTCATCATAGGCTGCCAGAAACTCTTCAAGCGTCTGACCCTGTGCATTGACTTCAGACATGCCTTTCCCTCCTAATAGTCTATTTGACTATTTAAATCATATGCCGCCTGTATTCTCCTGTCAACAGCATCATATTGCCGGCACAAAAAAACCGCATTTTCTGCGGTTATCTGGATTTCTTCTTCATGCGGGTGAACTTGCGTCCGACATTCATGGTCAGGAACTTCTTCAGATATTCCTTGTCCTCATTGGCAAAGTCAAGTTCCTTGGTCGTGTATTCATCCGGTTTCTTCTCATCCTGCGAATCAATTGTGAAATATACGGCAGTATAATTCTTTTCTTCCTTCAGATCCCAGGATCTGACCTGTGACCACGGGTAGAACTTGCCGGTGGATACGATGCCCTGTTCGCCGATTCCGTCATGGACGGCAAGGAATGCAGTTACGGCAACCATGGTGGCACCGATGCGGAAATAGTCACTGACGGTATTGGTGGCCACGTTCATCAGCAGAGTGGCAATGCTCATCAGACCGATGAACAGAATAAAGATTCTCAGGTATCCCCACTGCTGGTCCTTGATCATGATATATTTATGCACTCTCGCCCATCTGACGAGCATGACGATTCCGACGATTACAAACAATACGCCGATGATAATATTGAACGTATCTGACATAGCTGCTCCTTTTCGAAAATACAACACGGTTATTATAACACTGACTCTATTGTTTTCCTAAAACAAACTTTATATAATTTCGTAGATGAAAAACACCGATATCAAAATGTTTGTCACAGATCTGGACGGAACCCTTCTGTCCCGTTTTTCAAAGCTGTCCGGCCGGGCTGCCGAAGCCCTGCGGAAGCTGAAGCAGAAAGGCATTGCTGTCGTCATCTGCACCGGCCGTCCTTTCTACAGCGTGAAGCGCATCATACCCGAGGAACTGTATGACTATGCCATCTGCATGAACGGCCAGGATATCTATCTGCCGGAAGGAAAACGGCATATCCATCAGCCGTTTCTGCATCAGGATCAGATTGCCTGGCTGCTTTCCTTTCTCGACAGATATCCGGTTATGGCCGAGGCAACCGTTGACGAAAGTTCCCATTACTATATCTCAAAAAAGTTCCTGTTTCTGAGAAGAGGCATCGATATGATCAAAAGCGTCATTTACCGCCTCCGGCATGCCCGCAGCGAACAGCTTGTCCTGCATACCGACTACAGTGATCTTCCTCATCACCGGCTCGGCAAGATCTGCTTTGCCGGCCTGCATCTCACATTGCTGCAGATCGCCGATCAGATTCCCCGTGACACCTATTCCGTCACATTTGTAAACAAGCGATGGATCGAAGTGCAGACCGCTAACATCTCAAAGGGAATTGCTCTCCGGAAGGTCATGTTTCTGGCCGGTGTCAGGCCGGAAGAGACCGCTGCCATCGGCGACGGCGAGAATGATATTCCGATGCTGAAGGAAGCCGGATACGCCATTGCCATGAAAAATGCCATGGGAAATGTCAAAAAAGAGGCAGATGAGACAGCAGGATTCTGTTTTGATGAAGGAGTTGCTGAATGGATCGAAAAGAATCTGCTATAATATTTACATGGAAAAGATCGATCTGAAGCCATATCTGAATAAATTCATTACTGTCACTCTCGATGACGGCAAGGAAGAATCCGGATTCATTGCCAATCCCGATGCGTTCCGTCAGGAAACAAGATCGGAAGAGCACACGTCTGAACTCCAGTCACAT
>CAMNGB010000070.1 GCA_946537835.1 uncultured Erysipelotrichaceae bacterium
TACAACCTATTGATTACAAATCAATTGCTCTGCCAATTGAGCTAAGTCGGCAAATATGGTGGAGGTTAACGGGCTCGAACCGCTGACCCTCTGCTTGTAAGGCAGATGCTCTCCCAACTGAGCTAAACCTCCGCACTCTTTTTAGTGCCTATACATATTAGCATAGTGTTTTTTTGCCGTCAACATTGTTTTCGCTGTTTTTTTAGCAGTAATCCGCGAAGCGAAAAACAGTGTGTATGCTACAATATATCATGTTACGGAGGCAGTTTATGGAGATCTGGAATTCACGTTCTCTTGACAATAACCAGCGCTTTATCTATGCCCTGATCGCCGGTTTTGCATCGGCAGTTCTGCTCGGCATTGCATACGGAATCATTTACGGTTTCCTCAGAGTACAGTCAGCTGTTCTTTATCTGTTTGTCGGCTGGTGTATCGGCTATGTGATCCGCTATACCGGTCATGGTGTTCATAACCGTTTCGCGGTTGCAGGAGCCTGTTTTACCCTGCTTGCCATCATTATCGGCGATACGATTGCCATGTGCGGCGGTCTCAGCGGCATACCGATGCTGCTGAAAAATCCCGGCATGTGGGGAACCCTGCTGGAAAACTGGCTCAGGATCTATCTTTCCACTAATCTGAGCAGCATTCTCGGGCTGGCAATGCGGGCTCTGGGCGTATATATGGGATATCACTATTCCGTTATTCTCTGAGAGGTTTATCAATATGTACAGAAATACATGGATGGAAGTCAATCTGGATGCGATTGCCGACAATGTCAGACGCATCCGTCAGATCTGCGGCAAGCGGATCATTGCCGTGCTGAAGGCTGATGCCTACGGGTGCGGTGACAATCATGTCGCAAAAGCAGTTCTGGAAGCAGGCATCGAAATGATTGCCGTGTCGTCACTGGATGAAGCACTCATGCTGAGAAATGAAGGCTATGACGGGGAGATCCTGATTCTCGGTGCCACCGATCCGCAGGATGCTGCCGTACTGATCAGGGAAGACATTTCTGCAGCCGCCTACTCCATGGAATGGGTCAGAGCCGTTGCTTCGATGAATCCTGAAGGACTGAAGATACACCTGAAAGTCGATACCGGCATGAACCGCATCGGCTTCAAGGATATTCCTTCCCTGCAGGAAGCCTTCCGTACCCTGAAAAATGCCGGATGTGCAGCGGAAGGCATTTTCACCCACTTCTATTGTGCCGATACCAGCAGGGAACTGACTCAGAAACAGTTTGGCAGATTTGCCGAAGCAGTAAATGCTCTGGACTATCCGTTCCCCTGGATCCATTGTGACAATTCCGATGCATCCGTATTCTTTAAGGATGATCTTTCCAATGCCTGCCGGCTCGGTGTGTCCATGTACGGCATCTCTTCCTATCTGGATGATCTCCGCCATCCGATTGCCCTGTATTCACAGGTCATCATGACCAAGACCGTCAAGGCCGGTGAAACAATCGGCTACGGTGCCCTGTATACAGCACAGCAGGATGAGATCATCGCCACCATCCCGATCGGATATGCGGACGGATTCATCCGCGCCAACAGAGGCCGTTCAGTCTGGATTGACGGCCAGTTCGCGCCTGTCACCGGCAATGTCTGCATGGATCAGATCATGGTCAGGCTTGAAAAAGATGTTCCGGTCGGAACACCTGTTGAAATCTTCGGCCCTCATATTCATCTGGAAACCATGGCAGAGGAACTGCATACGATTCCTTATGAGATCATCTGTCTGATCAGCGGCCGTGTCACCCGGACCTATCGCTGGCACGGACAGGAACTGATTGAGGAAAATGCACGGTTTATCAAATCAGAAGTCAATTCACTCTGATCCGTCTCAGGACGGATCTTTTTCTTCCGGCTTCAATTCAATAAAGGCAATCTCAGGATTATTGTACAGACGGAAAAAATGCGGATCGCCGGAGGCTAGTCCCCTGCCCACAAACATCAGCCTGCCGTTCAGACTGTGCAGTCCCTCGGTATATTCCGGAAACAATGTCCGATGCGGTCCGAACAGTCCGACATGGGTAAAGGGAATCCGCCACTGACCGCCGTGATTATGGCCGCAGATGATCAGATCACAGTCCAGCTTACTGTATGCCCCGGCATAATCGGGACGATGGCTGATCAGCAGGTGATAGCAGTCCGGTTTCTTCAGACGCTCATAGCTTTCTGCATCAAAGCCAAGTGTTCTTCCTCTGTCAGTCACTCCGATCACTTCAATTTCATCATTGAACATTGCCATATCGTTTTCCAGGACATAAACCCCGTGTTCTTTCAACTTCTGCCTCAGTTCACCGATATCCGCAAGATAAATATCGTGATTGCCGGAAGAGAAAGCCATCCGCCTTCCGGACAGCTGACGGATCAGTTCAAAGCTGATGTCATAATCGCGGTCAAGATCAAACAGATCCCCGGGAAAGAGGATCATATCGGGATTCTCCCTGTTTACAATATCCGTAATGCGGCTCTGGTTTTTCCCGAACGGCCGGCAGTGCAGATCGGCAAGTATGCAGATCTTTACAGGCACTGTGATCTTATCGGATGCAAGAGTGATTCTTGTGATATCCATTTTATGATACTGAAAGCCGCACAGCAGAAATACTGAAAACACGGCAAGACAGATCATTGCTGTATTCCATAACATGCGTTCATTGTAACACTGAAAAAGGCCGGAGACCCGGCCTTAGAATCAATTATATTCTGTATGAAGCTCAGCAGCCCTGGCTCTTCGGCAGCATGGCAGCACCGACAATGCCCGGCTCTTCCAGTCCGGCCAGAACAAACGGTGTGTCATGTACAGCGGTATGGGACATTGCCTTGTACTCTCTGATGACGCCCGGCAGGAACTTGTCGGCAGACTTCATCATGCCGCCGCCGAGGACAAAGATGTCCGGATCGCAGACGCATGCGACAGTCGCAAAATACTGGCCGAGATCCTTTTCAAATTCGGCAACGACAGCCTTGGCATTTTCATCGCCTTCTTCAGCGCGTTCAAATACGATGCCGGTATGGGGAATCGTCTCGCCGCTCAGCTTTTCGTACTTTCTCTTCAGACCGGTGCCGGATGCTTCGTTTTCGATGGCGCCGACATTCAGATAGTTGACCTGTTCACGGTTGCGGTCAATGATGATGTTGGCAACTTCGCCGCCGAATCCGTGCTTGCCGGAAACTGTCTTGCCGTCAACGACAAGGCAGCCGCCGATACCGGTGGAAATTGTTGTATAGAATACGTACTGCAGGCCTTTGCCGGCACCGACCAGTGCTTCGGCAAGAGCCGCAACGTTGGCATCATTGTCGAGGAATGCCGGCATGCCGAATTCCTTGCTCATTTCATCCGCAAACGGATAGCCGGCAAAACCCGGCAGGTTTGTGGAAAGAACCATTGTACCGGCCTTTGTATCTACCGGACCGGGAACGCCGATACCGATGCCGGCACATTCTTTCCAGCCCGGGATATCACGGACCATTTCCTTGATGTTGGCCATTACCTTCTTCGGGCCTTCCTGACCATAGGAAGGTCCCTTGACCTGGGCAAGAATCTGTCCGTCTTCGGAAATCTTTGCAACACGTACATTCGTTCCGCCGAGGTCAATGCCGAGATAGCTCTTCATAAATAATTATCCTCCTGAACTTTCATGTGATCTCTACCCTTAATTGTAATGTTGACCTTTTTCAAAAGCAACACCGCAAACCGCTGTAAAACCGTCTGTTTTTTTCATATAATGTGAACCGGGCCGATACTATGACGACGAGGAGCGAACAGACAAAATTCAGACTGGCAGATGCCGTCAAGGAATGCATGAAGACAACACCGGTGGAAGATATCACGGTCAGGCAGATCTGCAGTGTCTGCGGCGTGACCAGGCAGACTTTCTACCGCAGTTTTCATGACCGCGACGACCTGATCAACTGGTATTTCAATATCATACTGAATGAATCCTTTCATCGTCTCGGCAGCGGCGGAACCGTCTATGAAGGTCTGGTCCGCAAGTTTGAATATATCCACCAGGAAGAGCTGTTCTTCTCAGCTGCCTTCCGCAGCGACAGCCAGAACAGCCTGAAGGATCATGATTTCCGGATGATTTTTGACTTCTACCGGAATCTGATCAGGGACAAGACCGGATCCTTTCCCGACGATGAGATCAGTGCCCTTCTGGAAATGTACTGTCAGGCCAGTGTATACATGACTGTCAAATGGGTCCTCTCCGGCATCAGCACTTCGGAACAGGCCCTGGCACAGCTGATGATCGATGCCATGCCGCAGAAACTGCGCATCCTGTTTGAGCAGCTGGAAATCGTCTAGAAATGAATAAGTTACATTTTTCACAAAGTGTAACTTTTTTTTATTTCCGTCCATTGTAAAATAATGTTAAAGAAAGAGGTGATTTAATCATGGCCAACAGATTTGTATTAAATGAAACTTCCTACCATGGTGCAGGTGCGATCAAGGAAATCGTCACTGAATTCAATGCCCGCGGTTTCAAGAAAGCTTTTGTTGCATCCGACCCGGATCTTGTAAAGTTCGGTGTAACAGCCAAGGTCACTGACCTGCTCGATGCTGCCGGAATTGCGTATGAAGTTTATTCCAATATCCAGCCGAACCCGACAATCGAAAACGTTCAGACCGGTGTCAAGGCATTTGCCGAATCCGGTGCTGATGTCATCATTGCCATCGGCGGCGGTTCCTCCATGGATACTTCCAAGGCAATCGGCATCATCAACACAAACCCGGACTTTGCCGATGTCCGTTCCCTGGAAGGTGTTGCACCGACAAAGAATCCGTGCACACCGATCTTCGCTGTTCCGACCACAGCCGGCACAGCTGCTGAAGTAACGATCAACTATGTCATTACCGATCCGGAAAACAAGAGAAAGTTCGTCTGCGTAGACGTTCATGACATTCCGGTCGTTGCCTTTGTTGATCCGGAAATGATGAACTCCATGCCGAAGGGCCTGACAGCCGCTACCGGAATGGATGCTCTGACACACGCCATCGAAGGCTATATCACAGCCGGTGCCTGGGAACTTTCCGATATGTTCCACATCAAGGCCATCCGCATGATTGCCAAGGCTCTCAGAGGCGCAGTCGAAAATGACCCGAAGGGCAGAGAAGACATGGCTCTGGCTCAGTACATTGCCGGTATGGGATTCTCCAACGTCGGTCTCGGTGTTGACCACTCCATGGCACATACACTGTCCGCATACTACGGCATGCCGCACGGCAAGGCTTGTGCTACACTGCTGCCGACCGTCATGGCCTACAATGCTCCGGTAACCGGTGAAAAGTACAGAGACATCGCAGATGCATTCGGTGTTGAAGGCGCCTACACAATGCCTCTGGAAGAAGCACGTGAGGCTGCTGTTGCTGCCGTAAAGAAGCTCGGCGAAGATGTCGGTATCGTCATGTCCCTGAAGGACGTTGTCCCGATGGAAGATGTTGATGCACTGTCCGCTGATGCTCTGAAGGATGCCTGCACACCGGGCAACCCGCGCCCGGTAACAGTCGAAGACATCAAGGAAATGTTCCTTTCCCTGATGAAGTAATCTGTCTTATTGACTGTCTTTAAAAAATGGCTGAGGGATTTCAATCCTTCAGCCATTTTTCTCTTTTCAGCCGTATCAGAAACAGGATGCCTCTGACACTCAGTTCCGAAGCCATTGCGATCCACATGCCCGGAAGTCCCATTGTCCTGGACAGTGCATAGCCGAGCGTCAGGCGCACGCCCCAGATACTGACAAGATTCAGAATGCCCGGAACCAGTGTATCCCCTGCTCCTCTGAGGCATCCGGTCGCAACGATCGAAGCCGCAAACAGCGGTTCTGCCAGCAGCTCAATGCGCAGCACTTCAACGCCGAGTTTCTGTACCCCGGCATCCGGTGTCAGAAAGGCAAATACATAGGGACAGACAAAATACATCAGGATTGCCATCACAGACATGATGGCAATGCCGGTAAACGTCGTGAGCCAGCTGAATGACCTTGCCAGATCCTTCCGCTTTGCGCCGATTGACTGACCGACAAGCGTTGTCGCAGCTGAACTGATGCCGTATCCCGGCATATAACAGATCGATTCCGCTGTGACAGCGAAGGAATTGGCCGCAATCGCCACTGTTCCCAAAGGGGCTATGATTCTTGTCGATACCACCTGGGCGGCACAGAGAGCACTCTGTTCCATGGCCATCGGTGCACCGATCTGAACAGCTTCTCTGATTACCTTTTTCTGCGGCAGCCAGTTTCCCTTCATTCCCTTCAGCTTCAGCACATCGCTTCGGAAGAATGCATACATCAATGACATCATCGCCCCGGCCAGCATCGAAAGGCTTGTCCCGAGCTGGGCTCCGGCCACACCGAGTCCGGCACCAGGCATCATCATTGTCATGCCGGCAAATGTGATCTGTCTTGTCGGGAAGATCAGGAAAAAATTGAATACTACATCAAGAAGACATTCCAGTGAAGCAAAGATGGACGGAATCTTCATGTTTCCGGAACACTGCAGCATGTTCATGCAGAGCCAGCGGATCTGCCGTACCGGAATGAACAGTGCATAAATCGAAAAATAGGCAGTGGCATCATTCCAGAGAGCAGGATCGGCACCAAGCCACTGCGGCAGATGCCGGCCGATCACAAAAGCAACTGATCCGACAAGCAGTGAAAGCGTCAGCGATGCAAACAATGACTGCCGGAATATGGATTTTGCCCTGTCAATTTCTCCTGCTCCTGTCGCATGCGCCACCTGCACGGAAAAACCGGCAGCCGTTGCCCCGAGCAGACCTCCGAACAGCCAGGTGGAGGATGCCACCAGACCGATCGATGCCGAGGCGGCCGCACCGAGTGCGCCGACCATGGCCGCATCGATATACTGCATCAGGATCTCGGAAATCTGTGCCAGAATGCCGGGCATGGAAAGTCTGCCGACAATTCCCAGTTTTTCAGTGAATGTATAATCGCGGCCGGAGCGCATCTCAGCCGCAACAGAATATTCGCTCATGCGTTATATTATAATTCAACTTTCAGCCAAAACAAAAAATGACATCTTTTTCCGGGCAGTTATATAATATAGAAAAGGAATCGAGGTAAAAGATAATTATGAGCACTTTATTGCAGTTACTTCTCAAGAGTTTCACACAGCAGTCTTCCATCGATGCCGCCGAAAAGAAAACCGGTATCAGCGGCAGACAGATTCTTACAATTCTGTCCTATGCTCTTCCGCTTCTGATCAAGTTCATGACCAAGAATGCATCCAGCCAGTCCGGCGCACAGTCTCTGCTCGGCGCTCTGACACAGCATAAAAACACCAAGGCCATGCCGCTTCAGATTGCCGAAGCCAACACGGATGACGGTGCCAAGATCATCGGCCACATTTTCGGACAGCAGCAGAATGATGCAGTCAGCCAGATTGCCCAGCAGTCCGGTGTTTCTGCCAATGATGTCAGCAAGGTTCTTGCCGTTATGGCACCTGCCCTGCTCAGCAGCCTTTCTTCCGTTACCACAGCGACAGCCAATGCCCAGCAGGCAAAGAAGCCGGGTGTTGACCTCAGCGACGGACTCGATGTATCTGACATCGTAGGCATTTTCCAGAGCACAAAGTCCGACGGAATTACCGGTCTGCTCGGATCCCTGCTCGGCGGCAAGGTTGATACAGCCGCTCCGGCAGCAGCTGATGACGGAACAGCACTGCTTGGTTCCCTGCTGAACCTGATGCACAAATAATTCTGAACCGTTGCCAGAACAGTAAATGAGCCGGAATAATCCGGCTCATTTTCATATTCTTCGATATCCCTTTTCCAGTTTGTTCTTGATGGTGCAGCCGCTCATCTTGCCAAAGCCGAGCGGATATCCGTCAACGCAGACAAGTACCCATCCGTCATGTTTTTCATCGGCAGTTACCGTTTCAGCCCGCAGATATTTATCAACTCTGATATCATCTGCCGCGAATGCAACACACTGATCAAATTCTTCCTTTTTCAATGCATATACCAGATGCTGGGACGGTTCAAAGCGTCCTTTTTTCAGCGTTCCGAGCAGCAGTCCGGAGCGGATGACTCTGACGGAATCATGTGCAAAGGGGATATCCGGAACCAGATAGATCCGGTCCCCCTGCTGTTTCACAACAGAGTGACTCATATCCATGGAGACATGTGTCATGAATTCCCAAAAGGAATCGTTTCTGATTGTATCCGGCTGCAGTCTTTTCATACTATTGCAGCGCATTGTTCCCTTTTTCTGCAGCAGCGCTCCGAAATGTCCCTCACCTTTCAGGCGGTGCGGATACAGACGCATGCAGGCTTCCATGTCTGCACCGATACCCGGTGCAAACAGCGTGTTTCTGTTTTCTGCCGGCATCAGGACAAGTTCAGGATGCTGATCCATGACCGATCTGATCACATCTTCGTCTTCGGAAGGATCGAATGTACAGGTGGAATACAGAATCATCCCGCCTTCCTTCAGCATTGGCACAGCCGACGAAAGAATTTCTTTCTGGATATCCGTATAGTATGCATTGCCGCGTTCCGTCCACGATGTGATCAGAGACGGATCCCGGCGGAACATTCCTTCCCCCGAGCACGGTGCATCTACCAGGATCTTATCGAAATAACCCGGATATTTATCAGCCAGATCCCGCAGATCGCTGCTGATGACATAGGCATTCCGGATACCGAACCGTTCGGTATTTTTCAGTGTTGCATTCTGGCGGGAAGCACTGATGTCATTGCTCACAAGAAGACCTGTATTGTTCAGCCTTGCCGCAAGAGCAGTCGTCTTGCCTCCCGGGGCAGCACAGGCATCCAGAATGACATCTCCGGGATCAACAGGAAGAACAGAAGCCGGCATCATGGCACTGGCTTCCTGAATATAATAGAGACCGGCATAATAATACGGATGTACTCCCGGTCTTGCATCATCGGGCACATAAAAGCCTTCCGCACACCATGGCACCGGTTCCAGCGGAAACGGTGAAATCTTCATGAATTCTTCTGCTGAAATCTTACCGGTATTGATGCGGATGCTGTTGACATGCGGCATCTGCATCGCTGCCAGATAGTCTTCATATTCATCTTTCAGAAGGTCCTGCATTTTCTGCAGATATGATTCCGGTAAATTCATAGAAACATTATAGCTTATGTATCTTTTGGAACAACGCATTCTTTGCTAGAATAATCCAAGATGGAGGAAACGAATGGAAAACGCAAATGTACGTCCTGAAACAATGGCGAGAATTACAACCAAAGAACTTGCTGATCAGTTTATTGAAGAACAGGTAGCCGCAGTCAGAGAACAGGTCGGTGACGGCAAGGTACTGCTGGCTCTTTCCGGCGGTGTTGACTCTTCCGTAGTCGCAGCTCTTCTGATCAAAGCCATCGGCCGCAGACTTGTCTGTGTCCATGTCAACCACGGTTTCCTGAGAAAAGGCGAACCCGAACAGGTTATTGAAGTATTCCGCAATCAGATGAACGCAAACCTGATCTATGTCGATGCATCCGACAGATTCATTGACAAGGTCGCAGGCGTCAATGATCCGGAACAGAAGCGTCATATTATCGGCGAAGAATTCATCAAGGTCTTTGATGAAGAAGCCGCCAAGCTTGAAGGCATACACTTCCTTGGTCAGGGTACCATCTATCCGGATATCCTTGAAAGCGAAAAGGGAATCAAGGCTCATCACAATGTCGGCGGACTTCCGGCAGAAATGGAAATGGAACTTGTCGAACCGGTCAAGCTGCTTTACAAGGACGAAGTCAGAGTCGTCGGAAAAGCCCTTGGCCTGCCGGAAAACATGGTCGAAAGACAGCCGTTCCCGGGTCCGGGTCTGGCCGTCAGATGCCCTGGCGCAATTACCCGCAACAGACTCGAAGCACTGCGTGAATCCGATGCAATCCTTCGTGAAGAATTCGCCAACGCCGGCCTGCAGGGCAAGGTATGGCAGTATTTCACGATCGTCCCGGATTTCAAGAGCACCGGCATCAAGGACGGAAAGCGTTCCTTTGAATACTTTGCGGTCATCCGTGCCGTCAATACAACCGATGCAATCGAAGCAACAATCGAAGAGCTTCCGTACGATCTGCTGAGGAAGATCACCGATCGTATTACCCATGAAGTACCGGGTATCAACCGTGTCCTGTACGATTTGACACCGAAGCCGACCGGAACAATCGAATGGGAATAATGCATTATCCCCCTGTAAACCGAATTATCCTGATTAATGGAAAATGATTTATCCTCCAGGATACTAGGGATTAATGGATTAATAGTATTAGAAACTAGACCTTGCATATTAATGTGAGGTCTTTTTTTCATTAGATCTTAATGATTAACCATCTCCGCATCGGATGGATT
>CAMNGB010000071.1 GCA_946537835.1 uncultured Erysipelotrichaceae bacterium
CCGCTATCCGTTTGAAAACTGCCGGGATCAGATTGCCGAGATCCTGAAGCTTGCCATCGCCGACGGCAAGGGAATCGAACTGAATACCTCTTCCTGGCATTACGGACTGGATGATATCCAGCCCAGCCGTGATATCTGGCGTCTGTACAAAGATCTCGGCGGAAAGATCCTGACCATCGGATCCGATGCCCATACGACCCGCTATCTGGCGGATCATCTCGATGACGCAAGAAAGATCCTGCATGAAGAACTCGGTTTTGAAGAGTTCTGTACCTTTGACCATATGGAGCCTGTATTCCACAGATTTGACTGACAATGAACGAACTTGAAAAAATGAAAGCCGGCCTCTGGTATGATGCCAATTACAATGTAGAGATCCTGCAGCTGCGCGTAAATGCCATGTCGCTGCTGCATGAACTGAATCAGACACCGCCGGCAGAAGAAGAAAAGCGGCAGGAGATCCTGAAAAAGCTGCTCGGATACCTGCCGGATGGACTGGCGGTCATGCCGCCGTTTACCTGCGATTACGGAAAATATATTGAGATCGGAAACAGTGTATTCATCAATTCCTACTGCTATCTGATGGACGGAGGCGGCATCACCATCGGTGACCATACCTTTATCGGTCCGTACTGCGGCCTGTATACGGCTGCTCATCCTCTGTCCTATAAGTGGCGCGATCAGGGACTGGAAAAGGCACTGCCGGTAAAGATCGGCAGCCACTGCTGGCTGGGTGCCAATGTCAGTGTCATGCCGGGAGTGACGATCGGGGACGGCTGTGTGATTGCGGCCGGTGCCGTCGTGACAAAGGACATTCCCGACAACAGCCTGGCGGCAGGGGTGCCGGCCAGGGTCATCCGCACGATCGACCAGGATGCGCCGCCTGAAGACTGAAACAAAAATGAAGACTTCTGAGAGCCTTCATTTTTTCTTTTTCATGCCAGAGTATTCAGCACAGCCCGGATCTTTTCTCTGTCTACGGCATAATAGTCTTCCAGATCATGGAAGGAGGATTTGGCTGACATGTGCAGCTGTCTGAGTCCGGTTTCCCGGAGGACCTCCGATGCATTGGCAGCACTGACACCGCCGCCGGGCAGGATTTCAACTGCCTTGCCGAACTGGTCGTTCAGAGCCTTCAGTACCGGTATGCCGGCTGTCACCGTATTTTCACGGCCGCTTGTCAGGACGCGGTCAATGCCGCAGCGGATCAGTGTTTCCATGGTCTGGAAGGGATAATCGGCAGCGTCGAAAGCTTTATGAAAGACTGCTTCCATGCCGTAGGAATGAATCAGTTCTGCCATCCGCCGGGTGTTTTCTTCATCAACACGGCGGTCTTCATCCAGAAATCCGAAGACAATTCCGCCGGCACCGTTTCTGAGAAAGAGTTCGGCATCGGCAAACATGATCTTTTTTTCTGTTTCCGTATAGCAGAAACCGGCCGGTCTCGGTCTGACCATGGCAATGATCTTTTTGCCGGTCAGCTGTGCGGCTGCCTTTACGCAGGCAAGCGAAGGGGTGAGCCCGCCCAGTTCCAGGGCCGAATTCAGTTCGATGCGGTCGACTTCCGCAATGGATGCGGCAGTGATCACATCACTGATGCTGCCACAGCAGATTTCAATCTGTATTCCGTTGATCATATTTCACCTCAAAAAAACATGACGGATAACCGTCATGTTCTATTATATCAGTTCTTTCAGAATGATATTGCCTTCACGTTCCGGCGATACCGATACCATGGCAACATCGGTGCCGCAGTATTCTTCAATGAAGCGGATATATTTCCGGCAGTTCAGGGGCAGATCCTCAAAGCGGCGGATCTGTGAGATATCTTCCTGCCAGCCGTCGAATACCTTATATACCGGTTTTGCGGCGGCATAGTCTTTCAGCGAAGCAGGGACGGTTTCATAGTACTTGCCGTTGATATCGTAGCCGACACAGACCGGCAGCTTTTCATAGCCGCTGAGAACATCGATCTTGGTCAGGGCGATATCCGTGAGGCCGTTGATCAGAACTGCCTGTCTGACGACCGGCAGATCCAGCCATCCGCAGCGTCTCGGACGTCCGGTGGTCGCACCGTATTCATAGCCTGTTTCCCGCAGTGATTCGCCGGTCTCATCGAGGAGTTCGGTAACGAAGGGACCTTCGCCGACTCTTGTCGAATAGGCCTTGACAACACCGATGATGCGGTCGAGCAGGCGCGGCGAGATGCCGATGCCGGTACATACGCCGGCAGCCGTCGGCGAAGAAGATGTGACATAGGGATAGGTGCCGTAGTTGATATCAAGCATGTTTGCCTGGGCTCCTTCGAACAGCACCATCCTGTTTTCGGCCAGCGCTTTGTTGACCTTGTCGGTGGCATCGATGATCATCGGCAGCAGACGCTCCCTGACAGCCGCAAACTGTGCGACCATCTCATCGTAGTCAAACGGCTCACCGTCATAGAGCCTGACGATTTCTTCATTCTTGATGCGCAGCGTATGCTGGAGCTTTTCCTGGAAGACATCCCAGTCACGAAGATCGCAGACGCGGATGCCGATACGTGTATATTTGTCCGCATAGCAGGGGCCGATGCCGTTCTTGGTTGTGCCGAGCTTCAGGTCGCCGGCTTTCTTTTCCATCAGTTCATCGAGTCTGACATGGTACGGCATCAGCAGATGGGCACGGTCGCTGATGCGGATGTGATCGCACTTCAGGCCGCCTTTTTCCAGGGTGTCGATCTCCTGCAGAAGCACAAACGGATTGATGACAACACCCGGACCGATGATGCACAGTGAATTTTTGTTCAGAATACCGGAAGGAAGAAGATGCAGGATGGTTTTCTTACCGTCAACCACCACTGTATGACCGGCGTTGTTTCCGCCCTGGAAACGAACGACCATGTCAACATGTGAGGAGAGAAGATCAACGACCTTGCCTTTGCCTTCATCGCCCCACTGGGAACCTACAACGACATAACCTGCCATATATTTGTCTCCTTTTTAACGGAACAATGATAGCACAAACATGCGGCAGATAAAATAAAAGCAGTTTTTCTTATTTAAGTGTATGATGTTAGGGAGGTGATGAAAATGAGTGAAAATGTAAATGATCAGAACTGCAATCATCATTGTGAAGGCTGTTCTGTTGAAAACTGCGGTTCCCGCATGGATCCGCAGAGTCTTCTGATCGAACCGGATCCGCGTTCTTCAATCCGCCGTATCATCGGCGTCGTATCCGGCAAGGGCGGTGTCGGCAAGTCTTTCGTGACGTCCATGCTGGCATCGGAAATGCAGCGCCGCGGCAACAGCACGGCAGTTCTTGACGGCGATATTACCGGCCCGAGCCAGGGCAAGGCTTTCGGCATTCATGATAAGGCCTACGGACGTGACGGCCTGATCCTGCCGGCAGTCACAAAGAGCGGCGTGCAGGTAATCAGCACCAACATGCTGCTGGATACCGACGATCAGCCGGTACTGTGGCGCGGTCCGATGGTTGCCAACATTCTGAAGCAGTTCTACCAGGAAGTTCTCTGGGAAGATGTTGACTATATGTTTGTCGACATGCCGCCGGGAACCAGTGATGTGCCGCTGACACTGTTCCAGTCTTTCCGTCTGGACGGCATCATTGTCGTTACCAGTCCTCAGGAACTGGTTGCGATGATCGTTGAAAAAGCCATCAACATGGCCAATGCCATGAATATCAAGGTGCTCGGCCTGATCGAAAATATGTCCTACGTCGAATGCCCGAAGTGCGGCGAAAGAATGTATGTGTTCGGTGAATCCCATATCGATGACGTTGCCGCCAAGTACGGCCTGCCGATCCTGGCAAGAGTGCCGCTTGATCCGGCAATTGCCAAAGCCAGCGATGCAGGAACCATTGAAGATCTTGAATTCCCGCAGATCAGGGAAGCTGCAGATTTCATCGAAAAGATCTGAAAAGCTCACCGGAACTTCACATTGACTCTCTATACTCTGAACAAGCAAGGAGGAAAGCCATGACCAGAATACTGATTACTGATGATGAAGCGAAGATCCGCGAACTGATTGCCAAATACGCAAAACACGAAGGCTTTCAGACTGATGAGGCTGTCAACGGCATGGACGCAGTGGAAAAATGCGAGCAGATCCGTTATGACCTTGTCATCATGGATATCATGATGCCGGAACTTGACGGCTTTTCCGCTGTCAAGGAAATCAAGAAGACACAGCCGGATCTGCCGTTTATCATGCTGTCGGCACTGGGTGAGGAATATGACCGTATCCATGGCTTTGATATCGGCGTTGATGATTATGTCGTCAAGCCGTTCTCCAGCAAGGAACTGATGATGCGCATTCATGCCATCCTCAAGCGCACACAGAAACTGTCCGGAAGCACCGACAAGTTTGTCCTGAAGGGACTGACCATCGATTACGGTGCCCGGACGGTTACGATCGACGGTGAAAGAATACAGCTTTCGCCCAAGGAATATGATCTGCTTGTCTATCTGGTGAAAAATGCCGGCATTGCCCTGACCAGGGAACAGCTTCTGTCCACTGTATGGGGATATGATTTCTTCGGAGATGACCGGACACTGGATACACATATCAAGCTTCTCAGACGCAATCTGAAGGATTACGCCGAATATATTGTTACGCTCAGAGGGGTAGGGTACCGCTTTGAAAAAGACAATTAGCCTCAGATGGAAACTGGCCCGTACACTGCTGCTGTTCGGGCTCTTCATTATTGCTGTGCTGTTTGTTTTCCAGGGTCTGCTGCTTGAGCCGATGTATGAAGCCAACAAGATCAGCACGGTAAAGACTGTTTCCGACAGTATCGCCGCCATGATTCAGTCCGGCGCCGAAGTCAGCGAGGAAACGCTTTTTGCCATGCAGATGGAGAATGATACCTGTGTGCGCGTCATTGATACCGATGAGCCGGATGATTTTTATCAGCCGCCGGGGATGAATGCCGGATGTGTCCTGTACCGTATGAATCCGCAGGAAATCAACAATATGATTACCCAGGCATACAGCAGCGATGACGACACATATCTGAGCAGGGAATCGACATACCACGGCATGCCGGAAGATATGAAAAAGATGGAGGATGACAAGGCCATCCGCAGCATCACCTATACCCGCATGGTCCGCAAGGGCAATGATGAAGACGGTGATCTGTATGCCGTCATGGTCTATGCCGGCTTCCCGAGAGTCAACGACGCTTCCAGGACGCTGAACCGTCAGCTGCTGTATATCGGCATTATCACGGCTGCAGCCGTCATGTTTCTGACCTGGCTTCTGGACCGCTCCATTGCCAGACCTCTGGAAGTCATCAACAGCGAAGCCAAAAAACTGCCGGACGGTGAATATACTGCCGATCCTTCGACCAATCTTTACAGCGAAGCCCAGGAACTCAATGAGACACTGGTGCAGGCGGCCGAAGATATCCGCAAGGCTGACAAGGCAAGACGGGACCTGATTGCCAATGTTTCCCATGATCTCAGAACGCCGCTGACAATGATCACCGGCTACGGTGAGATGATGATCGACATGCCGGAAGAGAAGACCGATGAAAACATCCGGGTCATCATTGACGAATCAAAGCGCCTGTCCGCGCTTGTCAATGATCTGCTCGATCTTTCGCGCATGCAGGAAGGAAAGATCGAACTGCACTGTGAACCGTTCGACCTGCATGAAATGGTCAGCACAGAACTCCGCAAATATGATGTATATACCAGGGACGGTTATCAGATCGAATATATTCCGGCAATGAACTGTCCGGTCAATGCCGACCGCAGGCGCATGGAACAGGTATTCAACAACTATATGACCAATGCCCTGCATTACGGCGGTGAGGCAAAGCACATCATTGTCCGGGAAGTGAAAATGGAAAACAGCATCCAGGTGCAGGTGAGGGACTTCGGCGAAGGCATTGCCGAAAAGGATCTTTCAAATATCTGGGACAGATACTACAAGGTTGACCGCGAACATGTCCGCACCAGCAGCGGAAGCGGCATCGGCCTGTCCATTGTCCGCAGCATCCTCGACCTCCACCATGCGAAATACGGAGTCAACTCCGAACCGGGAAAGGGCAGCACCTTCTGGTTCGAACTGCCGCTGTATACAGACAGCAATAAAGGCAATGCATAAAAACGGCGCAAAAGGGATCCTGATACGGGATCCTTTTTTGATCAGCATGAACAGCAGGGCTGAGAGCGATGCAATCTGCAGAACGACCACGATCCTGAAACCGGCAAACATGGCCATGGCCGTACACAGCTTGACATCCCCGAAGCCCAGCATTTCCTTCAGGGAAAAGGGCAGCAGGATAAAGAATACGGCAAAGGCCCATTCATAATGGGGATGTACCAGCAGTGCGAGAACCGTCACGGCGATCCAGCCGGCATCGGGGATCTCAAGCGTTCTGATATCGGCTGCCGAAATGATCAGGAACAGCGGCATCAGCAGAATTATGCATAAGCGGGACATGGCACCTCCTTCAATGCAAGGGTACGGTAATTCTGCCGGCCGCCTGAAAGGCTTGAAATGAAAACCAGAAAACCGACTGTACCCTCAACAGTACTATTGGAAAGGAAGTGTCCGTTTCCTCTGTGAAATATTTCACTTTTTCTTGTCTGCCGACATGCATCAGTGCATAATAGGGACAGAAATAATGGATTTGCTGAGCAGTCCGCGCAAAGGAGGAGGCTTATGCTGCAAATTGAAAACCTTGTCAAGAAATATGACGACAAAGAAATTCTGCATGGCATCTCACTGCAGGTAAATGACGGTGAGATCTGCGGCTTTATCGGCCATAACGGCGCCGGCAAGACTACAACGATCCGCTGTGCGGTAGGCATTCTGCCGTTTGACGGCGGGACGATCCGCATCGACGGAAAGAATATTCTTGAAGATCCGATCTGGTGCAAGAGCGTGACGGCCTATCTGCCGGACAATCCCGACCTCTATGAGAGCCTGACCGGCATCCAGTATCTGAATTTCATTGCCGATATCTTTGAACTCACATCTGAAAAGAGAACAGACAAGATCACCGAACTCGCAAGAGAACTGGAGATCTATGACATGCTGGGTGACCAGATCCGTTCCTTTTCACACGGCCAGAAGCAGAAGCTGGCACTTGTCAGTGCCCTGATGCATGAACCGCGTCTGCTGGTTCTGGATGAACCGTTTGTCGGACTGGATCCGAAGGCAGCCTTCATCATGAAGAACAGGCTGCGTGAACTCTGTGACAACGGCGGCTCGGTATTCTTTTCCTCACATGTTCTGGAAGTCGTGCAGAATCTGTGCGATCAGATTTCACTGATCAAGGAAGGCAATATCATCATGCAGGGAACAACGGAACAGATCCTGGCAAACGGGGAATCCCTGGAACAGATCTTCCTCAATACGGAGAACCTCTGACCATGAACAAGATGCAGATTCTGACAAAGGCGCAGCTGACCAATCAGTTCTTTCAGCAGAACTCCGGCAGTAAGCGGAAGATTCCTTCCGTCGTTGTCAGCGGCGTGATCATGTTTGCGCTCTCCCTGTATTACAGCTGGGTATTTTCTGATTCCCTGGGCGGCGGAGATGTCCTGCCGGCCATGGTTTCCGTAATGGGAACCGCTGTTGTCTTCTTTACCGGCATTACGGTTTCCCAGGGCATGCTGTTCGGGTTCAGGGATTACAATACCCTGATGGCTCTGCCGGTGACGGAAAGAGATATCGTCACTTCGAAAATCGTTGTCTATTCGATCATGCAGTATATGTATGCATCGCTGCTGGTGCTTCCGGCCATGATCATTTACGGCGTGCGCACCGGAGCAGACGCTTTCTATTTTGTGCGGGCAGTTCTCGGATTTCTGCCGTTCCCGCTGATTCCGATGGTACTGGCGGCTGTCGGCGGAATGATCATGGAGTCACTGACTGCCGGAAAGCGCTACGGCCGGCTGCTGCAGAATGCCATGACCATCCTCATGATCGCTGTCATCTATTATTTTTCCTTCCAGTTCGGATACAGTTCCGCTGCCCAGGAGGCAGGAACCGGGCTGGCGGGAATGCTGAAATTTCTGCCGTCTGCCAGATGGTATGTCGAAGGGACAGTCGACGGCATTCTTTCCTCGCATCTGCTGAATGCCGGCATCGGCCTTTTGATGCTGTCGGCATTTGTTCTGTTCTATTCCAAGACAGTGATCCGCATCAATGCCCGTTCGATGCAGGGCTATCATGTCGCTGACTTCAGGATCAGGAAAACCGGTACTGCTTCTTCCCTCGGGGCTCTGATCCGTCAGGAACGGCAGCGGTATTTTGCCAATTTCTCCTATTTCCTGAACACATCCATCAGCATGCTTCTGCTGACAGGCTTCTCATTTTATGTCATTTTCCTGAAGAATCCTCTCAAGGATGCCATTGTCCTGCTGATTCAGGAAATGCCGGATGAAACAGCCCTGATCTGGCAGACCATTTCGCTTTCCATACTGACGGCAGGACAGATGACCTGCACGACCGGTGTTTCGATCTCACTGGAAGGCAAGAGCCTCTGGATCCTGAAATCGATCCCGGCTGATGTAAAGGAAATCTTTACGGCCAAGATCCTGATCAATCTTGTGCTGATCCTGGTACCGAGCCTGCTGTCGCTGATCGCCTTCGGAATTGCCTTCCGCTTTCCGCTGCTCTATTACCTGAGCGGTCTGGTGCTGATCACCGCCGGAGCGCTGTTCATCAGCATGCTGGGACTGCTGTTCAACCTGCGCTTTCCGAAACTTGACTATGACCGGGAAGCAGTCGTCATCAAGCAGTCACTGTCGGCATTCCTTTCCGTGCTTGTGCCGCTGTTCTTCAGCATCGGCATGATGATTTTCTATTTCCTTACGGGGATGACATATTTCTGGTGGATCATCGGAATCTATGCGGTTCTCGATGTCATTCTGTTCGTGGTGCTGGCAAAATACGGTACGGAACGTTTCAGAAAACTCGCATAACATACCTGTGGCAGGTATAATGATGAAGGAGGTATGTGTGATATGAAAGATCTTAAAGGAACAAGAACCGAACAGAATCTGGCCGCGGCATTTGCCGGAGAAAGCCAGGCCCGCAACAAATACGACTACTGGGCAAGCAAGGCAAAGAAGGAAGGCTACGAACAGATTGCCGACATGTTCACTCTGACTGCCCTGAATGAGAAGGAACATGCCAAGATGTGGTTCAAATATCTGCAGGGCGGATCCATCCGTTCCACCGCCGAGAATCTGCAGCAGGCAGCCGAAGGCGAAAACTATGAATGGACGGACATGTACAAGGAATTTGCCGAAGTCGCCGATGAGGAAGGCTTCCCGGAAATCGCCGAACAGTTCCGCGGTGTCGGCTCCATTGAAAAGGAACATGAAGAAAGATACCGCAGGCTTCTGGCCAATCTGAACAGCGGCGAAGTCTTTGTCCGTCAGGATGAAGTCACATGGCAGTGCCGCAACTGCGGATATACTGTCACCGCCAAGGAAGCACCGGCTGAATGCCCGGTATGTGCACATCCGCAGGCCTATTTCGAAATCAAGCGCGAAAACTACTGAGAAGGAAGAGAGAAATCTCTTCTTTTTTTTCGGGCAAGTTTGTCCGTCACCTGAATGAAAGTATGGTAGGATAATGCCGGTAAAGGAGAATCCATATGAGCAAGCATTTTGAATACAGTCCGAAGGGCGTATGTTCTTCAAAGATCATTCTCGATCTGGACGGCGATACAATTGAAAACATGCAGGTCGTCAACGGCTGCAACGGCAATCTGAAAGGCATTTCGGCTCTTGTCAAAGGCCGTAAGGCAGACGAAGTCATCAGTGCCCTCGACGGCATTACCTGCGGCATGAAGCCGACATCCTGTCCGGATCAGATCGCCCGTGCCCTGAAGGCATATCTTTCAGCCCAGCAGTAAACAGCTGTCGGAAAAACAGACGAAAGCACCTTGGCAGGGTGCTTTTTCTGATTTGTTTTTCTCCATGTTAACTGGTAGAATTGCTGTATTATACGGAGGTACCATGGAGGCTTTGATTATCCTTCTTGTCATAGCAGCCGATCTGATAAGCAAGCATATCGTTCAGGTTACGGAAAGCCTGCACAATGTTGTTGTGATCGAAAACTTTTTCCATATTACCTATGCAGAGAATACCGGCATGGCCTGGTCGATGCTGTCGGGGCAGATTGCCTTTCTTTCCCTGATCAGTGCCGCCGCCATCGGTCTGATGCTGTGGTATCTGTATACAAAAAAACCGGAC
>CAMNGB010000072.1 GCA_946537835.1 uncultured Erysipelotrichaceae bacterium
AAAATTATTAAAAAATTTGTAGATTTTTTGAAATGAATGGTGTATATTAGTTCATGCAACGCGGATATGGCGGAATTGGCAGACGCGCATGATTCAGGTTCATGTGAGGAGACTCGTGCAGGTTCAACTCCTGTTATCCGCACCATTCAGACAGTCTGAGAGATCAGGCTGTTTTTCTTTTCCGTGATCACGGGTATAATGGGAAAAACAGGGAAGGAAGACTTTTATGAGTGTTTATATTGCTGCAGGACTGGCTGTCCTGATCGTCATCGGCATCATCAAAAGAATCTGGGGACTGGTGAAATTCACCCTCATCGCAGGTCTGATACTATTTGTGCTGAAGTATTTTCATATAGTTTAAGGGGGAGGAAGTATGAACAATCCGCGCAAGGCTCCTTCGGCAGTCATGCTGGTAGGAATCATCTTTACTCTGATCGGTGCCGTATTTCTGCCCATAGGCATTTTTCTCCGCGGTGTGGACGGTCTGTTTTTCTTTGCCTTCGGTATGGTCGGCGCCGTTCTTCTCGGTATCGGCATTGCATTGCTGATTGTCAGCAGCAGGCGCCGCAGGGTACAGAGGGCGGTGACGGAGAAAGGCGATTATGTCATTGCCCGCATTACCGGCATCAGCCGGGACATGAACGTTACGATCAACGGTGTGCATCCTTATATCATCGAATGCTCTTTCCGTGATCCCGACAACGGCATCACCCATACCTTCCGGAGTGAGAATCTGCTTGAGGATCCGTCTCCGTATCTTGACAGTGATGAGATCCGCGTCTATATCAATCCCGACAATCTGGATGAGTATTCTGTCGATCTGCCTTCCGCAGCCGGCAGAACAGTTGTGCATCACTGAGCGGCTGAAAATGCCGCTTTTTCTTTTGCGATATTCTGTTATACTGTCTGTGGCTGAAAGAAGGAGGCTCTTATGCAGGAATATACACCCGTTAAAGAAGGCAAAGTACGTGAGATTTACGATACCGGAGACGCTCTGATCATGGTCGCTACCGACCGCATCTCAGCATTTGATGTCATTCTGAAAAATCTGGTGACAGATAAAGGCAAGGTTCTGACTCAGATGTCCCGTTTCTGGTTCGATCTGACTTCCGATATCATTAAAAACCACATGATCAGCACCGACGTCAATGATATGCCGGAATTCTTCCGCAATGAAAGATTTGAAGGAAGATCCATGCTGTGCAGAAAACTGGAGATGCTGCCGATCGAATGCATCGTCCGCGGCTATATCACCGGCAGCGGCTGGGCAAGCTATGAAAAGGACGGCACTGTCTGCGGCATCAGACTTCCGGAAGGTCTGAAAAACTGCGACAAGCTTCCGGAACCGATCTATACGCCGAGCACCAAGGCCGAAATCGGTGATCATGACGAAAATATTTCCTTTGAAAGATCCGTTGAAGTGCTTGAAAAGCAGTTCCCGGGCAGGGGACAGGAACTGGCAGAAAAACTGCGTGATTCCACTCTGGCCCTCTATAAAAAATGTGCCGATTATGCTCTTGGCAGAGGCATCATCATTGCCGATACCAAGTTTGAATTCGGACTTGATGAAAACGGCGAACTGGTCCTCGGTGATGAGGTCCTGACACCGGATTCCAGCCGCTTCTGGCCGCTGGAAGGCTATGAACCGGGCAAGTCCCAGCCGTCTTTTGACAAGCAGTTTGTCCGCGACTGGCTGAAGGCCAATCCGGAAAGCGACTACAACCTGCCGCAGGATGTCATCGACAAGACCATTGCCAAGTACAAGGAAGCCTATCTGCTTCTGACCGGAAAAGAACTCTGAGCCGGCTGATTACAGCCGGTTTTTCTTCTGCCCGATGCCGGCAAACAAATTGTCTTAACGCGCAGGATAAGGTAAAGTAATCGATAGAAAGAAGGTATTTATGACAAAAATGGAAGCAATCAGCACTGAAAAGATCGAAGCGCTGAGAGAAGCGTATCTAAAGGATGAAAAGGCGAGAGTTGTCAGAAATGCTCTGACCAAGAATGATCTGAACACGATCAGCCGGGTCTTTGAGGCCGAGGCTGCCAATCCTTTTATCTTCAGCATTGATATCAAGACAATGACTGCCACAAACCAGATGGCATCCGGCCGCTGCTGGATCTTCTCAGCCCTGAATGTCATGCGTGAAACCATCGGCAAAAAATACGGCATCAAGGAATTCGAACTGTCCCAGAACTTTGTGGCATTCTATGACAAGCTGGAAAAGGCAAACTGGTTCATGGAATGCGTACTGCAGGAAATCGACAATCCTGTCGGCAGTCCGGAAAACAGATTCCTTCTTGACTGGGCAGTCGGTGACGGCGGCCAGTGGAACATGCTGGTAAGCCTGATCAAGAAATACGGTATCTGCCCGAAGACAGCGATGCCCGAAACCTGGCAGTCTTCCCATACCAGAACCATGAACGGCATTCTCAACCAGAGACTGCGCCGTTTCGCAGCTGATGCCAGAAAGGCAGCAGGTGAGGGAAGAAAGAATGACATCCCGGCTCTGAAAGAAGAAGCTCTGAAGGAAATCTACGGTCTGATCGCATCCTGTTTCGGCCTGCCGCCGAAGTCCTTTACATTCGAATACTATGACAAGGACGAAAAGCACCATGCCGAATATGACGTCACACCGCTTGAGTTCTATGAAAAGTACCTCGGCACCGACCTTGACGAATATGTCAGTGTCATCAACGGTCCGACTTCCGACAAGCCGTTCCACAGACTCTATACTGTCAAATATCTCGGCAATGTTGTTGCCGGCAACAGAGTAGAACTGCTGAACCTGCCGCTGGATGAATTCAAGGAAGCGACGCTGAAGCAGCTGAAGGACGGCGAAGTCGTCTGGTTCGGCTGCGACTGCGGCAAGGACGGAGACAGAGAAAGCGGTCTCTGGGATGATGCCCAGTTTGATTATGAAAACACCCTGGACATGCATCTGGAACTGACCAAGGCCGAGCAGCTTGACATGCGTCAGAGTGCGATGAACCATGCCATGGTCATCACCGGCGTCAATCTGGTTGACGATAAGCCGACAAGATGGAAGATCGAAAACTCCTGGAGTGACAAGAGCGGTCAGAAAGGATACTACTCTGCCAGTGACAGCTGGTTTGACAAGTACATGTATGTTGTCGCCATCAATAAAAAATATCTGTCAGAGAAAGCTCTGGCTGCCCTGAACGAGGAGCCGGCGGTTCTTGAACCGTGGGATCCGTTCGGAACTCTGGCTGACTGAGGAATGTGCACTGCACATTCTTTTTTTGTAAGGACTCTGTTATAATACGTGGCGGAGTTAACTATGAAGATCGGAATTATATCACTTGGCTGTGCCAAGAATCTTGTAGATACGGAAAACCTCCTCGGCCTTCTGCAGGCGAGCGGGCAGGAAATCGTTACATCCTATGCGGATGCCGAAGCAATCATCATCAATACCTGCGGCTTTATCGAAAGCGCCAAGACGGAGGCAATCAATACCATTCTGGATACGGCAGATCTGAAAGAAAAGAATCTGAAGAAACTGATCGTCATGGGCTGTCTTTCACAGCGCTATAAACCGCAGCTGGAAGAGGAAATGCCGGAAGTGGACCGTTTCATTGCCATTGACGAATATCCGCAGATGGGAACCATTCTGAGTGAAGCTCTGGGTGTGAAGATTGCCAACAGCTACGGCAAGACTCCGCGTATTCTTTCCGGCCGGCCGTGGATGGCATATCTGCGCATTGCCGACGGCTGTGACAACCGCTGCAGCTACTGTGCGATTCCCGGTATCCGCGGACCGATGCGCTCGGCGGATGAAGATGAACTTGTCAGTGAAGCAGAGCGGCTGGTGAAGATGGGGGTCAAGGAGCTGAATCTGATTGCCCAGGACAGTTCCCGCTACGGCTATGATCTTGACGGTCAGCTGCATCTTTCGCATCTTCTGAAACGCCTGAATGCCATTGAAGGCATTCACTGGATCCGTATTCTGTATCTGTATCCGGATGAGATTCCGGATGATCTGATTGCGACCATGAAAGAATGTGAACACGTTCTTCCGTACTTTGATATTCCCGTTCAGCACGGCAGTGACCGGATGCTGAAGGCAATGTCCAGACGCGGCAGCCGCCGGCTTATTCTGGAACGGTGCCGCAAGATCCGTTCCGAACTGCCGGATGCAGTGCTGAGGACAACTCTGATCTGCGGTTTTCCGGGAGAGTCCGAAGAAGATCATCAGGAGAATCTCTCCATGATCAGGGAAGTCGGATGGGATCATCTCGGGGCGTTTACCTATTCGCGTGAAGAAGAAACGCCTGCCTATGATCTTGACGACAATGTTCCTTATGAAGAAAAGAAGCGCCGGCTTGACGAAGTCATGAGCCTGCAGGAAAGCATCAGTGCCGGACGTCTGAAAGGACGGATCGGCGAAGTGCAGGAGGTCATGGTGGAGCGCTATGACAATCTGACCGGCATGTATGTCGGCCGCAGTGCTTTGTATGCGCCGGATGAAGTGGACGGCTGTGTCCGTTTCCGCAGCGGCAAAGATCATGAACCCGGTGACTTTGCCATGGTCCGCATCAGCCGCAGCGCCAGCCACAATCTGATCGGAGAAGAGATCGGATAATCAACGAAAGGCAGTTTTATGTTTCATATTTCCGACCTGAAAAAATATAACCGATGCCGGCGGATGTACTGTCTTGACCAGTTTACGCCAAGACCCGAATTCCGTCCTTTTGTGCGTCTGGATCAGCAGGTATCCGACCTGGTTTCCCGGAAACTGGGAATCACGGATCCGTTTGTCGGTCAGCGCGGTGATGATGCTTCTCTTGCACTGCAGGCAATGGCAGATCATGACTGGCTGATCAAAGCCCGCTTTGAATACGGGCAGCTGCGGATCAAGGTGCCGTTCCTGCACCGCAATGAAGACGGATGGGATCTGTATTTCATGTTCATCGGACTGTATCCCCACAGCAATGACATGCAGTTCTACTGTGATACCGTCTGGGTTCTGGAGAATCTGAATATTCCTCTGAAGAATATGTATGTTGTCCATCTCAATGCCGACTATGTGCGCGGTGAAGAACTGGATGAAAATGAACTGTTTGTTGTCAGCAGCAGCTTCTACAACGGCAAGAATCATCCGACGCTGCCGGTAGAGAAGGCAGTGCGTGACCATATGAAGGATATTTCCGAACTGCTGGATGGAATGCAGCAGGGCTTCGCGGATATTCCCGAACCGGAACGCAGCCACCAGTGCAGTTCCCGTCAGAAATGCCGGTATTATGACAGCTGTTTCCCGGAGGAAAAGGAACAGGAAGACAATTCCATTCTGACCCTGATCGGTGCTCAGTACCGCTATGACATGAAAAAGGAAGGCCGTCTGTACCTGCGGGATGCCGACGAGAGACGCATCGAGGGCTCCCGTATGCAGTATGCCCAGATCATGGCTGACCGTCAGGGCGGTCTGTATACCGACAAGATGGCACTGCGGAACTGGCTGGGCCGGCTGAAATATCCGATCGCCTGTATTGACTTTGAATGGGAGCGTTATGCCATTCCGCCGTATGCCGGCATGCGGCCCTATGATGTCCTCCTGTTTGAATATTCGATTCATACGATTCAGGAAGACGGCACGATCAATCATAAGGTATATCTTTCGATTCATGACAAGCGTGAGGATTTTGCCCGCGGTCTGATCAGAGACATACCGAAGGAAGGCACGGTTCTGGCATATAATGCCGAAGGTGCCGAAAAGATCCGCATTCAGGAACTGGCGGAAGTATTCCCGCAGTACCGTGATGAACTGCTGGCAATCAACGACCGCATGGAAGATCTGCAGCTCCCGTTTGAAAGCGGCATGGTATATGACACCAGAATGCGCGGCCAGTGGTCACTGAAAAAAATCATGGCCATGATGGATGATCCCGGCTATCGTGATCTGGATATCCAGCAGGGTATGGATGCCGTGTATGAATGGCGTTTCCTGGATGAAGAGGAAAAACTTGATGAGAACGATCCGCGGGTCAGGGAACTGAAGGAATACTGCGGCATGGATTCCTATGCCATGACCGTCGTGCTTGACTGGCTGAAGCAGATCAGCAGCTGAAGACACTTATGAAGTGTCTTTTTTTGCGGATTGCGCTACAATATAGGTAACAGACAGGAAGCAATGCACATAATTAAGAGTATTAACGGTTATTTTTTTCCGTATACCCATAGATCTAAATAGAACAGGAGGTCATTATGAGGTTTGAAATTGTAGGAAAAAACGTTGAAATTACAGATTCGATGAGGGATCAGATCGAAAAGAAGCTGTCCAACATGGACAAGTATCTTCTGATCGACCCGGACACGATTGCCAGGGTGGTGGCAAGAGTGTATCCGAATTCACAGAAAATCGAGGTGACAATTCCAACGAAAATCGGCCTCTTACGTACGGAAGTTGTCAATGACGACTTCTACGCAGCCGTGGATCTGGCAATCGACAAGCTGGAAGACCAGATCAGAAGACAGAAAACAAGACTGTCACGCCGTCACAGAGAACATCTTGCCCAGGCATTCATCGACGATGCCGCAAAAGAGGAAGGACCGGATATTCCGGTACGCACCAAGAATGTTCTGGCTGAGGAAATGGCTCTGGATGAGGCCATCATGCGGATGGAACTTCTGAGCCACAACTTCTTCATTTACAAGGATGAGGAAAGCGGTCAGATCAGCGTCGTCTACCGGCGTGCAAGCGGCGGCTACGGCCTGATTGAGGTTGACGAAGAATAACCATAAAAAAATCCACGCAAGTGGATTTTTTGTTTACCTCATTGACAGGATCATCAGTATCAGATTGGTCAGTGTCAGGGCGATGACCCCGGGCACGATCGTATGGGTCTGGTTGTACAGATATGACAGCAGGGCTGTCAGTCCCATAAAGTAGACATAGCTGCGCAGGAAGAGGGAGATGTCTGTAAGCGGTACATAGGCAATGGTGAATGCCAGTCCTACACAGAGCGCTGACAGCAGTATCGACTGCAGTTCCTTGTGAATGACATCCAGATGATCGGTCATGATCTTGAAGGTCAGATTCATCATTGCTGCCTCCATGAAGCTGAAGGCAATCAGGAAACCCGGTCTGGCATAGCCGTATCCGATCAGGGCATAGGCCGGCGGCAGGATCAGCTGTGCCTGAAAGAAACTCAGTCCCAGCAGTGACCAGAGAAAAATCAGGGCCAGGCCGATCAGAGAATACAGAATCGTATCGGGAATATTCTCCTTGGCGCGGTTGTAGTGGATCGCCACCAGATTCCAGTCATACATGATCAGAACGGAAGTGAAGATGTTCATTGAAAACATCAGTGCGATCTGTTCCTGATCAAGAAGGATATTGAGGAGTCTGGCAGTGACCGGTATCAAGGCGCTCAGGATCAGTGAGATCACAATGCGTTTGCGCGACAGTGTGGAAAGCGTCTGAGACATATGTCACCTCTTTGTTACCTGTTTAGTATATCGGATAATGAAAGGAATGTCATTCGCACCCGGAAAAATACCGTCCGTGCCATTTTCCTTTTCTTTCCTGCAAAACCGGTACTTGAATAGGAACTGAGGCATCGCGGTATCCGCTGCAGCAGAAGAGAGGGGGGTAGAAATGATCTATCAGAAGAAAGAAAAAAAGCGAATCGAAGATATGAGCGCAAAGGAACTCAGCCGCATCATGAAGTATCTGAGCAGTATTTACCGCAAGGCAAAAAAGAGATCCGATCTGGCAGATTACAGCGGTCTGCCGGCCGAGCCGATGTACAGGTATGACAGGCAGCTGATCTACCTGATCGACAGAACTCTGCAGGACTGTTCAAGGGAGAACAGCATGATCCTCAGAAAAACATACTTTGAGAACAGTGACGACAGCTGGTATGCAGGTTTCCTGTCACAAAGCACGTATTACCGCCTGAAAAAGGAGGCGACGGTGGAATTCCTCAATTGCTTAGACTATTAAAGGATGATAGAATAAAAACAGAAATATTCGGCAGCTACGGTGTTTTTATCTGCGCCGCAGCATCATAATTAAATCTGTTTATGCTGTATCGGATATCCGGTGCCCCGGCATGCAGAAAGATACGATCGTTCAGCTGCGGATATGAATTAATAGCATTCAGGAGGAATAAATAATGCTGAAAGGTATTGCCGCTTCACAGGGTATTGCTGTTGCAAAAGTCTACAAGCTCGAGCAGCCGGTTCTGGACATTGTCAGAAAAGAAGCCAATGTCGATGATGAACTTGCCAAGCTTGATGCTGCATTCGCAAAAACTGTTGAAGACATTGAAAAAATCAAGGAAGTTGCTTCAAAGAGCCTTGCTGCTGAGGAACTGGCAGTATTTGATGCTCATCTGATGATGGCCGGTGACCCGGAACTCCGCAGCCAGATCGAAGACATGATCAAGAATGAGAGTGTCAATGCCGAATTCGCTACAGAGCAGGTTGCAAACATGATGGTTTCCATCTTTGAATCGATGGATGATGCTTACATGAGAGAAAGAGCTGCAGACGTCAAGGACGTTACATTCCGTCTGATGTGCAATATCTGCGGCAAGGTCATCCCGAACCTCGCTACAATTGACAAGCCGGTCGTTATCGTTGCCAAGGATCTGACTCCTTCCGATACAGGTTCTCTGAACAAGCAGTTTGCCAAGGGCTTCGCTACCGAAATCGGCGGCCGTACAAGCCACAGTGCAATCATGGCCCGTTCCCTGGAAATCCCGGCAGTTGTCGGCGTTACCGGCATTCTCGAAGCTGCCAAGGAAGGCGATGAAGTCATCCTCGATGCCATCAACGGCGAAGTCATTCTGAACCCGACAGCTGAACAGGTTGCAGAATTCGAAAAGCGCGCTGAAGAATTCAAGGCAGAAAAGGAAGCTCTGAAGGCTCTGAAGGACAAGGAATCCGTTTCTGTCGACGGTCACAAGGTTCTGCTTGTCGGCAATATCGGTTCTCCGAAGGATGCTGAAGGCGTCGTTGAAAACGGCGGCGAAGGCGTCGGTCTGTTCCGTACCGAATTCCTCTACATGAAGAGTGAAGACTGGCCGGATGAAGAAACACAGTTCCAGGCTTACAAGGCTGTCATGGAAACCATGAACGGCAAGCCGGTCGTTATCCGTACACTGGATATCGGCGGTGACAAGAAGCTGAACTACTACACATTCGATGAAGAAATGAACCCGTTCCTCGGTGTCCGTGCCGTTCGTTTCTGCCTGATGCGCAAGGATATCTTCCGCACCCAGCTGAGAGCCCTGCTGAGAGCTTCCGCTTACGGTCATCTCTGCATCATGTTCCCGATGATCGCAACCGTCAACGAATTCAAGGAAGCAAAGCAGTGCTATGAAGATGCACGTGCCGAACTGATCGCTGAAGGCGTCAAGGTCGGTGACAAGGTCGAAGTCGGCTGCATGATCGAGATCCCGGCTGCTGCTGTTCTGGCAGATCAGCTGTCCAAGTATGCAGACTTCTTCTCCATCGGTACAAACGACCTGATCCAGTACTCCATGGCTGCTGACCGTATGAGCCAGCCGGTATCCTATCTGTACCAGCCGCTGAACCCGTCCATCCTGCGTCTTGTCAAGATGACGATCGACGGTGCTCACAAGAACGGCAAATGGTGCGGTATGTGCGGTGAGATGGCAGGCGACGAGATCGCAGCACCGGTACTGTTAGGTCTCGGACTGGATGAATTCTCCATGAGTGCAACAAGCATCCTGCGTGCCCGCAAGATGATCAACGGACTCAGCTATGAAGCAATGAAGGAGATGGCTGAAAAGGCTGTCTGCTGCGATACAGCTGAAGAAGTTCAGGAACTTGTCAAAGCAAGCATCTGACATGAATGACACAAGGCACCCCCGCAAGGGTGCCTTTTCTTTTTGGGTATAAGAAAAACAGGCTGTGCCTGTTCATCTTCTGTTATAAGTGCTTGGAACGTAGAACTCCTGCATGTCATCCAGACGGATGCATCCGAGGCTTCTTCCGTATACGCATCCGCAGTCA
>CAMNGB010000073.1 GCA_946537835.1 uncultured Erysipelotrichaceae bacterium
TCACCTTGGCCAGACGCACTTCCGTATAACGCATGGCCGCAGCCGGGTCATCATCAATGGAACCGTTGTTGCCGTGCATGTCGATCAGCGGCAGACGAACCTTCCAGTCCTGGGACATGCGGACCATGGCATCATAGACGGATGTATCACCGTGCGGATGATAGTTACCGATGACAAGACCGACTGTCTTGGCACTCTTGCGGTAAGGATGATCCCAGGTGTTGCCGTCATGATACATGGCATAGAGGATACGCCTCTGTACCGGTTTCAGACCGTCTCTGGCATCCGGCAGAGCTCTTTCCTGAATAATATATTTCGCATATCTTCCGAAGCCGGCTCCCATGATGTCTTCAAGCAGCTGCGGAACATATCTCGTATTGTCTTCAATTACTTTCTTTTTCGCCATGCCTTACTCCATCCTGAAATCATCTTCGAGCGTGAAGGAAATATTGTTTTCGATCCATTCGCGGCGGCGCTCTGCCTTGTCTCCCATCAGTACGGAAACACGGCGTTCCGCCTTGACACCGTCTTCGATGCCGACCCGGATCAGGGTGCGGCTGGACGGATCCATGGTTGTTTCCCACAGCTGGGTGGCATTCATTTCACCAAGACCTTTGTAGCGCTGAATTTCGACCTTGCCCAGCTTCTTTCTGAGGGCTGCCAGTTCATCATCGCTGTAGCAGTACTGGGTCTGCTTGCCTTTGGATACCTTGTAGAGCGGCGGCAGGGCAATATAAACCATGCCCTGTTCAACCAGCGGCCGCATATAGCGGTAGAAGAAAGTCAGCAGCAGAATCTGGATATGCGATCCGTCATCATCGGCATCGGTCATGATAATGACCTTGCCGTAATTGGATTCGGTATAGTCAAAGTCCGGTCCTACCCCGGCTCCCAGGGTATAGATCAGCGTGTTCAGTTCTTCGTTCTTTTCAATATCGGCCAGGGAACACTTCTCGGTATTCAGAACCTTTCCTCTTAACGGCAGAATGGCCTGATAGTGGGAGTCCCTTCCCTGCTTGGCAGAGCCGCCGGCTGAGTCACCCTCGACCAGGAACAGTTCCTTGATGCGGGAGTCCTTGGTCTGGGCCGGTGCCAGCTTGCCGGAAAGGACCTTCTCACCCTTGCCGACACGCTTGCCCTTGCGGGCTTCTTCCCTTGCCTTTCTGGCTGCTTCACGCGCCTGGGAAGCCTTCTGCATCTTGCGCACCAGCATATCCGACTGGGTGCGGTTTTCTTCCAGCCAGTAGGAAAGCTTTTCGGCGACCACGGCATCGACGGCATTCTTTGCCTGCGGCGTGCCGAGCCTGCCCTTGGTCTGGCCCTCGAACTGCAGGATCTCTTCCGGAACGGAAACCGAGAGGATCGTTGTCAGGCCTTCACGGACATCGCTGCCCTCCAGGTTCTTGTCCTTTTCCTTCAGCAGTCCGTATTTTCTGGCATAGTCATTGACAGCCTTGGTAAAGGCACTCTTGAAGCCGACTTCATGGGTGCCGCCGTCCATCGTGCGCACCAGGTTGACAAAGCTGTAGGTATTTTCCTGATAGTCATCGGTGTACTGGAATGCGGCATCGACATGGATCCCGTAGGCATCGCCGGAAAACTGCACCGGCTTCATCAGCGGGTTGCGGTCTTCATGAAGATAATCCAGGAAAGCCAAGAGGCCGTCCTTGTATTTATATTCTTCGGTCTGATTCTTCTTGCCGCGGCGGTCATTGACGATCAGGGCAATGCCGCTGAGCAGGAACGCTTCTTCCCTTGCCCTTTCGCAGACAACATCATATTTGAATTCGGTCGTTGAGAAAATCTTCGCATCCGGCTTGAAGCGGACCGTGGAACCGGTACGGTTCGTCGGACCGACCTTTTCCAGCTTGCCGATCTTCTTGCCGCCGTTCCTGAACTCCATGCGGAACAGTTCACCGTCTCTGGCAGTTTCAACAACCAGCCATTCGCTCAGGGCATTGACGACCGATGCACCGACACCGTGCAGACCGCCGGCTGTCTTATAGCCGCCCTGCGACGTGAATTTGCCGCCGGCATGAAGAACCGTAAAAATAACCTGCAGAGTCGGAACCCCGCTGGCGTGTTTGCCGGTCGGCATGCCGCGGCCCTCATCACTGACAGTGACACTGCCGTCGTTCTCCAGGGTAATGGTGATCTTTTTGCCGTAGCCGTTCAGGGCTTCATCGACGGCATTATCTACAATCTCCCAGATCAGGTGGTGCAGACCGTGGCTGTCGGTGGAGCCGATATACATACCGGGTCTTTTTCTGACTGCTTCAAGACCCTCTAAAATCTGAATACTGCTGTCATCGTATCTTTCACTCATTTGCATCTCCAACTAACTGATAAATTATAGCAAAAAACAATTTCCGATAAAAGCCGCTCCCGGCAAATATCTTATTGTCTGAAAACAGCGGTTTCATGCGGTTTTTCTGATCTTTTTTCATTTTGGTACAGACCGAAAGGATCCTGCCTTCCGGCGGGATCCGTATCTGTACCTGCAGCTCCGTATTTTCAAATCTGACCGCTCTGTCCGGTTCCTGTTACGCATCCGTCTTTGCTGTTCAGGCAATGTGTCATAAGGTGCGCATTCTCTCTTTGGCACAGTTCATTCTGTGCTAGAATAGTCACGGAGGTTTTTGCATTATGAAATTGGTCCTGGTCATTCTGATCAGCTACCTGTTCGGATCCGTGCCCTGGGCACTGGTCATAGGCAAGCTGTTCTATCATAAAGACATCCGTCAGGAAGGATCCGGCAACCTGGGTGCTTCCAATGCCGGCCGTGTTCTCGGCAAGCATGTTGCAGTCATCGTTACTGTACTGGATGCCCTGAAGGCATTCTTCAGCATGCTGCTGGCACACTATATCGCTCCGGGGACGGAGATCTATGCGGGTCTTGCCTGCTGCATCGGCCACTGCTTCCCTGTCTTCGCCCAGTTCAAGGGCGGCAAGGCAGTCGCCACCAGCTACGGCTTCCTGCTCGGCATCTGTGTTCTTCTGACACATGAGTACGTATGGCAGTTCTGTCTGCCTGTTGTCAGTTTCTTCGCCATTCTGTATCTCACAAAAATGGTGTCCGTATCTTCCATCGGCTCACTGCTGATCGCTGTGATTGCATCCTTTGTGCTGTACTTTGTCAAAGGCATCGATATCAGCATTCCCCTGGCTCTGCTGGTTCTCTGGTGCTTTGTGACCTACCGGCACCGCGGCAATCTGGAACGCGTAAAAAACGGCACCGAAAGCAAGATCAAATGGATGGGATAAGAAATGGGAAGAGTTGAATTATTTACACTGTCTGTCGAGCCGCAGTCGGAATCACCCAGAAAGATCTGGGTATATCTTCCGAACAGCTACGACAGCACCAAAAAGAAGTACGATGTCCTCTATATGTTTGACGGACATAATCTGTTCTCTGATGAAACAGCCACCTACGGCAAATCATGGGGCATCAAGGAATATCTGGATAAAACCGGTCTCGATCTGGTCGTCATCGGCCAGGACTGCAATCATACCGGCAGCAAGCGCATGGATGAATACTGCCCCCTGCCGGCCGAACAGCTCTGGGGCGAAAAACCGATCTATGCCGAAGGCGACGTCACTGCCGCATGGTTTGTCAACGTTCTGAAAAAGGAATGTGAAAAGCGTTACCGCATCTATAAGGACAGAAAGCATGTCGGTATCGGCGGCTCCAGCATGGGCGGCCTGATGGCTGAATACATGATTGCAGAATACAACAGGGTATTCTCAAAGGCAGCCTGTGTCTCACCTGCCCATTACTTCTGTCTGCAGGGTCTGCAGGAAGTCATTGAGAATTCCGGATATGACGCAAACACCAGGATCTATATGGATCTCGGCACCAGGGAAAGAAGCGGTGAACGCGATCTGATCGCATCTGTCGATCTGATTCAGGAACTGTGCCACAAATATGAAGAACGGGGATGCCATACCTGGCCGCATCTGGTCATTGGCGGCACCCACTCGGAAGCCAGCTGGGAAACAATCGTTCCCCTCTTCCTGGAATTCCTGTATCCTGAACTATACAAAAAATGAGAATCCCAATTCTCATTTTTTTACTGCCTGCCGGCATCACACCGCATGTATCAGAGAGGATGAAAAAGATCCCGCCAATCGGGATCTTCTTTCATAATTCGATCGATTCCAGATCATCCGGAATCCAGAGATGACGGTGATAATACTGCTGTCCTTCTTCACTGTACAGTTTTTTCCTGTCAGCCAGATTTCTGTCCTTGGTATGATACAGCAGCAGCTTTCCGGCAATGTCCCGGATCAGATCCAGCACTTCTCTGTGCGAATAGATATATGCCTCGCCCTGATAGTCACCGTGATTCATGAACTGGCAAATCATCCGAACCATCCAGATGATTCCCATCAGATGATCGACATGCTTGTGGGTGACAAAAATATGACGCATGTCCATCCAGTCATAGCCGGCATGTTTCAGCTGATGAAGAACCGTGCTTCCGCCTCCGCCATCGACCATCAGATATTTTCCATTGTCGTCAATAACAAAGCATGTATTGTAGCATTCCGTAACCAGGGCATTCCCGGTTCCCAGCATTGTCAGTTTCATATCATTCCCTATCCTGTATAGGCCTTATCAGCAGAGTTGGAAAAATCCTGTTTTTCCAGCCATTCCTTTTCGTCTTCATTCTCCGGAATGTCAATTCTTTCGATCTTGAAGACAACCGGTCTGGTTCCGTCGTTGCAGCAGGCAATCATCATGCGGTCATCATTCGTCCAGCCTTTCATGATCGATCCGCCCTGCAGAGCCGTATAGACATAGCGGCTGACGGCATCCCACGCCTCACCGCAGAATCTTCCCTGCATCAGATGGTAGAAATCATCCTGCTCAGGTGTTCTTTTCAGCAGAAATGTATCACCCGGCTTAAAGAACGGACACGGTCCGGATTTCGGATTGGCAAGATATTTTTCCTGCAGATCCGGAAAGACCTTTGTTTCAAGTACGGTAATTCTGCATTCATGTTTTATGACTGATTCCTCCTGATTTATTCTGTATCACTGCATGTTTTCTTCCTGCGCAAAAGCAAACAGATCATCTGCCGAAAAGCGGTATGAGTCGTCACATACATAGCCGCGCAGCCAGAGTTTGCCGTCCACATTGCGCAGATACAGGCCTTTCGGAAATGCATCATCCTTTTCAGGTATTTCCGAAAGGACAGTCACTGCCCCGTCAGGTGCACTGTGAGTGCCGCTGAGCACAGAGCTGCGGCTTTGCGGCTGATCCAGCCATGCCAGACGCAGAAACAGACCGGTACTGCACGGACAGGGTTTCAGATTTCTTTCCGGCAGGATCCGGAACAGTTCGTTCAGTGAAGCCCCGTTTTCCATGCCGATCTCGCGCAGTGAAGCAATCATGACCGTCATGTCTTCCCCGCTGCCCGCTGAAAAATGCGGATGTGCAAAACACTCTTCCGCATAATGGTTATACAGTATTCCGTTTTCTTCCAGTATCTTCCGTGCCTGATCAGCTGAGACTGGTACGGTTTTCAGATGTATCTGCTTCATTCTCTGTCTCAGTTATCAATCTTTCTTTTCGATGATCAGTTCCGCCGATCCCTCTTCCAGGGAATTGTATTCATCATAATGAATATGGCTTCCCGGCAATTCTTCTGCCAGGTCCCTCAGCTGCTTTGCCAGTGACAGCAGTCCTTCCCTGTTGGCGGAAATCAGAGTTTCGCTGTCATTGACAGTTACCCGTATCCGGAAGCCGTCTTCCCATCTGATTTTCATGTCAGTTTCTCCTGTTACTTTTCGAATACTACGCCGCCGGCTTCGGTCGGGTGATCCATATATATGATTTCTTTGGCATTGGTCTTGTATCCGAGCATTCTGTGGAGGATCATGATATCTCCGGCCGCAGAAGCGGACATGATGACACTGATGAACAGAAGACCGGGATTGGCAGTCAGGATGGCGATGATCATCGGAATGATCCCGAGAACGATCAGCGGCATCACTGTACCGATCATATGCTGTTCCTTCTTCAGCGGCACCAGACATGTGCAGTACGGTGTCATGGAAGGCTTCATGATGCCAAATTCGATATCCTTGAAACCATGCGGTGTAAAGAAACTCCAGGTCAGACCGTGGACCAGTTCATGAACAACGACAAGAACGATCACGCCGATCAGATAGAAGACCATATCGGCTCCCGGAAAATCAAGCGTATGATTGACAAGATAGTATAGTCCATAAGCGATGACGAACAGCACGAGCACCAGCACAACGGAAAAGACATTGGCTGCACCGATCGATACGGTAAGATCCTGACGTCTGTATCCCTGCTGTTTCAGATCATCTGATATTTTTTCAAAACGTTCCAGTCTTTTTACTTCTGCTTCACTCAGTTTTTTCTTTTCGCTCATAGTTTTCTCCAATTGATAACAGCCTTTATTATACAGCACAAACAGTTTCAGAACACCATGATCGGCTTGCACTGACTCTCCGAAAAAGACTGTCCCTGAATGAGAGACAGTCCTGCTTGAATGCAGTTCTTATTTGGCAGTAATGACTGCTTTGCCGGTAAACTTCTCAAGTACTTCTGCCTTGACGAAGTATTCGCCCGGAGCAACATCATATTTTGCCTGTCCGCTTTCGCTGACTTCGAATTCCAGTACAGCTTTTTCCGTATCTGCTTCCGGAATGGATTCGCTGTCTTCGCCGCCGGTCTGGCCATACAGGCTGACCTTGACAGAGCCGGATGTGATCTCGGAATCGACGATAATTCCCTGGCCTTCTTCTACAGTCAGAGTTGCTGTCATTCCATAGTCGCCTTTATTTCCATTTTCGCCGGCGACTTCCACATTCAGATCTTCGTTGACCATGACGCCAAAATTGCTCGGTGCACGGCAGGCAAGTCCTGCCGCCAGTACAAACGCTGCAGCTGCTGCAATAACTTTCTTCATATTCATTTCTTTTCCTCCTGATTACAGTACATGTTTTACCAGATATCTGCCCATTCCGTCTTCCGTACAGGGATATTCCGTGATGTCATCGGCCATGGATTTGGAAATGTCGCTGCCGTTTGCCAGGCATACGCCCCAGCCGGCTTCCCTGAGCATTTCCTTGTCATTGTCCATGTCGCCGAAGGCCATGATCTCTTCGATCGGAATGCCGCTGCGCTCACTGTATTTATGCAGGGCCATGCCCTTGTTGACGCGGGGATTCATGAATTCAATAATGCCGGGAGAAGTCATGATGCCGTGATACCTGTCACAGTCGATGGTCTTTGCGAATGCGGCAACTTCCTCGGTTCTTTCCGGATCAAAGCGGAAGAGAACATTATAGTTCGGCGCAACACACAGGCGGTCGGTATCACCGTCGGTCACAATGACATCGATATGATTTCTCTTCATCGAGGCGTGGATCATGTCATCAAAATGCAGGGTGACCATGTAGTCGCCTTCATAGATCATGGCATTGAGATTCAGCGGTGCCATGCGGGCAATGATTTCCTTCATCACTTCCGGCTCAAGAAGATAGTAGCTTGCGATTTCCTTATGATCCTTGTCCCACAGCTGGCCGCCGTTCATACCGATGATGATGTCAAAGTCAAAAGACAGTCCCCAGTCCTTCGCCCTCTGAAACATGCCGCTGTTGATCTTGCGGCCGGTGGAAAGACCGAGAAGAACGCCTCTTCTGTGCAGTTCTTCCAGTGCTTCTTTTGTGATAGGCATGATGCTTTCGCCCTTGTTGACTAATGTGCCGTCAATATCGGCTACGATGGCTGTCACTTTATCGATCATCTGATTACCTGCCGTTTCTTCAAAACATGCCTATCTTAACATTAATAAAGGCGGCTGTATACCGCCCGTATTTCAGATTTCAAAATAATCAAGAATGCTGGCAAAAGCAGCCTGATAGCCGGTCTTCAGAGAAGAAATCTCTACATATTCTTCCCGGGTATGGGCACCATCTCCCATATAGAAGCCGTAGCACAGGGAAGGAATGTTCATCGACAGCGGAATGTTGCAGTCGGTGGAACCGGAATGCAGGGAAATCTCCTGATCCGTCAGACCGTGCAGGATTTCAACTGCCCGTTCCGTCATCTCTTCCTGTACCTTCAGTGCCTCTTCATCAAGTTCGCCGCACGGTCTCTCGCCGACCAGTTCCACATCCAGCGTGACCCGGTCATTGTTGTGGCTGTTGAAGATCGTCGCAAATCTTCTGCTCATGATATCCATGCCGCGGACATCATCGGAGCGGTATTCGCACAGCATTTCAGCATGCTGGGCAATGGTATTGACACTGGTTCCGCCGCTGATCGTTCCGACATTGTAGGTCGTCTTTCCGAATCCCGGAACGGTAATGTCATAGATGTCCCTGATCACGCCGCTGAGACCGTGAATGGCATTCGGATTGCCGAAGCATCCGTAGGAATGGCCGCCGATCGTATCGGCAGAGACCCGGTAGCGGCAGCTGCCGACGGCTTTGTTTACGATGCCGTCCAGCTGGCCGTCAAAGCTGTAGAAACGGGTGATTCTTTTTCCGTAGGTTTCGCAGATCTTTCTGACACCCTTCAGGTTGCCGAGACCTTCCTCACCGGCATTGCATACAAAGATGACGCCGCCGTTCTTTGTCCTGCGGGGATTGTTCAGCAGATATTTCACCACCATCAGCATTGCCGCAAGATTGGCCGTATCATCACCGACACCCGGGCAGCACAGATGATCACCCTCTTCATGCAGAGGAAGTTCTTCCATGTCCGGGAAGACCACATCGATATGAGCCATGAAGACCGTCAGATCTTCCTTTCCGTTATCGGTATAAGGAAATACCACATTCAGTGCATCATCGATATATACACCCTGGGCACCCCAGCCCTGCAGCAGATCGCGGCAGAATTCCGCCCTCTTTTCTTCATGGTTGGACGGTGCCGGGATTCTGGCAATTGTCTTCAGCAGTTCGTATGTTTCATCTGAATGTTCTTCAATATAGTTTCTGATTTCCAAAGGAAGCATAGTAGTATCACATCTCCTTTTCCGGATTATTGTAGCACTGTTTCATTTTTCCTACAGCAATCATACTGTTTCGCAGAACCGGCATGAAGAAAGCCGGACAGTTCCTGCCCGGCTCCTGACAGATTCCGTTACTGTTCGTCCGCAAACAATGCGGTGGAAAGATACCGGTCGCCGGAATCCGGCAGGATAACAACGATGGTCTTTCCTTCATTCTCTGTCCTGCCTGCCAGCTCGATGCCTGCTTTCAGTGCTGCACCGGCGGAAATGCCGACCAGCAGTCCTTCCTTCTTTCCGAAGAGTGCACCGGTCGCAATGGCATCCTCATTGGCAATGCGGATGATCTCATCGAATACGGACGGATCCGTCACGGAAGCGACAAAGCCGGGACCGATTCCCTGGATCTTGTGCGGACCGGGGTTTCCGCCGGAAAGGACCGGCGAAGCATCCGGTTCCACTGCTACGACCCGGACGGACGGTTTCTTTTCTTTCAGATACCTGCCGGCTCCGGTTGCCGTTCCGCCGGTGCCGACTCCTGCCACCAGAATATCGACGGTTCCTTCGGTATCATTCCAGATCTCAGGACCTGTCGTCGTATAATGCGCAGTCACATTGGCCGGATTGTCAAACTGTCTGGGAATAAATGAATCCGGGATTTCTGCCGCCAGTTCCTCAGCTTTGGCAATCGCACCTTTCATGCCTTTGGAGCCTTCCGAAAGAACGATCTCGGCACCGTATGCACGGATCAGTTTCCGCCTTTCCACCGAGAATGTCTCCGGCATGACGATGATGACGCGGTAGCCTTTGGATGTGCCGATGGCAGACAATGCGATGCCGGTATTGCCGGAGGTCGGCTCAATGATCACAGAACCTTCTTTCAGGATCCCTTTTGCCTCGGCATCTTCAATCATGGA
>CAMNGB010000074.1 GCA_946537835.1 uncultured Erysipelotrichaceae bacterium
CTACTGGGCTAAGCAGAAAGGCTATGATCCGAAGGATGTCTTCGTGGTCTCCGTCATGCCCTGCGTTGCCAAGAAGTATGAAAGACAGAGAGATGTCATGAATGTCAACGGCATCGATGATGTCGATGCTGTCATCACAACAAGAGAGCTCGCCAGAATGATCAGACGTGCCGGTATCATCTTCAACCGTCTTCCGGATGAAGAATGGGACGGCGACATCATGGGCGACTACACCGGTGCCGGCGTTATCTTCGGCGTTACCGGCGGCGTCATGGAAGCTGCTCTGCGTACCGTATACTTCAAGCTGACAGGCAAGGAATACGGCCGTGTCGTATTCGAAGAAGTACGCGGTCACGATGCAGGCATCCGTGAAGCATCCATTGATATCAACGGAACAGTTGTCAACGTTGCCATCGCATCCGGCATGAAGTCTGCCAAGGTTCTGCTGGATGAGATCCGCGAAGGCAAGTCCAAGTATCACTTCATTGAGATCATGGGCTGCCCGGGCGGATGCATCAACGGCGGCGGCCAGCCATACATCAGACCGGTCTTCCTGCCGAACGAAGATGACAATATCCTTGACACATACAAGGAAAAGAGAGCTCAGGCCCTCTACAGTGAAGATGAAAGACAGACTGTTCGTCAGTCCCATAACAACCCGCAGATCATCGAACTGTATGAAAAGTTCCTCGGCGAACCGAACTCTCACAAGGCTCATGAACTTCTGCATACAACCTATGCAGCAAGAGAAGGCTTCAACGACTGATCTGCTAAACACAAATTGCAATACAGACAACAAAGGAACTGCACCGGCAGTTCCTTTGTTTTTTCAGATGAGAGGACGGCTGTACAGGCGGAAGCAGTCCGGGCAGAGTTTTCTGCCGTTTTCAAGGCGGATATGATTTTCTGCTGTCCTTTCGTGGCATTCATCGCATTCCACCGATTGGAAGATACGTGCTTCCTGCGGCAGAATAATCCGGGTATCCATGACTTCAAACAGATCATGATAATCACTGTCTCTGTAATACTGCAGCGATTCCTCCCGGGATGCACTCTGATGTGGCTTAAGCAGCAGGCGGAACGACTTTCCCGTCCTGCGGCTGTAGAAGGAAAATGCCTGTTTTCCTGTCATATGAAACAGCAGATTCCCCTTTCCTGCCGTACAGGAGAGCATCACCTGTATGGCGTCCACCCCGCAGGCATCATTCTCGGTGATACAGACAATCTCTTCGTCCTCAGAAGTGTCAGCCTGCAGAAGTTCTCTGGCATAGCGTGCTGCCTGAAAACCGATCGCCAGACCGCCGCATTCATGTCCGTGAAATTCCCTGCATTTTTTCCAGTCTTCATTGCTGTTATTCATTTCATGCCTCCCAAAGCGCCCACAGGACACTGGCTTCAACACGTTCTTTTACAATTCCGTTTTCATCCTTCATCGATTCAATGATTCTGCCGACTTCCTGCCTCTGCCCGGGCGCAAAGATATTCATTCTTTCGTAACAGCAGTCCAATGCCTCCTGCGGAGTATAAAGATTGAACCAGTTGTATGGTTCGTATCTTATTACCGTTTCCGGGCGGAATGATTTCAGATCATTCAGTATTGTATCATTTTCTCCATGCGGGGTGCGGTTTGCCTCTGCACGCATGCCAAGCTTCACGCAGATTTCTTCCGCAAACAGATTCCGATAGTCCGCAAAACGTGCAAGGAAACAATATCCGCGTGATATTTCAGTCATTTTACGGATCTCTTCCGGTCCCCGGACGGCAGGCGTCATATTGGCAAATACCAGATCAAATTGATTCTTCCATCCCAGTTTTCTGATCTCTGCTTCCCTGAAATCACATTCAACCGTCTCGTAATCGGCATGTATGCTGTCCATGAATTCTCTGACATACCCGAGCATTACGCCGGATATATCAACAGCAGTGACATGCATATGTTCATCACGTGCAAATCTGACACAGTATTTGCCGGCACCGCAGCCGATATCCGCTGTCCGGAAGTTTTCACGGATCGCACCATGTTCCTTCAGAAACTGTATCAGCCGGTCGCTGTAATCATTTTCATCGGGATTATTCAGAACCAGAGTTGCATAATGCTTTGCTTCCCGGTCCCAGTATTCTTTTGTATTATTGTTCATGTTCATCCTCTCTGAGAACCGATTTCGGGATACTTACACGGATTCTGCCGTTATACAATGTTTCCACGACTGCATCAATACCGTAAAGTTCGTGAATCAGGCGGTCCGTAATCATTTCTTCCGGGGATCCGAAGGCAATGATCTTCCCGTGATTCAATGCCATCAGCTGGTCAGAATAAAGAAACGCCTGATCAGGATTATGAGTAGACTGTATGATGGTATATCCGTTCCTTACCAGCTTTTTCACTCCTTCCAGTACCTGTACCTGATTGCCGTAATCCAGATTGGCTGTCGGTTCATCCATCAGGAGGATATCTGCTTTCTGCGCCAGTGCTCTGGCAATCAGGACCAGCTGCCTTTCACCTCCGGAAATGTTCATGAAACTCCTGTCCTGCAGTTTCCGGATACCCAGATTCTGCAGGGCTTCCCCCGCTGCTGCCTTTTCCTTTTTCCCCGGCCCCAGTATTCCTGAAGCATGCGGCGTTGTTCCCATCAGAACAACTTCTTCCACTGTATAATTGAAAACACTGTCTGCCGACTGGGGAATATAGGCAATCTTTTTTGCGAGTGCTCTGGGCGTCAGTGTTCTGATGTTGATTCCGTCAATCAGAATCTCACCGCTGTAGCTGCGCATCAGTCCAAGCATACATTTCATCAGAGTCGATTTGCCGGCACCGTTGGGACCGAGAAGACTGATGAATTGTCCTTCTTCGGCAGAAAAGGATATTCCATCGAGTACCTTTGTTTCCCGCGAATACTGAAAGGACAGATTTCTGACTTCAATCATATCGTATTTCCCCTTCTCAGCATCAGATAGATGAAAAACGGTGCTCCGATCAGCGCTGTAATGATACCCAGCGGCAGTTCCGTAGAATACAGATTTCTGGCAAGATCATCCACAAGCAGGAGAAACATCGCTCCGAGAAGAGCCGAAGCCGGAATAAGGAAGCGGCAGTCATTGCCTACAAACCGGCGTCCGATATGCGGGATCACCAGGCCGATCCATCCGATGATTCCGGAAACGGAAACGGAGGCAGCCGTCAGCAATGTCGAAGCAATGACAACCGCAATGCGGATCAGTCTCGTATTCACACCCATGGTCCTGGCTTCTTCATCATCAATCGTAAGCAGATTCATTTTCCAGCTCAGAAATATCAGCACGGCAAATCCGGCAAACATCGGCAGACAGACAAAGCCAACCTCTTTCATTGTGATGCCTGAAAGCGACCCCATCAGCCAGTAAGTGATCTCAGGCAATGTATTATTCGGATCGGCGATGAGTTTCAGATAGGATGTTCCGGCCTGAAAAAGGGAACTGATCATAATGCCCGCAAGAATCAGATTCAGTGCTTCCGATCCTTTTCCTGCTCTGGCAATCGACAGTACCAGGATGATGCACCCGATACTTGCAAGAAATGCCCAGATCATGATTGTACCCGAAGATAAATGAAGAAGAATCGCCAGGGCAGCACCGAAGCCGGCAGATGTCGAAGCACCGAGAATATCCGGTGCAGCCATCGGATTACGGAATATGCACTGATAGGAAGCTCCCGCTGCCGACAGTGCTGCACCGACAAGAATCGCTGACGTGATTCTCGGCACCCTGACAAGCAGCAGCATATTCTGCGCCAGATCCGTCCATGTTTTTTCCACCGGAACAAGGCACGACAGAAGAATCCGGCATGCATCCGCAAAAGAGATTTCATATCTTCCGATCATCAGTGAAACCAGCGCAGAAATAACCAGACATATCGCACAGGCAGTTATCTTCAATACTTTTACTCTGCTGTTATTCATAATTTCCTTTCGAAAAATGTGCAGGGATATGGAAATATTCCTGCACATTTACCGTTTCAGATCAGGATACTGAAGACATTACCTTCTCATAGTCAGCATCGTTAAGATCATAGTTATAGAACAGTTTGTAGAATTCTGTAACCTTTTCCTTCAAATCCCAGTCAAACAGATCAGGATATACTGTTTTGGCAATATAGATCATGCCAAGATAACGATTGATGGATGGCGGTGACACAAAACTGTACGGTCCGGAAGGAATGCTGTAATACTTTCCGTTTCTGACTGCCGAAAGCTGTGACCAGGCGGCGGAATCTACCAGTGTTTCCGGATCAGCACTGTTATAGAAGAAAATATATTCAGGATCCCAGTTTGCCAGCTGTTCCAGATCAATACCTGTCGCTGCATACATCTGTGACTCATCCGTAACTGCCACGTTGTTCATCATCAGTGACCATATTTCATCAAAATACGTGCCTTTGGTTATACAGCCGAGTCCATCAGAGCCGTTCAGAACCACTACCGTCTTTTTATTGTCTTCTGACAATGTCTTTTCCGTTGTTTCTACAACTTCTTCTACAAACTGTGCGAGCTGTTCGGCCTTTTCCTTTTCACCGAGAAGATCGCCGAGCATCCGGTAGGATGAAGCGGTATCATGAAGATTTCCTTCAATGAATACACAGGGAATGCCCAGCAATTCCTGAAGATTATCGAGATCTTCCACGATCGTGTCTTTCGGTTCCCCGAAATCGATAATAATATCAGGATTGACAGAAGCAACTTCTTCTATGTTCAGTTCACTCCCCGTCTTGTAAAGATTTCCTGTCTCACTAAGTCCGTCAGTAGCGTTTCCCAGATAATATTTCTGATCATCCGTAAGCGTTCTGGAGACAGTGGCAAGCTTATCCGCTGCCAAAGGCCAGATAAACATCTGTGCCATGTCACCGGATGGAATAATACTCTTGATTTCAGTAGGAACTTCGACTTCACGTCCTGCAGAATCCACAAAGATTCTGGTCGAAACTTCTGTTTCCTTTACCTCTTCAGAGGGAGCTTCTGTCTGTGGATTTGTTCCCGTGCAGCCTGTCAGCACACCTGTCAGAAGGATGCCGGCAAGAAATGCATTTTTAAATCTCATCTGCGAACCTCCAGACAACATTATAGTGAACTGCCACCTTCTGTTTAAGCCCCCGGGGGCTTAAGAGTGTACAGAATGTTCCGCACAAAAAAACTCCCCTCTTCAAAAGGGGAGTCTGTCGGATACTGTCTATTCAGCCTGTCAGCCATAGGAGACAAGGTCAAATACCTGGTTCTCCGTGATCGTGCATTTTCCGTCTGAACCCTTGGTCACGGTTGTGACATACAGTGTCATGACCGGATTCTCAGTAACGGCGCTGCCGCGGCAGAGATATCTGTAGTTGGTGCCGTTGACTGTCTGGGTGCCGAGGGTGATGATCGGCTTCAGATTGACGCCTGTGAATCCGTTCAGTGCTTCGGACAGAGCTGCTTCAGCATCGGCACCGATTCCGGCAACCTTGCCTGAATCTGTAACTTCCCAGCCGCCCAGAACGTTCGGATCATCGGCATTGTCCTTTACCAGAACGTTGGCCGGATCGATTTCATTGACTGCCAGAACTTCTGTTTTTCCTTCTGTATCAACATAGACAGTTACGACCGCAAAGCCTTTCTTCGGCTCGGCAGTTACTGTTTCCGCTGCGGCAAGGAATGCATAGTTGGTGCCGGATACGACCTGTTTGGCAATGACCTGTACCGGTGTGTAATTCACACCGACCAGACCTTCAACTGCCTTTTCAAATACGGCCTTATCTTCATCACCGAGGATCTGTACATAGTCGGTATAAGCAGTCCAGCCGCCGAGTGCGGCAGAGGAATCTGTTGTTTCTTCTTTTGTTTCTTCAGTTGTCTCAGGTTCAGCGGCAGGTGTTTCTGCCGGTTTTGCACAGGCACCCAGGAACAGTGTTCCGGCCAGGAATGCTGCGCTCATTGCGGAGATATACTTTTTCATTTTCTTTCCTCCCTCTGTTTGTCAACCAGCATTTAATAATAGCTCCCTTTTATTTAAATGCAAGTCAATTTTCATGAAGTTCACCGCGGATGTTTTTTTCCATATACTGTTTGATTTCCGCCGTGTCCCGGCAGGTGCTGAAGAGATAGTACAGTTTGGCAACGGCAGCCTCACTGGTCATGTCACAGCCGCTGACTGCCCCGGCTTCCCGCAGCACCGATCCGGCTTCATAGGCATGCATATTGACGGTCGCCTGCGGGCACTGTGAACAGACGGTCACGACTGCACCGTTCTTTTCAGCTTCCTTCAGCATCGGAAGAAGGATTCCTTCATCATCCGGAAGGTTTCCGGATCCGAATGTTTCCAGTACGATGCCCTTCAGAGTATGGCATACGAGTTTTGCGAACAGCGAAAACTGAATGCCCGGGAAAACTTTCAGGATGCCGATCGGAATGTTTTCAAACGGCCGGCAGGAAAATTCCCCCTTCTCCTCATTGTCTATCGCTGCCATGTTGTAGCGGATGGCAATTCCGGCAGTGGCAAGATCCGGATAGTTCGGCGAAATAAATGCCTGCATGCCGTCGGCGGAAAACTTGGTAGCCCGGTTTCCGCGCAGCAGATGACCGCCGAAATAAATGCATACTTCCCTGACCTTCGCTTCCCCGGCAATGATCAGGGAAGTGATAAGATTGTCTCTGCCGTCGCTTCTTGTCTCACAGAGAGGAATCTGCGAACCGGTCAGGATCACCGGCTTGTCCAGTCCTTTCAGCATAAACGAAAGAGCAGATGCGGTGTATGCCATTGTATCGGTTCCGTGAAGAATGACAAAACCGCTGTAGTCATTGTAATGACCGGCAATCAGACTGCCGATGCTGTTCCACTCAGCCACCGACATGCGGCTGGAATCCAGGAGCGGATCGGTTTCCATGAAATCCCATTCCGGCATCCCTTTTGCTTTCAGGGAATCCATGTGATGGATCGCTCTGCGGAAATATTCACCGTCCGGCTGATATCCGTTCTCCGTAGCGGTCATGCCGATCGTGCCGCCGGTGTGCAGAATCAATACCTTTGCCACATTTCCTCCTTATGCCGCAGTCCTTCTGCGGAAGCACCTTATCCTGTCTGAATTATAGCATGGGCGGATGGCCGGAAAAAAGAACCGGTATGCTCACGCATACCGGTCCGGATCATAATGATTATTCGCCTTTTTCCAGAGCCAGGGTTCTGGTTGTGATGTCGCAAACACTGGACGGTCCGTAGTACTGGATCGCACCCGGATATGTGTATGCTGTTTCAACAGCCCATGCATCTCTGTGTGCTTCGAAATACTTGAACGGTTTGCCGTCGAGTTCGACGAGAGCCTTTCTGATAACCGGCTTGTCTTCGCCGTGTCTTCTTTCCATGTTCATCATCTTGGTGATCGGCATGCCGCCTGCAACCCATTCATCTGCCGGCTTGGACAGGTTGGAGATCTTGGACAGATATCCGTTGTATCCGTACTGGATCAGCATGAAGGCATTGTAGCCCAGAGAGTAGCAGTAGTCAGCATCGAAGTTGGACGGGAATGCACATCTTCCTTCATAGCCGAAGAAGTGATGCAGCGGGCTGAACTTGCCCTTATATGTTCCGGCAGCCTTTCTTTCAGCCAGCTTGGCAGCTACCAGACCGGAGAACAGCTTCTCGGATTCGATCAGGGAAACCTGAACGTTTCCGTGCGGGTCTCTTTCCAGGAACAGCTGCTGCTGAATTGTCTGCGGCAGGATGGCAAATACAGCCATGGATTCCTTTGTCAGGCCCTTTTCGATGAATGCATATTTGTCAGCCCATGTCGGCAGAGCGTTGAATTCATCAGCCTTCTTGCCGGCGAGCAGTTCGTTGATTTCCTGGATCAGCTTATTGAATTCCGGAACGAATTCAACAACGCCTTCCGGAATGATGGCAACACCGAAGTTCATGCCGTTGTCAGCACGCTTGTTGACAGAGTCAGCGATGTAGTCAGCGATTTCGGACAGAGACTGCTTCTTGGCAGCAACTTCCTCGGAAATCAGGCAGACGTTCGGCTGTGTTTCAAGTGCACATTCCAGAGCAACGTGGGAAGCGGAACGGCCCATGACCTTGACAAAGTGCCAGTACTTCTTGGCGGAGTTGGCATCTCTTTCAATGTTTCCGATCACTTCACTGTATGTCTTTGTGGCGGTATCGAAACCGAAGGAGCATTCGATATCTTCGTTCTTCAGGTCGCCGTCGATTGTCTTCGGGCAGCCGATAACCTGAACGCCGGTATTGTGTGCAGCAAAGTATTCAGCCAGTACGGCAGCGTTGGTGTTGGAGTCGTCACCGCCGATGATGACAATTGCCGTAATGCCGTGCTTCTTGCATACTTCGGCAGCTACCGCAAACTGTTCTTCTGTTTCCAGCTTTGTACGGCCGGAACCGATGATATCAAATCCGCCGGTGTTTCTGAACTGATCGATATATTCGTCGTCAAATACCAGATAGTCATCATCCAGCAGTCCGCTCGGACCGTTCTTGAAGCCGAACAGTTCATTGTCGCTGTTGGTAGCCTTCAATGCGTCATACAGACCGCAGACAACGTTATGTCCGCCCGGAGCCTGTCCGCCGGAAAGAATAACGCCGACAACCTGCTTTTTGGCTTCGGATGTGTTCTGACCCTTGGCAAAAGTGATTTCCTTCTTGCCGTATGTGTTCGGGAAGAGAGCCTTGATCTTTTCCTGATCGGCAACACTCTGTGTCGGTTCGCCTTCCTTTACACAGATCTCGGAAATGCCGTGTCTGAGCATTCCCGGAAGCTTCGGTTCATACTGAAGCCTTTCCTTCTGAAGTGGTGAAATATTCATATTATCTACTCCTTTTTCTACTAATAAAATGATAAATCATTTGCGCTTCAAAGTGAATACCTCTGCCGCTTTTCAGCCGCTCTTTTACAGGGAAATCTCCCGTTTAAAACGTTCTTTTCCTTTCCTTCCGCAGACGGTGAAAACCGCATCGGAAAGCCTGTGCTATCATTAACATGTAACCCGGAAGGAGAAACATATCCATGAAACGTCTGGACGCATTTGAAGCCATGCTGGAAGATCTCAGGAAACAGGCCGCATATGAACAGGAACAGATGGACAGGCTGAAAGCCGCCGGCAAAGAAAAAACGGCAACCTACCGGCAGTATTTCGGCAACCGTCTGTTCTACAGAATGATGCTGGACAGATACCGCAGATACGGTCTTCTGGAAGATGGACAGGAGACTGACAGGACATGAAAAAGATACTGAGAAAACACGGAATTGCCGCCCTGATCCTCGGCGGTCTGCTGGCGGTCAGCTATCTGATCACAGACAACCTGCACGGCGGTCTGGACTATATCGGCGGAGCAATCTTCTGGTCATCGATCACTCTCATCCTGGCCGGTGCCTTCATTGTCAACCTCTTCCTGCTGGCCGCAGACACCATTATTTATTTCTCCCCGATCAGGGGAAAGATCTTCATCTCCCGCATTCTGCTGCTTCTGTACGGCGCGGCTCTGCTGTATACCGTTTACAGTGCCTTCTCATTCAGCTACGGGAAGTTCTTCAGCTATCTTGCCGAGGGAGAATTCTTCAGCTATCTGCATGTCATTTTCTTTGCCGTGCTGATCATCATGATCCTAGTCAGAATGCATAAGCTGAAAAAACTGAAAGAGCGGCTGCATCAGTAAGTACAGCTGACAATGTGAATGAAAGGACAGACCCTGCATGAGCCTGTCCTTTTGATTTCAGTATTCTTACGAAAGCAGTCCGCCGCCTTCCCCTTTCTCCAGTTCGGCAAGCAGCTCCATCAGTTCCTGCCGCTTCTGTCCTACTTCCAGACGGGTTCCGTTCCGCATGGCCTCTTCAAAGGCGGAGACAGCTTCCTCAATGCGGGTGCGGGTGCTGCCGGAGGATTCTTCATAGAT
>CAMNGB010000075.1 GCA_946537835.1 uncultured Erysipelotrichaceae bacterium
ATATCTTCCATCTGTATTGGTTTCATTGATCGATCCTTTCTTCACTCAGTCATCATAACTGAGATATGCACCTTTCATCGGGCTGACGGCGTGCTCGCTGAACATCCGCAGCACACCGTTCCTGTACCGCCGCGGCTTGGGCTGCCATTCTGCCTTTCTTGCGGCCAGTACGGCAGCGATCTCCTCTTCGCTCTTCCGTTCACCGTGAATGCCGATGATATTCAGTTTTCTTTCGGCAATATCAATTTCAATCAGATCTCCTTCTTCCACCAGGGCGATCGGTCCGCCGGAGGCAGCTTCGGGTGAACAGTGTCCGATGACCGGCCCGGTGGATGCGCCGGAGAATCTGCCGTCGGTGATCAGGGCAATGCTGCGGCCGAGTTCAGGGTCGGAACTGATGGCCTCGGATGTATAGAACATCTCCGGCATGCCGGAACCTTTCGGACCTTCATAGCGGATAAATACCGCATCGCCTTTTTCAACCTTATGATGCAGAACGGCATCCAGGCATTCTTCTTCGGAGTCAAACGGCCGTGCTCTCAGAACTGCCCGGAACATTTCCTTCGGGCAGGCTGTATGCTTGATGACCGCACCTTCCGGTGCCAGGTTGCCCTTCAGTACGGCAATACTGCCGTCGGTACCCATTGCTTTATCATACGGCCGGATAATATCTTCCTTCTTCAGGGACAGATGATATCTTTCATTGAACAGATCCAGCCATTTCTGACATTTTTCGTAAAAACCGCCTGCCTTCAGCTCATCCAGATTCTCACCCAGCGTTTTCCCGGTTACTGTCTGTGCATCCAGGTGCAGGAAGGGACGGATCTCCTCCATGATGGCAGGAACACCGCCGGCATAGTAGAAGACTTCTGCCGGCCACTTTCCGGTCGGACGCAGATCCAGCAGGAAGCGGGCATTGCGGTGCAGCCTGTCAAAGGTGTCACCGTCGATTTCCAGCCCGAATTCATGGGCAATTGCCGGCAGATGCAGCAGCGTATTGGTGCTGCCGGAAATGGCCGCATGGACAAGAATGGCATTTTCAAAGCTGTCCATCGTAATCATGTCCTGCACATTCTTTCCTTCTTTTGCCAGGCGCACGGCCTGTCTGCCGCTTTTATAGGCATACTCGAGCAGGTCGGGACTGTCAGCCGGCAGCAATGCCGATCCGGGCAGTGTCAGCCCCAGAGCTTCGGCCATGATCTGCATGGTGGAAGCCGTGCCGATGAAACTGCAGGCACCGCAGCCAGGGCAGGCATTGATCTTGGCCCATTCCAGGCGTTCCTTATTGATCTCGCCGCGCTCATAGCGGGCGGAGTAGACTCCCAGTTCGTTCAGTGTCAGCAGTTCCGGACCGGCCTTCATCGTACCGCCGCAGACAACAACAGAAGGAAGATTGACTCTGGCCAGGCCGATCAGATTGCCCGGCATGCCCTTGTCGCAGCTGGCAATGAAGACACCGCCGTCAAACGGTGTGGCATTGGCCTGGATTTCAATCATATTGGCGATCATTTCCCTGGAAACAAGTGAATAGTTGATGCCGTCTGTTCCCTGGCTTTCGCCGTCACACATATCGGTGCAGAAATATCTGGCGCCGTGTCCGCCTTCATCACGGATACCGCGGCGTGCAGCTTCGACAAGCTGATCGAGATGACCGCTGCCGGGATGGCTGTCCCCGAAGGTGCTTTCAATAAAGATTTGGGGAAGCTCCAGTTCTTCCGGCTTCCAGCCCGTTCCGATCCGCAGCGGATCCAGTTCCGGGGCCAGCTTTCGCATTTTCTGGCTGTTCAGTTCTTTTTTCATGATCATGTTCCTCTTGGTTTATAACGCTTATATTTATTATCGGCGAAAAGGCGGAAAGAAGAAAGGCTGTCAGCCGTTTCTTTGTCCCAATCTGTAAAAAACAAGGGCAATCAGATAATTGCCGCCGAAGATAATCATGACCCAGAGCAGGTCATGTACCACGGCTGTTCATGGACATGCAGAAACGGATACGGTCCGTACATCAGGTTCAGCCAGTTCAGGACCAGCGTCACCGCCCCGTACAGCATGGTGGGATATACGGCAAGGATGCAGTCTTTCCTTTTCAGGGCAGGTTCCTTTTCAAACAGCACGAACAGTACGGCCGAAAGGATCGGACAGATGGTATGGGTATATTTCATCTGGCCTGAAAACAGGATCCACAGAAATCCGAACTGCGGTGCCAGAATGAATATGACAACAAGAAAGGTCACCGTTGTCAGACAGACACCGACAAAGCGGAAACGCTTCAGCCACAGCGGAATTTTACGGCTGCGGAACAGATCATATGCCATGATGCCGGCACCGGCGGCACCGATGATATTGGACAGCTCGGTATAATACTGCAGCATCCGCACGCCATGGGTAATCACGCTGCAGGCAACGGAGCCAAGTCCCATGAATGCCAGCAGTGCATACAGCCATGCCCTGTATTGATTTTTCATACTCTGATTATATGCATACACGAAAGAAAAAAGAGGATGGATGCCCATCCTCAGGTTTAGAGTTTCAGATCATTTTCGCCGATCCATCCGGCCTTTCTTTCTGCTTCACAGACAAGCCAGCTGATGAGAGCCGGAAGAACAAAGCAGATCAGAGCCATTCCCAGCCAGTCCATGCCGGTGATGCCGGCTTTTGTGCCGGCCGCAATATCATTCAGCCAGCCGGTATAGACACCGATCTGACCGACCAGGCCGCAGGTACCCATGCCGGAAGAGACGGCCGGACCGTTCATCTGCATGCGGAAGACACAGGTCGCAAGCGGACCGGTAACAGCACTGGCAATGATCGGCGGCAGCCAGGTCTTCGGATTTTTGATGATATTCGGCATCTGCAGCATGCTGGTGCCGAGTCCCTGGGAAACAATGCCGCCGATACCGTTTTCCTTATAGCTCATGACGGCAAAGCCGACCATCTGGGCACAGCATCCGGCGACAGCAGCCCCTCCCGCCAGGCCGGTCAGGCCAAGCGCGGCACAGATGGCTGCACTGGAAATCGGCAGGGTCAGGGCAATGCCTACCAGCACCGATACAATGATTCCCATAAAGAACGGCTGCAGTTCCGTTGCCCACATGATGACGCTGCCGAGCGAACTGGCAGCCTTGCCGATGGCCGGCGCAAACAGAACACTGAGACCGGCACCGACCAGAATCGTAACAGCCGGTGTTACAAGAATATCTACCTTCGTTTCCCTTGAAACGATCTTTCCGCATTCACATGCCGCAATGGCAATCAGATAGACAGCAAGCGGACCGCCTGCCCCGCCCAGACTGTTGGCGGCTGAACCGACAGCGATCAGACTGAACAGCACCAGCGGCGGTGCCTTCAGGGCATATCCGATCGAGGCAGCCATGGCCGGACCGGCAACACTTTTGGCAAAGGTGCCGGCATCGATCAGGAACTGGATGCCCAGCTGGGTTCCGAGTGTTTCTATAATCGTACCGATCAGAAGACTTGCGAACAGTCCCTGCGCCATTGCACTCATCGCTTCGATACCATACCGATGAGCAGAGAATGTAACATCTTTTTCTGTCAGAAAATCCTTCAAGTCTGCCATTGCACACCTCCCTGACTTCTGTCGATATAGTTATAGCACTGTTCAATTCATTTGTATAGTCATTTTGACTATATGTTATTTGAGGAAGTATTCGATTTCTGCCTCCGATGCTTCCGGAAGGATCTTTTTCAGATGCCGGATGATGCGCTTCTTCGATTCTTCCGGTGTCCGGTCATAGACATGATTCCGGAATTTCCGCCCGAAGAATTCTTCCGGCGTACTGTAGCGGGCAATTCCCCATCCGTAGAAATTACCGTTTTTATCCATTTCATATTCGAAATTGCTGGTGACAACATATCCCTGCATCTGCAGCTTTGTAATCAGGGTGTCAAAGCCCTTGCGGGGTTCCCACTGATCGGGGCCGCTGACCTTCGGCTTCACATAGCCGCCGATTGCCTTGGCATCTTTTGAAAGAATGGAATGTCTTGAGGCAATGATGTCATACAGATACTGCTCGTTATAATTTGCCAGGCCTTCATCCACCCGGGCATCAAAGTCATAGCCGTCACGCCGGTAATTGGCAAAGTCCGGATACCATTTCTTCGAAATGAAACCGGCTTTTTTGTGAAAGAACTTGCCGTAGGCACAGCCAAGTTCCTGAATCACCGGGCCCTTCCATTCCCAGACACCTTCCTGGTCGGAAAAATACACTTTCGGATCACAGTGTTCCTCAATGGAAAAACCTTTGATCTCATGGGCAAAATACGGAAGAAATCCCAGTTCTTCCACAGCATTGATCAGATCCTGTTTTGTCTGTATATAAAAGTCCGGCATATTTACCTCCCGGTATATGACAGCGGCAGTTCCATCCGGTGAGCTTCCAGAAGCTGTCTGTCACTCAGTATATCTTCCGCTCTGCCTTCAGCAATGATCTTTCCCTTATCCAGCAGGATGACCCTGCTGCAGGTATCAAGGATCATATCCAGATCATGGGATGTGATCAGCCGGGTCTGCGGAAGAGAATTGACGGCATTGATGACAATGCGGCGGTTATAGGGATCAAGTGATGCGGTCGGCTCATCCATCAGGATCACCTCCGGCTCCATGGCCAGAATCACGGCAATGGCTGCCATTCTTTTCTCGCCGCCGGAAATCTTATGATTGCGGCTGTGCTTCAGCTCTGTCAGATCAAGTTTCTCCAGAACCGCATCGATTCTTTTCTCAGTCTCCTCTTTTGAAATGCCGTAGTTGCGGGGTGCAAAGATCATATCCTCGTATACCGTAGGCATGAACATCTGATGATCGGAATTCTGCAGGACATAGCCGAGTTTCCGGCGTACTTCATACAGTGTATCCTTTTTCACCGGTGTACTGCCGATCAGCACTTCACCTTCACCGAAAAGAATGCCGGCCAGAAGTTTCATAATCGTCGACTTGCCGGCCCCGTTGGCACCGATCAGTCCGACGCATTCCCCCTCCCCGATCGTAAAGCTGACATCATCAAGAACGGTCTTTCCTGTATCATAGCCGAAAGACACATGTTTCATTTCAATCATTGTTCACCTCACACAAACAGACTTCCCAGCAGAGCCGTCACATTCCAACAGCGGCAGAAGACAAACAGTCCGGCAAGCAGAATGCCCGTCAGCCAGTCTTTCAGAGAAGCCGGAGTTTCCCCGACATAGTGGAAATGACCGTGATATCCCCGCAGCTGCATGGCCTGCCAGATCTCATCCGCCCGGTCCATGCTGCGGAGAAGCAGCTGGCCGAGAAAAGAACCCCAGGCAGAATATTCAATTCCCTTCTGCTTCGGTGCCCGCAGATGATAGGCATCGGTCATGACTGCCGCCTCTTCGCTCATGACAGTAACATAGCGGTAGGTCAGAAGCAGCAGCGTCACCAGCACCGCCGGTACATGGAGCCGCCGCAGTGCCGCACAGATCCTGCCGATTCCGGACGAAGCAACAAGCAGATAGGAAGCCATCAGACTGAAAACGCCTTTCATCATCAGCGTCAGCATTGAAATCCAGCCGCCGCTGATATTTACATTGCCGATCCTGAGCAGAACGCTTCTGTCAAACAGGGGATTCAGGATGCCGACTGCCATCACCAGCGGCAGAACATAGCGAAGCCTGTAAAGACAGCGGCGCACGGAAATGCCGCCGAGCTGAAAGAAAAACAGCGGAAACAGAATCATGACAAAAAGTCCGCTCAGATCATATTTATGAAACGAGAGAACCGTCAGAATATAGATTACCGTCAGCGGCAGCTTGACGAGCGCAGGAAAATGATGAACCGGAGAATCCTGATCTGCCAGTTCATCCATTTCCCTGAATTCCGTCAGTGCCTGATCGATCTTGTTCATAAAACCTCATACAGTATAACAAAGGGTATCCGGAGATACCCTGCTTTTGAATCTTTTTTTTCAGGCTGTTTTCTTTTTCCGGAAGAATCCGCCGGCCATGCAGATCAGCACTGCTGCTGCGGCAACGATGGCCGAACCCAGCAGACCGGATACCGTGGTGCCGGCTGCACTGTCATTATCCTTAAATGCATAATCCGGCAGGAATGAAGTTGTCTCCTGAATCGCAGAAGCTGTCTCGGCGGCCTGACTGCTGATGCCGAACTCTTCTTCATTCAGCCCCATATTCTGTGCATATCCACCGTCAGCATTTCCGAAAAGTGCCCACTCCAGGCCGTCCGGATTGGAACTGGCATAGAGGGAAAGACCGCCGCCGACCAGGCAGGTAATGACGGCCAGAACGGTGATTGTCTGTTTCAGGGACATCTTTGATCCGGTCTTTGCGGCAGCACCGACACACTGCAGCAGTTCCGGACGGGCTTCATAGACAAACGTCAGAACGGCAGCCGTGATCAGTCCTTCCACCAGACCGATTGCCAGATGAATCGGCAGCATCAACCCGGCAAAGGCGCTGAACGGCAGTTCGGCAATCCCGGAAAGCGTCGTTTCCAGAACAACGGAGAACGCTCCCAGCTGCAGTGTCACAACACATCCCAGTATGGAAGCCAGGATGATTCTGAGACGCTCCGCATTATGATCGTCCTTCGCCCCGAACAGCGAACTGCCCATGATCGGTTTCCATATCAGGAAATACCCGACAAAGCAGCCGTAGAACGCCATGTTCCATATATTGGCCCCAAGTGCCATCAGTCCGCCGTCGGCAAAGAACAGACATTGGATCGTCAGTACCGTAATCATTGACAGGAAGCCGGCATACGGTCCCAGCAGAGCCGACAGCAGCATTCCGCCGCAGAGATGTCCGGAAGAACCTGTTCCGGGAATTGTATAATTGATCATCTGTCCGGCAAAAACCATGGCAGCTGAAACCGCCATGACCGGAAGCTTGGACTGTTCATCATCCTTTTTCAGTTTTGATATTGAATATGCTGCAGCACTGCCGGAAGCCACGTACATCGTAGCCGCAACAGCCGGCGACAGCAGGGCATCTGCCATATGCATAGTAACATCCTCCTGACTGCTTTACATTTTAAGGGATTGTCCGCGGCGGCAGAAGCCTCCCAGGGGGTCAAAAAAAAGCAGTTTCCGGAGAAACTGCCTCATGTCATTCAGATTTCGGAATTATTCAGCTCCGCCGCTTTCCTGATAGGCTGCGAATTCTTCCGGCGTACCGACAAATACGGTGACCTTATTGTTCCTGACCGCATTGTCCTTGTTATAGGCCATGATGATCTTCTGCGGACCTGTAACATCACGTTTGAAGCCGGTAAAGCTTACAACTGATCCCTGATAGGTAAAGGTTGTACTTGATGTCAGCTGATCAACATCGATGAATACCAGGCCGGAATCTACAACTGCCGGATCGTTCATGTCAGCCAGTTCGATCTTGGAAACCTGGTAGTTTGTATTGTTGGTCCCTGTCCTTGGTGTATTGGAAGAAGCACTTCCCCCGCTGCAGCCGGCCATGCCGAAAGTCATTGTGGCCGCCAGAACAAGTTTAACCATGCAGGTCTTCATCGCAGATGTCTTCATATTCGTTACCTCCCGTGTGTATTACCTCATTTTGACAGTCATCAAAAACAGGTATATTTATTTAATACTAGAAAACCGGAAAGAAATAAAGTAAAAAAACAAATTTTTTCACATTAATTGTAAGAAATTTCCATTATTCTGAAAAATTTTTCATTTCTGATGGGTGTGCAAATCGGATATGATAGTATCCGTAAAGGCAGAATAACAATATGGAATTATTATTAAAAGACGCACTGTTAATGAGCCATGATACAGCATGGCTGGAACAGACTGCTTCCGTCACCGGCATCGAATATGACCCTGATCCCGTTGTCACTTCCGAACGGCTTGCGGCCCGGATGCTGGATCCGGAAAACCTGGCATCCCGCATGCTGGTGCTGAATGACAATGACATTTCCTTCTTTGAATATGTGATGCGTACCGGCAGCGTGCATCCCGCATCTGTCAATTACCGCAGTGCCGACCGCCTGCGCCGTCTGGATCTGGCATTTATTACCGATGCGAAGCGGAACCTGTCCGTTCCCGACGACCTCAGCGCCGTCTACAGGCAGTTTGATCCGAAAACATTTCACGCCCTGCGGAAAAAGGTTTCCTGGCTCTTTGACTGTGTCAGTCTGGTTCCGAATTTTTACGGTTTCATTACCATACATGACCTCTGTGACATGTACCGTCTGAAAAAAGGCATGGACGATGACAACACTGCCATTGTCATGACCCTTCTTCCGCATGTCATTCACCATCCCGACTGTCTGTGCACCCGTGAGGGAAATGAGATTATCACCATCGGTCTCAATGAAGCCGGCAATGAGGCAAAGCTTCGCGAGCTGCATGAGAACATTCCTCTCGAGCTGCCTTCCTTCAGTGAAATCAAGGACATTCTCGATCACCGTTATCCATCCCGCAGCAAAGCCTATGCGGCACTTCACCGTTATCTCCTGCGGGAACTGCATCAGAATGAATACTATGCCGAAGCACTGCTTGAAGCCGTGTTCCGTTATATCGGCTACGGCAACACCTTTGCGGATATTATGGAAATGTTTGCAGCCGAAAACATACCGGTCAGTGACCGGCAGCGTCAGGATCTCCGCTTCCTTCTGGCCGAAGCCTGGGATACAACGCGGATGCTGATGTGCAACGGTCACCGTCCCTGTGATGTCATGCCCGGCAACCGTCAGATATTTCTGAATGAAGAATAGAAAAAAGAACTATGCGGATCAGTTTCACTGAATGCCCATAGTTCTTTTTTTCAGAAATCACAGGTATCGGGATCGATCATATCCAGACCGTAGTTCTTCATATGATCAAGGAACTTCATTTCTTCATCCGTCAGGCTGAAATCAAAGACATGGACACAGTCCTTCAGTTCCTGCAGATCACGGCCCTGGCATAATGCCAGACAGCCTTTTTCCAGAAGATAGCGGATACAGATATGACGGGTTGTCACATGGTATTTTTCCGCAAAAATCTGCAGTTCCCGTGAATTCAGGATCTCCTGATGGTTCGGCGGAAGAAAGCCGATCGTCTGAATGCCGTGATCATTGGCACAGTTGAGATTGTTTTCAAACGGAAATCCCGGGTAAATACGGGCCTGATTGACCATCGGGGCAATCTCGGCATATTCAAGGATGTGCTCGATATGATGGGCATGAAAATTCGCCAGACCGATCGATCTTGCCTTTCCGGCCTTGTATGCATCTTCCAGACCACGCCATGTATCCACACTTGCCTTTTCGTAATCATTGCGGAATTTGACAGGATTCGGCCAGTTCACAAGAAACAGATCGGCATAATCCGTTCCCACTCTTTTGAACGAATGATCCAGACCGCGCAGGGCAAGATCATGACTGTGATCGTCATTGCCCGCCTTGAATGTCAGAAACAGTTCATTTCTGGCAATGCCGGAATCATGCAGAGCCTGTCCGATCAGTTTTTCGCTGTCAGGATCCACCGGCAGATCGAAATGGCGGAATCCGGCATCCAGTGCCGTTCTGACATTATCGTAAATCTCATCTTTATTATCTTTATCAACTCTGTATCCCAGAGTCGGAATAACCGTCCCGTTATGAAGTGTTGTTGTCCTGGTGCTTATAGACTTCATGTAAAACCTCCATGGTTATTATACAACCTTCGGATTTCCGTTCATGTGAAATTATCTTGAAAGATATAAGTACATTCCCGGCAAAATCCTTCACTGTGCATAATTGTGTACAGTGAAAGACCAT
>CAMNGB010000076.1 GCA_946537835.1 uncultured Erysipelotrichaceae bacterium
CATTGCCGTTGTCCTGACCGCACTTCTGATGATGTGGATCTTTTCCAGGATCGAAGCGGCCATGGCCTTCAAGATCTTCGGCATTTTCTATATCGGTGCCATTGTCCTGCTCAATGTTACTGCCGGTTCCAACCTGATGTCTTCCCCTTCTGCCTTTACCGGCATCTTCGCAGCCGGATGCTTTCTGTTCCTGATCAGTGATATCGTCCTGATCCTGAATACCTTCAGACCGCACCAGAAATTCTCACTGCGGGCTGTCAATCTGACCCTCTACTATATCGGACAGATCCTGATTGCAGTGAGTCTTCTGCATCTGTAAATGAAAAGCCGCTGAGCGGCTTTTTTGGTTTACACATGTTTCCGGAAGATCCATTTGATCAATTTAGCGATCAGCCAGATGAATCCGGTGATCAGTGCCAGAAGAACAAGCAGATAGAAGATGATGACAGCGGTGATGATGCTGCCCTGGCTCTGCCGCTTCGGATTCGGAATGGAGCACATGGTAAAGGAGAGTTCCCCTTCCGGCAGTGAATCAAAATGTGCTGCATATCCGTTATCAGTCTTTTCAAATCCTTCGGGTGCACTCTTCAGCATTTCAAAACTGCTGTTGATGATGATATCAAGTCCCCTGAATTCCTTCCAGGTGGATGCCGGTGACAGAAGATAGCGGTATTCATAGAGAGATTCATCATAGCCGGTATCGATATACGGATAGGACGGTGCCTCTACCGCATTTGTCAGTGTTTCGCCCGGTTCAAATTCCAGGGTATAGTCAAACCATTTCATCAGACCGCCGGGATAATTGAACAGTCCCGTCAGGAACAGATCGAAGGATGCCGTTTCCCTGAGCATCTCTGTCATGGCATTGTAGTGATCGGTATCACTGATCTCAAAATCTGCCGGTTTACCGGCCAGTACAAACTGCTCATAGGTCATCTCTTCCTTTTCGCTGACCGTGCATGTACCTTTCAGTTCTGTCGGTTTGCTTTCGGTTGTCTGGTATGTAAAGGCAAATTCCCCTTCGCTTCCGAAGGTATAGATGATCACATCTTCTTCCGTCTGATTCAGAATGATCTGAAAATATGTTTCTTTCTCATCCTGACCGTATCCGGACAGTTTGTCTTCAATCAGCCAGCGGATCCCTGCTGGTTCATTGCGGACAACATTTCTGGCATTGATATAGAGACCTTCCGCCAGTTTTCCTTCATCATCAACGCTGAAATGAAGTTTGTACCGGTATACCGGCAGATCCGGCCGGTAGAAGGCATCTTCCATATAGGAATCCCGCAGCCTCAGCAGATCCCTGTCCAGCGAGAAATTCCCGGATGTCCATGTATAGCGGATCTGAGGAACAATTTCTTCACCATTCACGTAAAGATGATAAAGAGACGTATCATCATAACCTGATTTGCCGGAACTGTAAGACGGACGGCTGCCAAACGGGAATGCCAGACGGGCACTGACATGCATGTCGGAAGGATTGCGGAAGGTATATTCTGCCGCAAAGCGATCCGTTCCGGCATCGCTGTCAGTCAATGAAAAGGTCAGTGTCTCGTGTTCAACTGCAATCGGACACTCTTCATCGGCGCTGACAACCCCGGTGCCGTCGCTGCCGTTCCAGTACGTCATGGCGGAATTGGCAGAAAGAGAAAGCACCGGAATCAAAAGAAGCGTCATGAGACATGCAATGATTTCAGTAATCTGTCGTTTCATAATTCAATTATATCGTTTCCCTGTGCATGACTGAACATTTCCGCAGAATTCATAGTATGATATCTGCATGCGCAGATTAAAAGACAGCAGATTTCTGATATTTTTTATTATCGCTTTTCTCTTCAATGTGGCTGCCAGCTTTGCCCACCCCGTCACACCGACGCTGATCGTTGAAAGGAATCTGGATTCCTCGATGTTCGGGGTCGCCCTGGCAGCGATGATGACCATGTATTTCCTGTTTTCTCCCCTGTGGGGAAAATTATGTTCCTATTTGCCGACAAAGCGGATCATGCTGATATGTTCCATCGGCTATGCCTGCGGCCAGATCATTTTCGGCATGGCACAGAGTGAAGCGGTCGTGGTCGGCGGCCGGATGTTTGCCGGCATCTTTACCGGCGGCTGCTTTGTAGCCATGGCCAATTATGTCGTCAATCTCTGCGGCGAGGACATGAGTCTGCGGGGACGCAATCTGGTATTGCTGACAACGATTCAGAATGTCGGCAGTGCCGTCGGATACTTTATCGGCGGAACCCTGGGTCTGATCTCGGTCGAAGCCGCATTCCTTTCCCAGGTGGCAGTGCTTTCCTTAAGCGGCGTCCTGTGGTTTCTGACCTGTGAGGATGATACGCCGTATAAGGCAAAGCCGGACCGTGCCCTGCAGCTGAAAGATGTCAATCCGTTCTCGGCCATCCTTTCGGCCAGACAGTTCATGACCCCGACCCTGGCTCTGATCTTTATCATCACCGCCATCTCGGCTGTCGGCCAGAATTCCTATGAGCAGTGCTTCAATTACTACATCAAGGATCAGTACGGCATGTCTTCTGCCTACAACGGCATCTTCAAGGCAGTCATTGCCGGCCTGACACTGCTGCTGAACAGTACCGTTTCAATCTATCTGCAGCAGAAGACCGACATCAACCGTTCCTTCCTGTATATCCTGATTGCATGCACCATGCTGGTTTCCCTGATCCTGATCAATCACAGCCAGATCCTGTTCATCGCCGTCTATATCGTCTACAGTTCGGTCATGGTGCTGCGGCTGCCGTTATTGCAGATGCTGGCATCCTCACGGTCTGACAAGTCCAACAGCAACCAGGTCATGGGCTTCTATACATCCATGAACAGCTTCGGCGGCATCTTCGGTGCCCTCTTTGCCGGACTGATCTATGCAAAAGGAGCGATGCTGCCGTTTGTACTGGCATTCGCCGCCTTCCTGGTTTCCACCCTGCTTGCCGTCTATTATCAGAAACTGTACAGAAAAGAAAAGACAGCAGAATGATTTAACGGAAAGGGACAGCCTCAGCTGTCCCTCTTTTTCATTTTCAAAGATTCTTCGTCATCTGTTCTTCTGTCTTCTTCAGTATCTCTTCGATATCGGCACCGGGAAGATCAAGACCTTCTGCCTTGTAATATTCTGTTGTACCGATCTGATAGAAGCTGTCGCACAGTGCTTTGACATAACCGTAGCCGTAGGCATCATCAATGATATATCCGCCGGCGGTTGTAATATAGACAAGCTTCTCTGCCCGGCACATGCCGTAAGGACGTCCCTGCTCATCATAGTCAAAGGTGACACCGACGCAGTTGATGCGCTCGATATAGTTCTTCAGTGCCGCCGGAAAGGAAAGATCCCAGTACGGTGCGGCAATGATAATCCGATCTGCTTCGGCAAACTGCCGTGCATATTTCAGAACCGGATGGTCGTAGTCCTTTTCATTCAGAGCCTGATCCCTGATTCTGAGCATTTCCCCGTCCAGTCCTTTCAGTCCTTCCTTTACGGGTTCGATCATTGTGATCTCCCCTTCCAGATCCTTCATATAGTATTCGGCCAGACGCAGGGTTCTGGAATCATCTCTGACGCAGGTATTGATGAACAGTGTTTTCATAGGCATATCCCTTCCTGTCTGAATTATACGTGTATTGGGAAATCATGTCAGAATGTTCTGCAAAAATGCTTTACAATGAAAACAGAGAATACCAGTGAGGAAATGCATATGATCAATCAGAGCACATACACTGCAGCCGATCTTCCCAATACCGCCGTTGATTCCGGCAGATTCACCGAGCTTGTCAGTGTTCCGGAAATCAGAAAACGCATCAAAGCTGTCATCAATGAAGAAGCACCGGTCACCGAATGGCTGCTGATCAAGCGGGTCATCAATTCCTTTCAGGTCTACAAGGCCGGCGGAAAGATCCGTCCCTTCATGGAAGAGATCCTCAGAGGCATGAAGCTGAAGACAAGTGAAGATGAAACAGGAACGGTCTACTGGAAATCCTCTCAGAATCCGAAAACCTGGAACAGGGTCAGAACCTTTGGCAGATATGAAGAAACATGCCGGGATGTGACTCTGGTGCCGACCGTGGAAATTGCCAATGCCCTGGAATTCATACTGCAGCGGGAAGCCATGGAAGCGGATGATCTGATCCGTACCACGGCCGCATTCCTCGGGTATACAAGAATGGGTTCCAATGTCAGAGCCGGCATGGAACGCGGGCTGAAATATGCCCTGAAACAGAAAAAGATCAGGGCTTCCCGGCAGGGAATCTATGATCTCAGTCAGAAGAGCAGCAGGTAAGCTGTCACATACAGGGAAGAAATCCCTGTTTTTTTCTTGCAGAATGCATACAAAGGTGAACAAAATCACTTATAATATCTCATGTTGAGGAGGATTGATTATGATAGTCAGAGATGCGATACGTTCACTGAAGAATTCCATGGCAAAAGCCGTCTTCTACTGGCTCACATTCGTTCTGACATCGATGTTTGTCTTTCTGTTCTTCAATATCTCCATGAGTGAATCCCTCGGCTTCACCTGGATCAACAATAACAATGACACGGTCACGACCGTTACCGTGTTTGTCATTACCATCTGTCTGATCATCATCTTCTTTGCGAACGACTTCTTTGTCAAAAACAAGGCAAGGGAACTGGCAATCCGGCTGGTATGCGGAGCCACGTTCCTGCAGCTGGCAGAATATCTGCTGGTGCAGACATTCATCCTGATGGTGATTGCGATTCCCTTCGGCATTACCGGGGCCCTGATTCTGGTGCCGGTGCTGAACGGCATCATCTCTTCGATCCTGAACAGTCCGTTTTCAATCGGTATCTATCCCTATGCAGTGCTGACGACCATCATCATTCTCGGGCTGGTCGTCTTCTGGACAACCTATCTGAATCTGAGCTTTGCCTATCGGAATTCGGCATCGATGCTGCTGAATGAAAGAAAGCTGATCAATCCTCTTTCCGGCTTCAGCATGATCGATGACAACTTTGTCCTGACGGAAAAGGAAAAAGAGGAACGGAGAAAGGAAAAACTGGCCAGACGCGAACGCGGGGCCAAGTTCAGAAAGATTGCCTGCATCATTCTCTTCCTCTTCCCGCTGATTGTCTTCCATTTCAACCGCGACATGGCACTTGTCGTATCGATCTTCGGCATGGTAGGTTTCTACCTCGGGGTTCCGAATGTGATCATTCCCGAACTGAACCGCCTGACCAGAGACAGTAAAACCGATGATCCGGAGTTACTGGCGGTTGCCGGCTTCTACCGCACCGACCTGACCATTCTCCGCAGCAATATCATTCTCTTCCTGGCCAGTGCCATCCTGCTGGTATGCATTCTGCTGGGCCGGGAAACAACGCCTCTGGAAATGATGCTGTCGCTGCTGTCATATGTGGTCATGAATGTTCTTCTTTCCCTGGCCATCATGTTCAAGTTCTCTACCGAGGTCTACTCCCGTCAGAAATACTTCATGACGCTGAACCATCTCGGCTATGTAAAGGAAGACAGGGAAAGAATCATCAACAGAGAGGTCGGCCTGCTGTATCTGACGATTCTGATCGTTGCCCTGCTGTATCTCGGCAATATCTTCCTTTCCATGATCTTCGGCAATGTGCTCACATGGAATCAGGCCGGACTGCTGATCCTGTTCATGGTCATTCCTCTCGGCATTGCCTGGCTGTTTACCATTTTCTACTACAAGCGTTCGGTGCTGACACAGCCGGAAGAAAAATAAGCTGAAGAAATCTTTACATCCCGAAACATAGTACAAAGGGAAGATCCGATGAACGGTCTTCCCTTTTCTTTCTTCTCAGGCTGTCTGAAATACGGTGCACATGAACAGTTTCACATGCTTATTCCATCAGTTTCTTCTTCAGCACGGCATATTCTTCTTCGGTGATCGCCTCATCATCCAGAAGCTGCTTCAGTTCCTTCAGCTGCGCCAGAAGGTCCTTTGCATTTTCTTCCTTTTCGGTATGCTCGGGAATCATCACCGGTTCCGGTTCGGGATCATATTCGATCGATGTCAGATTTACGGCAATATGATTGCGGATCGTCGCATCCTGCATGGATGTACAGCGGAAGCTGAGCTGGACGATGTCATCGGTATCGAGATTGCGCAGATGCAGAAACGCTGTCACCGGCACTTCTCTGACTTCCGTATGGGATATGGTCTGCCCTTTTGTTTCGGAATTGTCTTTTCTGCCGGTTCCGATGGCAGCGCCGATGACAGTGCCGATACCCGGCGCAATCAGCGTTCCGATCAGTGCTCCGGCAATTCTTCCCTTGCGGCTGCCTTTTGTGCTGGTATTGGAACTGTTGTCCTGGATCATGACATCCTGATAGCGCGGTCCGTCCCAGCGGTAATCGACAACTTCAAATTCCTGGCCTGCATTTCTGCCAAACCAGACAATGCCGGGAAAACTGAGAGAATAGAACATATTCAGTTCCTGTGAAAACAGAGAATCGGAAACCGCTTCCCTGCCGCCTGTCACATCAAGCGTGAGACTTCTGACGTCACGGTCATGTTTATTGATAATAGTCATACATACCTCTGCTGTAATATCCGATCAGTAAAATGATTCGATTTCCCCTTCGATGCCGTACTGTTCCCTGAATTCTTCCATGTCCTTTTCACCCGTGATCAGCATGGCTTCTTCGAAGTGACCGTTGTGAATATTGCGGAAACCGGCTGTCTTTTCACCGGTGCAGATACTGATGCGGACTGCCGGCCGGCAGTTTTCGGCATCATAGGTTTTCTTTTCCTGTTTCTTTTTTCTGAAGAACATTGCCTTTCCCCTCGATGATTATCCGAACAGCTTCTTTCCCAGTTCATATGCCTTCCGGCATTCTTCCGGGAATACGGTATCATGTCTCTTCTGTTTGGCTTCGGGATCAAACATTGACCACTGCCAGTCGGTCTTGCTGTAGTCTTTCAGCTGCAGGGTATTGCCGCTGACAAAGACTTCCGTGGGTCCGACAAAGCGGCTGAGTGTCTGCTGATAATTATTCAGCAGATGCAGATAGCCAGTATCGGAAGCATTGCTGGTCATGATCAGCAGTACCGGAATCATACGCTCATTGCAGCACGGCGTTTCCATGTTGTAGGTCAGGTTCTGGAAAATCAGTCTTTCGTAAAGAGCCCGGAAGGAAGCTGTCAGCTCACCGAGATAATTGGGCGAACCGATGATCAGTCCGTCGGCTTCCCGGATGGCATCCAGCACCGGCGTCAGGCCGTCGCGGCAGATGCAGTGTCCCCTGGACTGTTCCTTCTTGCAGCCGAAGCAGGAAATGCAGCCGGTATATTTTTCCAGCCGGAACAGATCAAAGCGGATGATCTCCGCTCCGGCATCTTCCGCACCCTTTGCAGCATTGGAAATAACGGTATCGGTATTCCAGCCTTTTCTCGGGCCGGCATGGACAACAACGATCTTATTGCTCATGATTTCATTCCTTTCTTTTTTTGATTCCGGTGATTATTCCAGGTATTCCGGAAGCGGTATGATCAGAATATTGTGATGATATGGAACAGTATTTCTGACAATATTATATGAAAACTGCAGCGGTTCCGTCTAAAAACATGACTGATTCAGAGAAAAAGCCTCACGCGGAGGCTTTCAGATTGCTGTTAACGGAATTCCACTTCCAGGGAATAATCTCTGGCAACACCCTTGATGATCGGTGAATACATTTCCCAGACAGACAGCTTGGCAAATCTGTCGGCAGTTTCCAGAACATTGTCCTCTTTCAGTTTCTCTTCCATCTTCTCTCTGGCACCGGCCTGGACCTCGCTGATCTGTTCCGGTGTCATCTGCAGATCTCCGAATGCCAGCAGTCCTCTTTCGGTATCACCGAACTGAATGGCATCTTCAGGAATATTGATTTCCTCCTGTACCGCATGCGGGATCTTCAGGGTAATGATCTTTTCCGCTTCATTGACACTGATATCTTCGGATGAAAGCGAAGCGAGATCAACCGTATAGACCACGGTTCCGTTATAGGTGATCAGCTTGGTCTTGCTGAGAGCACTCCAGTTGATGAAGCCTGTCTTGGTAATTGTTGTGGCATCGGAAATATCCTGACGGTATACTTCCAGCTTCTTCAGCTTCTCGGAATCTCCCAGAATTGCCTGTTCGAAATCGGCAGCCGTGTAGCCGAAGATACCGTTGTCTTCCAGTGCCATGTCATGGTTCTGCACACCGTTATCGAAATGGAACATACTGCTGATGCCATTGCCGAATGCCCTGACTCTGGCACCGATCATGAAGATCATGGCCAGGGTCAGAATCGTCGGAAGATTATTGAGAAGTATCTGCCAGAAGCTGCCGCCTCTGCCGGCACCTCTTTTTGCGGCCTGTTCGACCTTTTTGAGAAATTCTTCCTCATTGAACTGCTGGTTGTTTTCTTCCATGTGAAATTACCCCCTGAATAAGTTTCTCTTATCTGCATTATACAGCGGATTCATAAGACTGCTGATTTCATATTACTTCCGTTCCCAAAGGGAACAGTCAACAGAAAGACAAGTCACTGCGGACTGCTCCCTGTGAGAAATTCACTGATATACTGTTTTGCCAGTATATCGTCTTTGCCGTGAAAGACATGTCCGGCACCTTTGATCTCGTGATAGGTGCAGTCCGGATATTCCTGTACTGCCCTGCGGGCATAGCTGACGCTGACGATCCTGTCGCTGTCTCCCTGCAGATACAATACCGGTCCTTCATAGCCCCGGATTTCCTGATATGGATCCATGCCGATGACATCCCTGACATAGATGCCGCCAAGCATCATCGGTCCGCAGCGGATCCTGTCAGGAATATGAGCTGGATCAAACCGGGCAAACATCATCTGTCCTTTCCGGGCATCATCGGGAATACAGAAGGCCGGATACAGGAGAATCAGGGAAGCGATCTTTTCTTTCAGTTCAGCTGCCGCAAGCGCAGACACAAAGCCGCCCTGGCTGCATCCCAGCAGACTGATGTGTTTGATATCAACATACGGCAGAAAGGATACATAGCGGATAACCGCAAGAAGATCTTTCTTCTCACTCAGAACCGACATTCTGTCCGTTCTGCCGTCACTCCTGCCTCCCAGGCCGCCGCCGCAGAAATCAAAGACAAATGCCAGATATCCGAGTCCGGCGATTGTCTGTGCATATTCCCTGCACATGGACGAGTTTGCCATGAAGCCGTGGCTGAGAATGACAGCCGGTTTCTTTGTGTCAGCCGGTTCGCCGTACATGGTGCCGCGGATGATCAGGCCTTCCCGGTATGTTCTGAATTTTTTCATATCCTTTTCTCCCCTGCCTGAAGAAAGGCGCGTCCTGCGGCGCGCCTTTTCTGTCTCTTCAATAATCAGTCAAGGTCTTCGCCGTTGGAGCGGATACACTTCTGATACCAGTAATAGGAATCCTTCGGTGTGCGTTTGAATGTGCCCTGGCCGTAGTTGTCGGCATCGACATAGATCTGTCCGTATCTCTTGGCCATTTCGCCTTCGCCG
>CAMNGB010000077.1 GCA_946537835.1 uncultured Erysipelotrichaceae bacterium
TTAGCATAATAGCGACGTCTTAATTCTTCATATCGTCTGTTAATTTCATACTGGGCTGCATCTTCTTCAGCATTCAGTCCTCTTCCGCCGGTAACCGCTTCCAGTTCTTCCGGCATGAATTCTCTTATGTCTTTCATTCTGATTACCTGCTCTCCTTTTTTCTTTTAAATAGAAATGAAACATCGGCAGAAAACTATTGTTTTATGATTTTATTCCTGTAGAGATACGTTTCAATACCATCGCCGAGTATTCCGTCGTCATCACCGTCTCTGCAGCCATAGAAGCCGCATTTTTTGCAGTAGACTCTCATCTGAAGGAACCACCTGTCAGGATCGTAGTTTGCAACATCCCAGGAACCGAATTTCGGACAACACCATTTCGGTTTATCGATCCTGACGACTCCCACATAAACTTTACCGATTTCATCGGCAATGCTGTCGGCGTTTGCGGTTCCGAAATTTCATCCTCCGCTTATTCTTTCTACATCATCGTCGGATAATGCTTCAGGTATTGTTAATTTTTTATTTTCTGTCATCACATTTATTCTCCTGTTTCATTATACACATGAATCGGATACAGGTGTCCGGTTCTGTTCATCCGTGCATCACCTGTTAAAGATACGGAGCCACGAATATATCGAAGCCTTCTTCCCTCATGCCGCAGGTACGGCATGCATATATGGATCTGAGATCACTGCTTGGATCCTGTATGGCTCTGTACATCGTCTGGGCCCCGCAGGCGGACAACCGAGAGTTCATCGGCTGAAAGATCTCTGCATTTCGTTTCTGTTTCGGCATTGATCAGTTCACGGATGCTGTTGACTGCTTCCTCGCTTGGTGTATAGCCGCTTTCAGTCAGGATTCTGCGGATTTCATCCGGATCCCCGGCATCTTTGAGTCTGCTGATAAATTCTTCCTTTTTATATGCAGTTTTCTCCTTATTAACTAAAGTATGACTGCTCACTCAGAAAATATCTTATCGGGAGCATGTCAAAATATCATTATGTACGGTCAATGTCAACAGTATGATATTCATCTTCAGAAGAATGTTCTGTATGACATGCACTTGAATTCAATATGCAAACATCATAATCGTGCCGATCACATAGATAATGATCATCGAACCGAGAATCAGAGCCTGTTTTGTTTTGTGCTCCGTCAGGATTCCGACAAATTCACGTACTGTTGCATTCGGCCAGTAATACCATTTTGTTCTGCTGCCGATGCCGGTCGCCTTCAGCTTAACCCTTCTGGCCTTCAGACCGCTGCGGAATACATGATATCTGGTCGTGGCATAGATCACCTTTGCATCAGGGTTGATGCTGTCGATGATCTGTTCTGAATACAGCATGTTTTCATGGGTATCAGAGGATCTGTCTTCCATGATGATATTTTCTTCCGGAATACCCTGTGCCAGAAGATATGTCTTCATTGCCTGACTTTCAGAATTTGCTTCATCACTTCCCTGACCGCCGGAAGGAATGAATACGGGAGCTTTTCCGGTCTCAGCAAGCTGCTTGCGGTAAAACTGCAGTGCAATGTCAATTCGTCCTTTCAGCAGCGGTGTCGGGGTTCCGCCCGGCATCAGGCTGCAGCCGAGGATGATGATGAAATCCTGATCATATGCCGGCTTCCAGCTGATGACAATCAGCATGGAAATGATCGTACCGATGATCATGCATTCGTAATACAGATATACGGCCGAGAATACATTGATCAGCACCTCATGGATCAGTACTTCCTGCATGGAACCTGAATAATAGGTATTGCCGAAGATCAAGAACAGTTCGCCGCCGATCATCAGCATGGCCAGGATCATCCCCAGAAGATTGACGAAGGATCTGCCTTCCTTTCTGATCAGCATGATATTGGAAACAAAGAGACCGATTGAAAAGACCATAATAAACGGCAGCGAATAGATCATGAATGTCTGGGCTGAACTGACCAGATAGCCGAACATGGTTGCCAGAAGATGTTCTACCGGCATCATTCCTCTGAACAGGAATGAAATGATCATCATCTGACTGAGAATGACCGACAGGTCAAACAGCGCAAAGCTGATGTAATAGATCGTGTTGTAAGAATACGGATTATAGCGGATCTGTCCGACAAATGCCTTCAGCAGCATTACAAAGACAGCAGTCAGATAGGCAAGCAGAGAGAACATGATAAAGACCGAATTGACTTTCAGCAGAACCATCAGGCCGTACAGAACGGCAAAGGCAGCCGAAAGATATGCGATCGAACGCACTTTCGGCTTGGTATGGATACTGTCAAATTCAATCAGGTTCTTCTGTTTCATGACTGTTTTCTCATCTCAGAAAAATAAGCTTCTGTTTGCAGGAATCAGCAGTACTGCTAGAATTGCCAGATAGGCGGTCAGCTTCAGCAGCGGAAACATGCTGAACTTCCCCTTCAGCTTGAAGGAAGCACTGGCAATGGAAAACAGTGTAAATCCGACGGCGATTCCGTAGAGGAGCAAACTGCCTGCCTTCAGAATGCTGAAGGAAGTGATGCCCTGCACGATGCCGACGATAAATGTGACCCATCCCATCTTTCTGGCAAATGCCCTGGTTCCTTCGCTGTCCATTTTTGCCAGCATGGAATCCGGAACTTCCAGAGGATTCAGTTCCCGTCTGCCGAAGGCGTACATCAGGCCGGTCACGATACTGAAGATGCATAATACTGCATAGAATATTCCGCAGAGGATCAGCGGAATATTTCCGTTTTGAATCGCTGATAGATGCATTGTCATACTCCTGTCGTATATATGGTAATTATTGTAACATCAAATAATGCAGAAACATCCCTGTTTTCAAAGTGCACCGGGCTTGAAGATACCAGATAATTTAAAGATAATGAAACTGACGGAGAAATCAGATGACAGACAATCAGAATATCTACAGGAGAATCGAACCGGTCAGCTGCTGTGCCCCGGATGAGGCGGATCATGAAACCGACTGTGCCGTCTGCGGAAAGCCGCTGCATTATTTTTCCAGTGAAATGATGCTGGAATGTTTCCGCTGCCATCAGCTGAAGCCGGCCAATGCCATCTGCGAAGACGGACATTTCATCTGCGATGAATGCCATGCCGGCAGCGGCAATGCCGTTCTTGATCTGCTGCTGAATACATCTGAAAAAGACCCTGTATCCCTGTTTCTTCAGGCAGTGCGTCTTGAAGGTGTACACATGCACGGACCGGAACATCACAGCATTGTTCCCTGTGTTCTCCTTGCCGCATATCATAACAACGGCGGAAATATCGATCTTACTGCCTGTCTGAAGGAAGCCTGGAAACGCGGTCAGAAGATGGCCGGAGGTGCCTGCGGATATCTGGGCGTCTGCGGGGCAGCTGCCGGAGCCGGCATCTTTGCCAGCATTGTCAGCGGCTCTACTCCTCTGACCGCAGAGCAGTGGACAATTCCGCAGCGTCTGACAGCTGAATGCCTTCTCAAAATCACGGAAACCGGCGGCCCCCGCTGCTGCAAGCGCACCGGCCGGATCGCTCTGGAATGTGCTGCTCAGTTTTCCGGGAAGGAATTCGGTATTGCCATGCCCGTCTCTCATCCCGGCTGCGGCTATTCAAAAATGAACAGTGAATGCCTGCACCGCCGCTGTCCCTTCTTTGCCGGCAAAGCTGAATGAATATCAAAACATTCCCCGAATGATTCAGGAAATGTTTAATATCAGATATTTTACAAAAACCTGTGTGTCTTCTCCGTGTCTGTCCTTCATCATCTTCAGAAATGAAAATCCGTATTTTTCATACAGTCCTTCTTCATTGCTGGAAATATAGATTTTTTCATATCCCATGGATGCTGCCAGAGTGCAGACATGCTCCAGAAGAATCCCGGCAGCCCGCTGTCCGCGGTATTGAGGAAATGTATAGACAAAGCCGATCCATGGTGTCAGTCCGGAATCCGGCACATCATCTTCTTCAGCCAATGTGCAGAAGGAAACGATCCTGTCTTCATCACAGAGCAGGAATACCTGTGTCTTTTCACCGCACATGTCTTTCAGTTCGCCGGAAAGAATCCGGTCATGAAGACGGATGCCTGCTTTCCAGTCACATCTCAGCATTTCATCCAGCCAGTGATCACGCCGGTCTGATTCATACAGTTCAATAATCTTCATCATTTCCTCTTAATGTAAATCAAAGCATCCGAGATACCGGAATGCAAACGGACTGCTTTCCTGCAGCTTTTTATACTGTTCCCTGCCGCATCCGGAACATTCGATCAGATAGGCATACTGCCCGAGTTCTGTTTTCAGCGGCCGGGCATGGATGGTGACAAGTGAAACATTCTGTTTCTCCATGGCACTCATCAGAGCCGGCAGATCTTCCGCCTTGCCTGAGGCAGTGAACGCCAGCCTGTCTCCTGTCTTCTGCTGCGGTTCCGTCAGTGTCAGTACATAGAAGCGGGTTTTGTTGGCATCGCTGTTCTGGATCCCGGCTGCTGCGATTTCCAGACCGTATACCTCAGCGCTGGATGCTGAGGCAATGGCAGCCTGTGCAGGATCAAGTGCTTCCGCTACCATCCGTGCCCCTTCAGCCGTGCTGGATACTTCGATGACCTCGGCATCCGGCAGATTTGTTTCCAGCCATTCTTTTCCCTGGGCAATCCCCTGCTTATGCGAATATACGGTGGTGATCTGACTGAGCTCCGTTCCCGGCAAGGTCAGAAGATTCTGGGTAATCGGCAGTTCGACTTCCCCGCAGACAAATACATCTGTTTCACTGATGATCAGATCCACATAGTCAGTCACCGGTCCGCCGATGGTGTTTTCCTGCGGTATGACCGCATAATCGCTGTATCCGTCTTTCAGTGCCTGTACGGCATCATTGACCGTGGCATACGGTTCATATGTTCCTTCGCTTCGGAAGAACCTGTCACAGGCTTCCTGGGTATAGGTCCCTTCCGGTCCGAGATAGCTGACAACAGCCGATTCATAGGTGACCGGAATCTCCTCTTCCGGATTCTCCGGACCGGCTGATGTGCCTTGACAGCCTGTCATGAACAGACACATGATCGTGCCTGCAGTCAGTATTCCATGTTTCATATTTACTCCGTTCTGATTCTTTCAGTACATTTTACAATCTTTCCATGGCAATGAAAATGCCTCCTGTTTTCGACAGAAGGCACTGATACGAAGGCTGAAGCTGATTATTCTTCCTCTAGATCGGCTGAGATATTGCCGAGGCCGTCATATCTGACAGAAACAACTGTCAGATCACGGACCGAATTCTCATCGATTTCCGTACCTGCCGGAATCGTTCCGTCATAGCTGACGGCATATGAGAACAGACCGTGGTACAGGCCGCATTCCCTGTCTTCGGTATTGCAGGACCAGAATCTCCAGCCGTTGTCCAGAAGCTCACCGATGGTTTTGCCGTGATTGGCACTCAGTTCTTCTTCCGAAGGAATCATTTCCGTCAGGTTGTCGATCTGATCGATCTTCAGCAGCGCCAGCAGTTCATTCAGCTTCTTCTGATACTCCGGATCATCAAAGTCAAGATCAAAGATCGCCCGGAACTGTTCATCTGTCAGATTGCAGACGGCGCGGTACTGCGTGCCGTTGAGTTCAAAGGCACGGACATAGTGGTTGTTTACGGTAGAAGATGCATTGCTCGGAAGTGCCAGCACATCGGCCAGTGTCTTTGCATTTTTGATGTCGCTGACCGGCTCTCCTTCATAACCGCTGGACGGCGCAAATACCGCAATCAGATCCATGTCGGTATCGGCAGTGATATGGATCTCAGCTTCCTTTGAATAGTCGGCACCGTTCAGTGTCCATTTGACAAACATATATTCATTTCCGGGACGGGCACTGAAAGCAACTTCGGAACCTTTTTCGGCATTGATGAATGCCGATGTGGCCGGATATTCTTCATCAAATACAGGCGTGCTGCCGTCTTCGGACATGGCAATTTCCCCTACGCCTTCGGTATTTGCCTTGATCAGAACAGTTTCTGTTTCGGCACTGCTCTGCGGCCGGGTACTGCATGATGCAGCAAACAGCATCATAGCGGCCATTCCCGCTGTCATTAATTTCTTCATTGCATTTACCTCTATCAAGAATCATTCAGTAATTCCGATGATTTGTCAATCCGAACGGAAAAAGGAGCCTTTGTGAAATGACTCCTTTTAGACAACATATACGGTTAAGGAATGATATGACACAAATCAGCGCGGCTGTTTCTGCCAGGTACTCTGAGCCAGTACACCGACCGGCGCATGCGGCACATACAGTTCTTCCAGATAATCTGTTTCTTCTCTGCTCAGTTCAAGATCAGCAGCCTTTGCGGCACCGTCGATATGCGATGTCTTCGTCGCACCGGCAACCGGAGCAGTGACTTTTGTCAGAAGCCATGCCAGGGAGATCTCGGTCATGGAAACACCTTTCCGTTCTGCCAGTTCATGAACGCGCATGATGACCTTTTCATCAGCCTCGGCAGTTGCGTCGTATTTGTATTTTGCATAGGCATCCAGTTCCAGGCGCTTTGATGTCTCCTGCGGCAGACGGGAAAGACGTCCGGCTGCCAGGGCACTGTACGGTGTCATGGCAATATTGTCTTCCAGACAGAGGCTTCTCAGTTCCCTTTCATCTTCTCTTGCCAGCAGGTTGTAATGGCTCTGAATCGAAACAAACTTTGCAAAGCCGTTTTTCTCTGCCAGGGCATTGGCCTTGGCAAGCTGCCAGGCATAGCAGTTGGAAATACCGATGGCACGAACCTTTCCTGCCTTTACGGCATCATTGAGTCCTGCCATGGTTTCATAGACCGGGGTATTGTAGTCCCAGCTGTGCATGATATACAGATCGATATAATCGGTGCCCAGTCTCTGCAGCGAATCATTCAGGCATTTTTCGATCCATTCCCTGCCGCTGAACTGTTCCAGCAGTTCTCCCCGGCGCGGTGTGTACTTTGTGGCTATGACAGCCTGTGTGCGCACATCCTTCAGAGCCCGGCCGACAAATTCCTCACTTGTTCCGCCCTGATAGGCCATGGCCGTATCATAGAACGTAATTCCGTTTTCCCAGGCATGATCGATGATCTTCTTTGTCTCCTCGTACGGGAGTGTCCATTTGTGCATGCCCTTTTCCGCTTCACCGAATCCCATGCATCCGAGACAGATGCGGGATACGGTCAGATCACTGTTTCCAAGCTTTGTATATTTCATATCTGCTTTGAAAGGCCTTTTCCGATGCATACGGCCTTCTGTTCCTTTCTGATTTCAAGCGTAAAGGTTAGAGTATACTCTATGTCAACAAAAACCTTCTGATTTTTCAGAAGGTTTCAAAGTCATTCAGCGTTCTCTTCCCAGGAAGAACAGTCCCAGCATGCCGGGGCCGACATGGGCGCCGGAGAACGGTTCATGCGGACAGATGACAACATCCGCATCCGGTGTCTCCGTCAGGATCAGTTCCCTGAGGGTTTCAGCATCCTTCAGGCAGTCGCCGTGAGAAATATAGACAGACGGATTATCGATTGTCATCCGCTTGTCGTGATATTTTGCGGCCAGGGCATGGATCGCCTTTTTTCTTCCGTGGCAGCTGGCACAGGATACGATATGACCTGTCGCATCTCCGTACAGGATCGGCTTGATGTTCAGGGTCGTGCCGATCAGTGCCGTTGCCCCGCTGATCCTTCCGGTCTTCTTCAGGAAGTTCAGATCACCGACGGTAAAATACTGACAGCAGTGCGGAACCAGAGAATCGAGAATATCGCCTGCTTCCCGGGCAGATTTCCCTTCCTTTGCCAGTCCGGCAGCCCGGATCGCCAGCATGCCGCTGCCGAAGCCGCAGCCGTGCGAGTCAACAATATGAATATAGCGGTCCGGATAATCATCAAGCAGCTGTTCTGCTGCACTGACGGCCGCATTATAGGTACCGCTGATGCCGGAACTCATGACGATGCAGATGATATCTTTTCCTTCTTTCAGGACCGGTTCAAATCCTTCCATAAACACACCGGTATTCAGAAGGCTTGTCTTGACATCGGACCCGTTTCTGAGCCCCTCATAGTATTCATGCATCGCAAAATGCTCAATATCGCCTTCATAGACAACCGGAACACCGTTAATGGTATATCCGGCCGGCAGAAGACGGATTCCATCCAGCAGACTGCCCGGCAGATTGGCTGTGCCGTCCGCAAATACAGCAAATGACATTTTATAAAACTCCTTTTGAATCACTGAAATGATTCAGACATTTTTCATTATATATCACTTTTATCACTTTCCTCATCCTGATGATGACTGTACAGGCGGTAGATCATCAGTGCAACATTGTGTGCACTCTCCTTCTTTCCGTCTTCTTCCCATTTCATGAATGAATTGAGAAGACCGCCGGCATAGGCATACAGTTCATACATATGCAGTTTTTTCTGCGGCAGAATGTTTTTCATCATATATTCATTGACGGCATCGATCAGCACCGTATACAGACCGTGCCGGTTGAGGACAAGAAAATAGCGGGAATAGCGGTCAAAGTAATTCAGCGAGAATTCAATATGCTCAAGCCGCATGAAGACACCGGGATCATCCACTTCACCGCCTTCGATCATGTAGCCGTTGACAATGATGTCCAGATAATCACACAGGGCATCATAGAGATTTTCATAATAGCGGTAGAAAGTCATGCGCGATACACCGGAAGTGCGGACGACATCCATGACCTTGATGCGGCTGAATTCCTTCTGTCTTTCCAGTTCATCCAGAATGGCATTGCCGATGGCAATGCGGGTTGATACGGTTCTGCTGTTGTTGTCAGTCCTGATTTTCATTGATGTTACACTTTCCGAAAAACTGTAATAAATGTTACAGTTTTTCTGTTTATGTAAATTTTAACACAGATATATTATCCATACAATTTCCCTGTTGATCAGGAGGTTGATTATGATCAGAATCGTTGCCGACTCATCATGTGATCTGTATGCACTGGATGTTGCGGAATTTGTGACCGTGCCGCTGACTGTCTATACCGATGAAAAGAGCTTCATCGATGATACCGGTCTGAATGTAACGGAGATGCTGGATTATCTTGCGGCATATAAAGGACGCTCCTATACGTCCTGTCCGCCTGTGGATGCCTGGCTGCAGGCATTTGAAGGTGCCTCGGAAATCTTTGTCATGACCGTGACAAGTGCCCTTTCCGGTTCCTGCAACAGTGCCATGAATGCGTCTCTGATGTATCGTGAAAACCATCCTGAGGCAAAGATCTCGGTTATCGATTCACTTTCGACAGGGGCTGAGGAAATTGTTCTGCTGAAGAAACTGGCAGAACTGATTCATAATGGTACACCTTTTGAGGAAGCTGACAGGATCGTCAGGGAATATATGAAACATACCC
>CAMNGB010000078.1 GCA_946537835.1 uncultured Erysipelotrichaceae bacterium
GTCTCTTCAGGAGAGGTTTCCGCTTCTTCCGCGGCGCATCCGAGAAGTCCTGCCGCCAGGAACACGGCAGTCATCAGCTTTGCGATTTTTCCTGTTATTCCAGCCATGGCTCGATGACCTCTGCCTCCTGTTCCAGCAGTGCTGTCTGGCGCTCATTCAGATACTTCCTGTCAATGATCGCCTCGTAGACATATTCGTCAAAGTATGTATCACTGCATACAAAATAACCGTCCCTGCCGGCATCCTTTCCCCAGCTGTTCTCGATTTTCCAGCGGTCCGGCCTGCCGTTTTCGTCCAGATTGACACCGGTCAGGATCATGGCATGGGTCGCAAAGCTGTCCCTGTACTCGAGACGTTCGCCCTTTTCCATGAAGAAATCCACGCCGCCGAACAGACCGTCAAAGTCAAAGCTTGCAGGATCCCATACACCCTCCCTGCGGGCACCGTATGCGCCGGAATCACATCCGAACCAGACCGGCATTCCGTCCTTCAGCTGGGCAATGCACAGTTCCTTCAGTTCCGGCATCGACAGATTCAGACAGCAGATATCGCTTTCTGCCATACAGCCGATATAGTGGAACCGGTACAGCATATCTTCCTTTTTCAGATGTGTCGGTTCATTGGTAACGGTCACAAACGCATCCAGGTCAAGATCCGTATATTTCTCACGGAATTCATGCGGTGTCAGATTCCGGTCAATATGATACTGACCGTCTCCGTCACGCCAGCTGAAATCAAAGTGCTGCGGCGGACATCCGAAGGCGATGCATTCGGCCTTGTAGATCTCAGCCATCATCTCCTGTTTGCGCGCACTGACATCTTCCCCTGCCGCAATCCGGCGGCGCAGTTCGGCCGCATCCTTTCTGAGCAGTGACGTCAGCTTCCGCATGAACTGTTCGGTATGGGAGGACTGATATGTTTCCGGCATGGCATCCTTCGGCACAATGCCGTATTTTTTTACCAGGTCGGCAGCCATGTCCCAGTAGCCGCCGTCCCAGAAACCTTCCAGAATATACTCAATCTTTCTGTCCGAAAGCGGTTTATCGGCATTGGCGATGACCATTTCCAGCATGTTGTTCGACTTTTCCAGCTTGTCATAGAATGCCAAATAGTTCTCGGACAGTTCAAAGAATTCCAGTCCGCATCTGTCTGCGACCTGTTCCCTCAGCATATTCAGCAGTGCGAACATCCAGCACCGTCCGGTCTTTTCCTGGGCGGTAATGCCTCTGGTTTTCACTTCTATGCTGAAGGCGCCGTTCAGCCTTGCGGCTTCAGCCGGCAGAAAGGCAAGCTCGCTGATTTCCGTTTTTGCCATCGCTGCCGTAGCAGTTCTTGCGGCCCGGTCATTTTCATAGCCCCGGCGGAATGATTCCAGCATTTCCATTGTCAGTTCTTTCATTCTGTTTCCCTCTTTTTTACAAGATTCATTGTATTCCCGTTCGAATCTGCCGCAAAGAAAAGACTGCAGAATTCTGCAGTCCCTATTTGCGGATCTCCATATCGACATGATCGAACGGTGTCTCTTCCAGAGCCTGGCCGATCGTCTTGGTCTTGTTCAGCATGTTTTCCTTCATCATGCGGCCCTTGACAAGGTTGGAAGCCGCAAGTGTAGCCGGGCCGCCGATACAGCCGCCGATGCAGTTCATGCCTTCGAGAATGTTCTTTGTGAACCTGCCGTTCTTCATCAGCGTCAGCTGCTGCTTGCATTCAAAACCGCCGTTGGCTAGTTCATAGCTGACATCGGTAATGCCCTTTTCCTTCAGCGCCTGTACAACTGCCGCCGCAACACCGCCGCTTGCGGCAAAGTTGCGTCCGAAGTTGCTCGGTGTATTTTCTTCAGCCGCTTCGATTTCTTCCGGATTGATGTGCTTCGCGACAAACATGGCCGCAAGTTCTTCATAGGTCAGAACATAATCGACTGCCGAATCCTCCATCATCGCTTCCTGTTTCTTGGCAACACACGGTCCGATAAAGACAACCTTCTGTTCGGGATGTTCCTGCTTCAGCTTTCTGGCCATTGCCATCATCGGCGTTACCAGTGTTGATTTGTTCTCGGCAAACTGCTCGGGGAAATGAATTTTCTGCATATTGACGAAAGCCGTGCAGCAGGACGTTGTCATCGGCTTGCCTTCCTTCATTCTTTCAACCAGTTCTTCCGCCTCATAATAGGCAACCGCATCGGCACCGGCCGCAACCTCGAGGCATTCATCAAAGCCCAGCTGACGGATCGCTTCCTTGATCTGCGGCAGCACGGCATTGTCAAACTGACCCTGAATGCTCGGGGCAACGATGGCACAGCACGGTGTATCGGATTTCAGTTCTTCGATGACCGGAGCCACCCAGCTCATATCCTCAACAGCACCGAACGGACAGGCCAGAACACACTGGCCGCAGTTGATGCACTTTTCCTGATCAATAACCGCAATGCCGTTCTTATCCCAGCTGATTGCCTGAACCGGACATCTGGCGTAGCACGGACGCTCGGTCACAACGATCGCATTATACGGACATGCCCTGGCACAGGCACCGCATTCCTTGCATTTGGAATAGTCGATCTGGGTGCGGTTCGTACCCAGGGAAATCGCGCCGAAACGGCATGAGGAAAGACAGGACTTCGCCATGCATTTGCGGCAGTTGTCGGTTACCGTGATCTTGTGAATCGTACATCCGTCACATGCCGCATCAATGACCTGAACAATCTGCTGAGGATTGAACTCCGCCGAATCAGAAGCCATATGCCCAAGGGAAAGACGGACACGCTGGCGGAGAATCTCACGCTCCTTATAGACACAGCAGCGGTATCTCGGGCTGTCCAGCGATACCAGGTTTTTGGCCATTGCCTGCACCTTGTCTTCAACCAGTTCACCCTCAAAAGACTGTCTGCAGATCTCCGTCAGCACATCAAATTTAAACTGGCGTGAATCGCTCGTAAACATTGCCATATCAAATGATCCTCACTTCTATTTTTTACGCACAGCAATCATACCATTAATTGCTGTTCTGCGGAACGCTAAAAAAGCAGATATGTTCCACAATTAAGACAGAACTGTCTGCTTTTCATTCCGTTTCACTGAATATGAAATCTTCGAGTTCTCTGTATGAGGATACTTCCAGATCGGCATGGGATGTATTCTGAATGACTGCCGAGCCACTGAAACCGATTGGGAACATTCCCGATGCCTATTTTCCAGTTCTTTCTTCGCAGACATTTTTTTGGCTGCAGATAAACGGAAGATGATATCTTCTGACACTGTTTCCGAAACCGATACAGGCGGCGTTAAGCTTGTTTTTCTCTTTTCTGTCAGTTTAACGGCATTGAAAAGGACATGCAGAAGAAAAAAGGATCCCCTCCGGGATCCCATCCTGTTACTGTTCAGCTTCCTTGAGATGCTGGGTCTCTTCGATTTCGGTAATCTCGCCGACACGGATGGCATGACGGCCGCCTTCATATTCGGCTGCCAGCCATTCATCCACGATCATCTTGGCTGTCTCGATGCCGATGACTCTGGCTCCGAAAGCGATGATATTCGTGTTGTTGTGCTGCTTCGAAAGCTTTGCCGTATACGGCTCCGAGCAGACACAGGCACGGATGCCGTGCACCTTGTTTGCGGCCAGGGAAATGCCTACTCCCGTTCCGCAGATCAGTACGCCGCCGTCAACCTTGCCGTCTGCCACAAGCCTTGCGACCTTGTATCCCGATACCGGATAGTTGAAGCGTTCGCTGCTGTCGGTTCCGACATTGATCACTTCGTGTCCCTTGGATTCAAGGTAGGCCTTGATTTCATTCTTCATGTCGACTGCGACATGGTCATTTCCGATTGCAAGCTTCATCTGTTTTCCTCCTCGATATATGCTTTGATTTCTTCCAGACTGCGGATTCTGCTGTATCCGTTCATAATGGCGCACTGTACTGCCGGCTGCCACCGCACTAAGAATATCACTTTCCTTCAGAAATGCCAGGAATTCGCTGACGCCTTTTATCGGCACAGCGCGGCCTGATTCCATTCCTTCGGAATATTCGTCATAGATGCCGTTTCGTGCTTCTGCAGAAAACGGCGGATGCCTGTCAGAAAAACATATTCACTGTCGGCAGGCACGCCGCGGCATCAGAGATCACTGCTCTGATCTGCATGATGCGTCACAAAAAATCCCTTTTCGGATGAAAAGGAGTTACTTGAGCAGTTCCTCTGCCTGTTTGATGATGGCCGGGCCGTTGCACATGCCGTAGACCTGCGGCGGAATCAGATCGATCTTCAGCCCCGGAAATCTCTTTTTCAGATCGGCCAGCTTGAAGCGGACCTGCGGTGCAAGCAGCACACAGTCAGCCTGGGGAACGCTTTCATCTGCATTGCTGACTTCATTGGCAAAAAATGTCAGTTCTTCTTCCTTGCCGGCCTTATGCACTGCTTCCATTGTCTTATTTACAAGCAGGGTCGTAGACATGCCGGCTGCACAGAGAAATAAAACCTTTTTCATATTATGACTCCTTGAAAATCTTCCTATATAACTACTTTAACCGAAAAACACCGGCTGCAGAACGCAAAAATTATGGCATTCGATAAAACATTGTCCTGTCAGGTTCAGCCGAGTGCCTTTCTGAACAGGATGATGTTTTTCTCCTGCATCCGTGCCAGGGCCTGAACGATCAGTTCATGGTCCTTGCCTTCATGCAGACCGCTGACCTGGATCACGGCCGCAATCTCCCCGTTGACATACAGCGGGAAGGCACCGCCGCTGATCAGATGCCTGCCGTCGTTCTGCCATGATGACAGTTCATCATCGCAGTGTGTCTTTACATAGACCCAGGCACTGCTGTGGCCGCTGTCAAGAACACTCTGCTTCTTGCCGTCCATGTATTTCAGATTGGCGGCACTCTTGCCTTCCATCATATACTGGAACACTGTCAGATCATCTGCTGTACGGTCGATGCGGATCGCCACCGGCCGGTCATAATCCAGTGCTGCTTCGGCAATGGCATTGCCGATCCGCAGGGCATCGCTGTTTTCGAAGGATTCCATTGCCAGAAGCTTTTCCTGCTCTTCCAGAACCTTCAGATCATCCTGATCATACCGTGTATACTGGCTGCGGATACAGTCGAGAATATGTGCTTCTCTTTCCATGTCCGCATAGGTATGGACATCACTTTCGGTTTTTCCGTTTTCGATCAGCTGCACAAAGTGATGAATTTCCGAATAGAAATCATCCTTGTCATATGGCACTGAGACTTCTTCTTCATCCCCGTTTTCATGATGGATGACAAACGTTTCCGGACGGTGCAGATCGATGAGGGTAATAGATCCTTTCGTGCCGGTCAGTTCGGCATTGCGGGGCGCCTTGCGGTCCATGCCGACTTCCATTTCAGCCGTGCCGTTTCCGAACTTCATCAGGCTGTCGACATACCAGTCCACGCCGTTGTAGTAATTGGCATAGGTCTGGATGAATTCCGGTTCGCCTTCCAGCAGATCTTCGATCAAGCTGGCGCAGTAGATGCCGCTGTCCAGCAGGGCACCGCCGTCTGCCGGAAGAGTGTGATAGCTTTTCCCGACAGCTTCCTTCGGAATTTCAAAACAGATCTTTGTATGGATATGCAGCAGTTCGCCGATAACGCCTTCCGCCAGCTGCTTCTTCAGTTCTCCATAGGCCGGCACAAAACGCGGCTTCATCGCTTCCATGAACAGGACATTGTTAGCCCGGGCACAGGCAGTGACTTCCTTCATCTCTTCTTCATTCAGGACTGCCGGCTTTTCACAGAGCACATGAATGCCCCTGTTCATTGCCTTCAGCGCCCATTCCTTATGCATGCCGTGCGGCAGTGCCAGATAGATGGCATCCACCTTTTCATCATTGAGCATGTTTTCATGGCCGACATAGGTCTTTTCGCACGGATATTCCTGACGGAATGCGTCCAGCTTTTCCTGTGAACGGCCGCTGATTGCATATAATACGCCGCCGGTCTCATTCTGAAGGCTTTTGGCAAAACGGTGGGCAATATTGCCGGCACCGAGAATTCCCCATCTGATCATATTCACACACCTCAGTTTCTGATTTCATTATAGACAGAAAACAATTGCCTTTCAGCAATTGCGTTCTCATCAGCCACGATCTTCGCCGCTGGATCTGTAAACATACTGAATGTACCGGAAGCTGTCCTTCTTTTTTCTTTCCGTACTGCTGTTTTTGCAGCGGAATATGGTCCTGGTTCTTTTTATCGCAAACAGATAGACCCAGAACTGGATTGAAAAGAGATTTTTGTCGGTATTCCCGCATCTGCATTTCACCTCAACACCATAGTTGTCTTCCTTGAAACCGCCTGCGATCTGACTCAAAGAATCATCCGGAAGCTGCAGACCGATTCTTTTCAGCGGGATACCATAGGACTCAATCTTTTTCTCCAGTGCTTCTACATCAATCCCGTTTTCTGCCAGCAGCTGACATACCTGCTTGTCAGAAATCGCCTGATCCAGCTTCTCCTAAAGGGCAAGCGGGAGTTCTTTTCGGAGTTCAGTCTTCACTTTGGCAAGAGCACCGGTCACATCATTCAGTTCATCATCTTTGATATGGATTGTTTTCCATATTGTTCATCCTTTCTGCAGAACTTCTTTCAGCAGAAACCAGACATCTCTGCTTTAGTCGTTTTTTTCTATTATTTTAGCATATTGGGATTCCTGCAGGCCTGTTATCCCTGACATTTGCTTTATTCCCGGTCGGTCTCATCAGGGAACCATTTTCATCATCATATGCCTGCACCGCAAGCCATAAAGCCGGCCGCTTTCACAGGGCATCATGTATATTCAGGAATACAGATATGAATCGCAGAAAAAACAGGAAAACCCAAATCGAATATGATCCGGGCTTTTTCAAAAACATGAAACTGCGGTTTTACACTTGAGATGAATGTCTTCAGTCATTCAGCAGTTTTCTGGCAATCTCGACTGCACCTTTGCCGTCCATTGTTCCGTAGACGCGCATGTCGATACCGTCGATCGGCTTGCCGGGGAATTTTCCCTGCAGCTGTTTCAGTGCATAGCGCACCTGCGGTCCGAGCAGGATGCAGTCGGCATCCGGTCCGTATTCATCGACCTGACCGAGTCCGTATGCATCGATGCTGTAGTCCTTGCCTGCCGCAGCTGCCGCATCTCTCATCTTGTTGACAAGAAGGGATGTGCTCATGCCGCCGGCACAGAATAATACAATTCTCTTATCTGCCATGATATAGCCTCCTGTTATCTGATATCAGTATAACATCAGTCGAGATCTTCGCCGTTGGCTTTGTAAACTTTCTGGATGTAATAGAAGCTGTCCTTCTTCCTTCTTTCCAGAGTGCCGTTTCCCTTGTCATCCATGCCGACATAGACCCGACGTATCTTCCGCTCTCCGGATGAATATAGATAATACCGGCACCTTCCTTGATAAACAAGCCGACCCTGGAGGAAGGATCACAAGGGAATGCGCGGCAGTATCATTCACTGAAAGCCAATGACAATTACCATTCATATTTCACTATGTTTTTCATTTGATTTCTGACAGCAGATGATTTCTCAATTATAATGATTATGCTGAAAGGACGTACCACATTATGAAATTAGGAATTATCGGATCCGGAAAGATCGTTTTAAGTTTTCTCCCTTTTCTCGTTCAGATCAAAGGAATGATAATCAATGCCATTCTCAGTACTCCCCGCAGTCTGGAACAGGCTAAAAATATGGCAGAAGCCTACGGCATACCGAATGTCTCATCTGACTTTGAGGAATTCTGCAGTTTTGACATCGATACCGTCTATGTCGCTGTCCCCAACTTCATGCATTTCGATTACTGCAAAAAAGCCATGAAGAAAAAGCTCAATGTCATCGTTGAAAAGCCGATGGTCTCCAATGACACCGAGGCCAGGGAACTCAGGGACATGGCCGTTGATCATCACTGTTTCCTCTTTGAGGCAATCACCACTCTTTATTTAGGCAATTATCAGAAAGTGAAGGAATGGCTGCCCAGGATCGGTACAGTCAAGATCGCCCAGTCCCAGTACAGCCAGTATTCCAGCCGCTACAATGCCTTCCGTCAGGGTGAGGTTCTTCCCGCCTTTGATCCGGCCAAGGCAGGCGGAGCCCTGATGGATCTGAACCTTTACAACATCCATTACATCATGGGTCTCTTCGGAAAACCGAAGAACTATAAATACTATGCCAATATCGAAAGAGGCATCGATACTTCCGGCACACTGATCATGGAATATGACGGCTTCCAGGCGATCTGCCTTGCGGCCAAGGATTCCAAGGGAATGCGCGGCTGTATCATTCAGGGAACCGACGGAATCATTCGGACCGAGTTATCTCCGAACCTGGTAGGCAAGGCCGTTCTTGAACTGAATGACGGAACTGTTGAAGAATATGACGACGGCTACAGCGACCGCCGCATGGTTCCGGAATTCAGAAAATTCATGGAAGCCATCGACAGCAGCAACTATGCGTTCTGCTATGAAATGCTCGATAAGAGCGTGGCTGTTGCAGAAGTGCAGACCAAAGCCAGACAGAATGCCGGTATCTTCTTTGCGGCAGATGAATGATCATTGACGAAAAAGACCTGTTTCCGTATTCGGAATACAGGTCTTTTTTTATCAGTGCAGTCTGTAGGCTCCGGTCCGAATCGAAGCGATGACGCAGTCCTCGGGCGGGATCTTTCCGTAGCCATGCGAGAAAGCCATGCATCCCATGCCGATTTCCGATACTTCGATCGTTCCGAGATATCTTTTTTCCATATTACTCTGCCAGTCCGTTTTCCTTGATCCAGGCATCGATATCGGACTGTACTGCCGCAAAGTCATTCTGCACGGTCTTGCCGCTCAGTGCCAGGCCGTCTTTTACATCGGCACCGGGAATGACACTGCGGATTTTGTCCGGTGTACCGGCCAGACCGCTGCCGCCGTGGGTATTGAATGGATATACTGTCTTTTCTGCAAAGTCATGGCTTTCCAGGAATGTATAGACGATCATCGGCATGTCTCCGTGCCAGATCGGATAGCCGAGAATGATCGTGTCATAGCTGTCCCAGTTTTCGACATCATTCTGAAATTCCGGGCGGGCATTGCTCTTTTTTTCTTCCTCGGCAACCGCAACGGTTTCCATATAGTCGGACGGATACGGCTCGCTCGGAATAATCTCGAAGGAATCCGCACCCGTGGCTGCGGCAATATATTCTGCCGCAATGCGGGTATTCCCCTTCTCCACGACTCCGACTTCCCAGTTTTCACCGGCTCTTGAGAAATATACCAGAAGCGTACCTTT
>CAMNGB010000079.1 GCA_946537835.1 uncultured Erysipelotrichaceae bacterium
GACATCGTTGATATAGAAATTGCGGATATCGTCGATACCGTATTTCAGCATGGCGATGCGCTCCAGGCCGATGCCGAAGGCAAAGCCGGTGCACTTTTCGGAATCAAAGCCGTTCATTTCCAGCACGTGCGGATGGACCATGCCGGCACCGAGGATCTCGATCCAGCCCGAGCCCTTGCACACCGAGCAGCCCTTGCCGTTGCAGAACGGACAGGAGACATCGACTTCGACGGACGGTTCCGTGAACGGGAAGTAAGACGGACGGAAGCGGATCTGACGGCCGTTTCCGAACATGGTATTGGCCATGTGTTCAAGTGTTCCCTTGAGGTCTGCCAGAGTGATATGTTCACCGACAACCAGGCCTTCGCACTGCATGAACTGATGGGAATGGGTGGCATCGTCATCATCGCGGCGGTAAACCTTGCCGGGGCAGATCAGCTTGATCGGCGTCTGTCCCTCAGCCTTTTCCAGCTCACGCATCTGCATCGCCGTCGTATGGGTTCTCAGCAGTGTGTTGGGATCAATATAGAAGGTATCCTGCATGTCTCTTGCCGGATGATCCTTGGGAATGTTTGCCAGTTCGAAATTGTAGTGGTCCTGTTCGACTTCCGGTCCTTCGGCGATCTTGTAGCCCATGCCGACAAAGAGATCCTCGATCTCCTGCTGGATCATGTGCAGCGGATGCATCGTGCCGAGACGGTGCTGACTGCCGGGCAGCGTGATGTCGATTTTCTCTTCGACCAGGCGGGCTGCCAGTGCTTCCGCCTGCAGTTCTTCCTGACGCTTCTCAAGAGCTTCGCTGACGGTCTGCTTGCAGACATTGACCTTTTGGCCGAATGCCGGCTTTTCTTCCTTCGGCAGCGATTTCATCTCGCTCATCAGGGCCTGGATATCACCCTTCTTGCCCAGATAGCGGATCCTTGCCTGCTGCAGGGATTCGAGATCGGAAGCAGCTGCGATCGCAGCCAGCGCTTCATTCTGTACTTCTGTGATCTTGTCCATTTCTTACTTTCCTCCAACAAAAAACGTTCCTGTCACAAACACAGGAACGCTTCACACGCGGTACCATCCTGATTCATATCCGTATAGGGATATGCACCTCAGTTGACTCATAACGGGAGCATCCGGAGGGGATTGGCCTCACTGGAAAAGTGAATTCGCCGCGGCTCGGACAGGATCATTTCAGCATACAGATCCCTCTCTCTGACTTTGCACTGCGGGTACTGGTCTTTTCTTTATAGCGTTTTCAATACCTTGATTATAGAAGAATCAGATTATTTTGCAAGAAGAGAGTCTTTTGCACAGAGAAAAAGATCTCCTCAGAGATCCCGCAGATATTCATACGTCTGATACAGCTCATCCAGATTTTTCCAGTCAAGGATAAACGATCCTCCGAGCAGTTCGAAATGATCGCCGTCGATCAGTACGCCGCCTTCGTTGGGAACGGCAATGACGGGAACATCCTTTTCCTCGATCGTGCGGATGATCGCTTCCAGATGCCTGGCATCTTCCTCGTAGTGCACTTCCAGATCGAAGCCGGAGAGAATGCCGAGTCCGTACTGGTACTGGAATTCATAATCCTCTTCCGGTGTCAGATGATACTCCTCCAGCTGGATCAGGGCACCGGCGCTGGTTCCCATGATGAGGCCGTCAAAGTTTCTGACGGCATCTTCGAGTTCAAAGTCATACAGTCTCTGCAGCATCCAGTCGGGATAGCCGCCGGTAAAGAACAGGACATCCGCCCATTCCAGCTTATGGCGGGCACTGACTTCGTCATCCTCAAAATAATTGACCCAGCGGATATTCCGTTCCGGAATGCCGTAGGAAAGAAACGGCCTGATCAGCATTTCATAGCCGTCGGTCCCCTTTCCGTATTCATGGTTCCACTCCAGGGCATCGGTGATCCAGTCCTCATGATAGCTCAGCGGCAGGATCAGCACCTTTTTGTCCGGTGTCAGATACTGGGCCAGCGATGCATATGCCCACGGGGCGTCAAAATTTGAAAGATTCAGAAGTACATTTGCCATACAGACCTCGCAATGAAACTATTATATTCTTCTTATTTCAAAATAAAAGCAGGAATTGCTATACTTTAGATATATCAGGAGAGCAGCTATGAAACGCTATCATGTAATTGTTGAAGGACAGGTTCAGGGAGTCGGCTTCCGCGGCTTTGTAATGCTGCAGGCGCAGCGCCGCAGACTGACCGGAACAGTCAAAAACATGTCCAACGGCATGGTTGAAATCTTTGTACAGGGCGAGGAAAAACAGATCGATGATTTTCTTGCGGCAGTCGCAAAGGGAGACGGCCGCTTCATCCGCGTCGATGACATCACCGTCAAGCAGACGGAAGTCATTCCGGACGAAAAGAAATTTACCTACGGGTGGTACTGAACCGCCCTTTTTTGTCTTCTGTCCGTTTCCGGCAAAGTGTAACCGTTTACTTGTGATTTTTTTATCATTTACTGTTGTTTCATTGCTTCTGCTGTGGTAACTTGAATTCGTGAAATAATTCACCAGGAGGAAAAAGTATGGCTGAACGCAGAAAAACCGTCAAAGCACCAGCAAAACCGGAACCTGTTCCGGGTCCCACACCTGTTGCCGAAGTGAACGAAAAAGTCGCAAAGGCACTGAAAGCCCTGGATGAGTATGCATCCTACGATCAGGAAAAGATCGACTACATTGTCGCCAAATGTTCTGTCGCCGCCCTGGACAGGCACGGCGAACTGGCAAAGCTGGCCATTGAAGAGACCCAGCGCGGTGTCTTTGAGGACAAGGCAACCAAGAATCTGTTTGCCTGTGAATATGTCGTCAATCACATGCGCAATCAGAAGACGGTCGGCATCATTGAAGAAGATCCCGTCAAAGGTCTGAAATATGTCGCGGAGCCGGTCGGTGTCATTGCCGGCATCACTCCGGTCACCAATCCGACATCCACGGCCATCTTCAAGTCGCTGATCTGTCTGAAGACAAGAAATCCGATCATCTTCGCCTTCCACCCCAATGCCCAGAACAGTTCGGCAGCTGCCGCCAAGGTCATGTATGACGCGGCGGTTGCGGCCGGTGCACCGGAAAACTGCATTCAGTGGATCGAAGCACCGAGCATGGAAGCGACCAGTGCCCTGATGAACCATCCCGGCGTTTCCACGATCCTTGCGACCGGCGGCAATGCCATGGTCAAGGCTGCCTACAGCTGCGGCAAGCCTGCCCTCGGTGTCGGTGCCGGCAATGTTCCGGCCTATATCGAAACAACGGCCGATATCGCCCAGGCTGTCTCCGATGTCGCCCTTTCCAAGGCATTCGACCACGGCATGGTCTGTGCTTCCGAACAGGCTGTCATCGTTGACAAGGAAATCTATGACGATGTCAAGAATGAATTCCGTCACTACAATGTCCACTATGTGACAAAGGAAGAAAAGAAAAAGCTCGAACGCTTCATGTTCAATGCCGAAGCCTACGGCGAGGGATGCGAAGAAGCACGTCTGAACGGCAGCGTTGCCGGCAAGAGCGCATACTGGATCGCCCAGCAGGCCGGCTTTGAAGTCGATCCCGACACTTCCATTCTGATTGCCGAATGCAAGGAAGTCGGACCGAACGAACCGCTGACAAGAGAAAAGCTTTCGCCGGTTCTGGCCATGCTGAAGGCAAAGGATGTCAAGGACGGCATCGACAAGGCCGAGGCTATGGTCCTGTTCAACGGCACCGGTCATTCCGCTGCCATCCATACCGCCAACGAAGATCTGGTCCGCGAATACGGCCGCCGCATCAAGGCCTGCCGGATCATCTGGAACTCCCCTTCCACCTTCGGCGGCATCGGCAATATCTATAATTCCTTTATTCCGTCCATGACCCTGGGCTGCGGATCCTACGGTCACAACAGTGTTTCTGACAACATCAGCACCATCAACCTGCTGAATATCAAGAAGGTCGGTGAAAGGAGAAACAATATGCAGTGGTTCAAGATCCCTTCCAAAATCTATATTGAAAAGAATTCCATTGAATACCTGCATGACATGCGGGAAATGAACAAGGTCTTCATCGTCACCGACCAGAGCATGGTTCAGCTCGGCTATGTCGACAAGGTCACCGATCAGCTGGCGCTGAGAACCAACAAGGTTACCTATGAACTGTTCTGTGATGTCGAACCGGATCCGTCCATCCAGACGGTCCGCAAGGGACTGGAACTGATGAATTCCTTCCAGCCGGATACGATCATTGCCCTCGGCGGCGGATCGGCCATGGATGCGGCCAAGGGAATGTGGCTGTATTATGAACATCCGGAAGTCAACTTTGATGATCTGAAGCAGAAGTTCATGGATATCCGCAAGCGTGCCTTCCAGTATCCGGAACTCGGCAAGAAAGCCAACCTCGTCTGCATTCCGACAACATCCGGAACCGGTTCGGAAGTCACACCGTTTGCGGTCATTACCGATAAGGAAACACATATCAAGTATCCTCTGACCGACTACTCGCTGACACCGACGGTTGCGATCATTGACCCGGCCCTGACCATGACCCTGCCGCCGGCGATCACCGCCAATACCGGCATGGATGTTCTGACCCACGCCGTTGAAGCCTATGTATCCGTACTGGCAACCGACTTCACCGATGCCCTGGCTCTCAAGGCCGTGCAGATGGTATTCGAATACCTGCCCAGAGCCGTACACAACGGTGCCAACGATCCGGAAGCACGTGAAAAGATGCATAATGCCTCGGCCATGGCCGGCATGGCATTTGCCAATGCCTTCCTCGGCATGAACCACTCCATGGCCCACAAGGTCGGTGCCGAATTCCATGTACCGCACGGTCTGGCCAATGCCATTCTTCTCCCCTATACCATCCGCTACAACGGCACCAAGCCGGAAAAGCCGGGTATCTGGCCGAAGTACAAGCATTACAATGCCGACCTGCGCTACTGCGAACTGGCCCAGGCGATCGGCCTCAAGGTCGAATCCCTCGAACAGGGTGTCGAAGCATTCGCCAATGCCGTCACTGTTCTCGGCCGTGACAGCGGCATCGAGATGAACTTCTCCAGCCTGCCGTATCTGAATGAGGAAGACTGGATGAACGCAGCCGAAAAGCTTTCCTACCTTGCCTACGAAGACCAGTGCTCGCCGGCCAACCCGCGCGTGCCGATGGTCCGTGACATGGAAGAAATCCTGAAGAAGGCATGGAGCGGTGAAATCATCCGCTACAAGCATCACTGATCATAATGAATAACGGTTTCCCTCAGCGGAAACCGTTGTTTTTCTGATTCATGATATGGTCCATCAGATCCCGTTCCGTCTCAATTTCACCCGGATACGGATAGGATGAGGCAATCGTTTCAAAACGGCGGCGGATCTCTGCCGCCTTTTCCCTGTCATCGTGAACGGTCCAATCGGCATACAGTGTCCGCATGACGGCCGGATAGTCATGCATTGCCTTCAGGAACGCCGGCATCTCCCCGCTGCGCAGTAGGGACGAATCGGCATCGCTGCCGCTGCGGCAGAAATCAATATACAGTCTGTCGAGCTCCAGAAGGTTCCGGCTGAGACCGCTGAGAGCTGTTCCTTCCTGCAGCAGTTCCCCGATGAGCCGTTCCGCCGTTTCAAAATCCTGTCTGTCCATGGCCCGGTTCTCTTTCAGCCACAGCAGTTCGGCCGTTCCGTTATTCTTCAGATCATATGCATCACCGGTTTCAAACAGGCTTTCATCCATGTCTTTCAGACGGATTCCGTCATACTGCAGTTCGATCATTTTCAGCATCAGCCAGGCAGTGCGGGCCGTTTCTTTTTCTTTCTTCTGATACAGGGCATTGTATCCATCATTGGTGACCATATCGGTCTTCAGGGGAATGCCGTTGGTCAGTGCCATGCTCAGGCCGCAGGCGATCATCATATTGCCGAAGGCATTGAAGAAACCGGACGGATGAAATTTCAGCCGGATGATCAGTAAGAGAAAGGCAAAGATCAGATTCATGAAGACCCCGCCGAGGTTGTACATGACAGTCGGATAGCTTCCGTTTTCATAATCAGGCGGAGCCATCAGACACTGTCCGCTTGTGCCGGCAAGGGAATAGCGGCCGGATCTGAGCTTTCCCTTCTGCTTCATCAGGACGAACCTGCCGATGCGGAAGGAAAGAAAGCGGTAGCCGCTCAGCAGTCCGAAGACCAGGTGTCCGGCTTCATGCAGGATCAGCTGCAGCCAGAAGGCACACAGAAAAGCCGCAAAGAAACTGCTCATATCAATCACGATTCCCATCACCGAAGAGAGATCGGGATGATTCTCGATCATTGTAAAAGCGGCAGCAAACCCGTAGAGTACGCCGCCGAGTATCTGTATGATTTTCAGTCTGCCGCTGTCGTTCTTCATCATCTGTCCTATCCGCGGAAGCGGTACATGACAATGCCTGCCGCCACCGCTACATTCAGCGATTCGAAGCCGTCCATTTCAATGCGCACACGGCAGTCGCTGAGCTTCTGCACTTCCGGTGTGACCCCCTGCCCTTCGTTGCCGAAGACAAAGGCCATCTTTTCGCAGGAATCCAGAGTCTGCAGCGGCACCGAGCTGTCCAGAGCCGTGGCACATACCTGCATGCCCTCCTTCTGCAGCAGGGGAATGATTTCCTTCAGATCTTCCCTCTGCACCGGAATATGGAACAGTGCGCCTTGGGTGGAGCGGATCGTCTTTTCATTATAGAGATCGGCACAGTCCCTTGACAGAATGACGCAGTCAAAGGAAAACGATACAGCTGTGCGGATGATCGTTCCGAGATTGCCCGGATCCTGTACGCCGTCCAGCAGCACGATTCTCTTCGGTGCATTGACGTTATGAGAAAGCTGCCGGCATACAGCGATCAGATGCACGTTTGAAACGTTGGCAGAAAGCTTCTGCATGATGGCCGGTGTGACCCTGATCAGATGTTCATGATCAAAGGGGCATTCTTCGTCAAAGAGAATCGCTTCCGCACAGCCTGCCGCCAGTGCCTCGCTGATCAGATGCTCTCCTTCCGCGAGGAAAAGCCCGGTCTCATCACGGTATTTCTTTTTATGCAGAAGTGCCCATTTCCTGATTTTGGCATTCTGCAGAGAAGTAATTGTTTCCATGGTCAGTCCTTCGCCAGACCCTCAATGATCATGGCATTTTTCATTTCCGCAAACAGTTTTGACGGGATCCGCAGCTTGGAATGCGCCAGGCCGCCGCCGATGATGACATATTCTTCGTTCATGACGGATGCATCAATCAGAACCATCCAGTCTTCCGGCAGGCCGACCGGCGTGATACTGCCGTATTCCATGCCGGCGGCATCGGTAACATATTCCAGCGGCGCAAAGGTCACCTTTTTGGCATTGAGCGGGTTTCTGACCTTCGCATTCATGCTTGCCCTTTTCCCGTACGGCACAAGAAGCGCCGCATATCTTTTTGTCTTATCACGGCTTCCTTCAACGATCAGGCAGTTCAGTTCCTCTTCATAGCGGACACCGTACTGCACATGCATGTTTTCACCGTCGGCAAACGCCGGATCGATCTCTGCTGTGCGGATATCATACTGTCCGGCATACGGCATCAGAAAAGCACATACCGGTGCCGGCAGAAGTTCATCATTTTCACGGATGGGACGGAATTCCAGGTTCATGAGCGTTCCTTTCTGTATCATATGCCGCGCTGACGCTGCACCTCAAAGGCCAGCACCGCTGTCGCAGCTGCGGCATTGAGGGCATTGCGGAAGTCATTGGCATAGGGAATATAGATATTCTGATCGATCTCTTTCAGAAGCTTTGCGGAAAGACCGCGCATTTCCCCGCCGACGGCGATCAGAAGCGGTTTCTTCATGTCTGCTTCATGATATACGACAGCATCTTTGCGCATTGCCGCATAGCAGGTGACACCCTGCGATTTCAGAGTGCGCACGGCACTGACAAGATCGTCACAGGGAATGACATTCAGATATTCACTGGCGCCGGCACTGGAACGGATTATGGTGCTTTCGGCATTCTGCCAGTCACGCTTCCTGAGCAGCAGGCCTGAGCAGCCGGCACTGTAGAGGGTACGCATGATATAGCCGAGGTTGAACGGGTCTTCCACCCCTTCTGCCAGGGCATAGAACGGCAGATCGTCATGGACATCGGACAGTGTCTGCCAGCGGGCATTCGTCACTTCCGCCAGCAGTCCGCCGTGCGTCCGTCCGCTCGCCATGGCATCGATCTCTTCCCGTTTCAGATATTCCACCGGGACACCTTTGTCTTCTGCCCGGTGAATGATAAAGGCCAGATCACGGTCGTGCTTGTCCTGATCGGCATACAGTTTCAGTGTCTGCCGCTGCTGTCCGAGCAGTGCTGCCTTGACACTGACATTTCCTTCAATGATCATCTGACCCTCCGCAGTATATCTTCTTCATGGGCTTCATACGGCACCGCTATTTCAACACAGACCATCGGTCTGCGGCTGGCTGCCAGTTCTTCTCCGTCTTCACTCTGTATCGAATCCAGCACAAAGCTTTCATTGACGGCATACGGAGAGAGCAGCTGTACCGTATCATTCAGCGCAAATACATTTCGTGTCTCAATGACAGCAGTGCCCTTTTCCCTGTCATAGGCCCTGACGGTGCCGAGAAAGTCATGATTGACATCGGCATTGCTGGTCATGTGATAGATCAGTGATGTTTCATCAGCCCTGCCGCCGTAGAAGCCGCTGCAGGTCTCACGGTTTTCGGCAAACATGATCTGGCGCCGGTGCCAGGCCATCCGCTCCTCACTGAGCGGACCGCCGTTTTCACACAGTTCATCGATCAGATGCCGGTAGGCACTGACGATCGATGCCACATAGTATTCGGTCTTCATTCTGCCTTCGATCTTGAAGGAAGAAACACCGGCACTGATCAGAGGCCAGATCCATTCCGCACACATCAGATCCTTGGAACCCAGAGTCATCAGCTGCTTCTCTGAGAGTTCCTTATCATCATTGTAAAGATGATAGAGCCAGCGGCAGCTCTGGGCACAGCCGCCGCGGTTGGCATCACGCAGCGTCATGCGGTTGGACAGCGTGCAGCGTCCGGAATAGTTGACGCACATGCCGCCGTGGATAAA
>CAMNGB010000080.1 GCA_946537835.1 uncultured Erysipelotrichaceae bacterium
ACCGTTCCGTCCGGTCCGATGATCAGGGCATCTTCAAAACTGATTCCGGTGCTGCCGCTGACATGCATTTCTCCGGCAATATCCAGAATATCCGGCACCTGCAGGCTGACCCTGCCGTCTTCTTCACTTACGGCTTCAAAGATTTCTTCCCGGCCGCTTCCGGTACATCTGACATAATCACCGACATGAACATTACCGGCCGGCATCGTCATCGTGCTTCTGTCAACAGCATCGCTTTCAACATCCTGCACATGCAGGTCTTCGCGTGCTTCCAGGCGGTATTCCGGCTTTTTGATCTCCCGGTGATTGATATATCCGATAACCTTTTCGAGTGCTTCTTCCGCTTCCGTTCTTTCAGCGGTTTCTTCCGGCCGGAACATTCCCCTTCCGTCGGTTTTCATCAGGCCTGATGAGACGGCATTGTTTACGGCATCGGGAAAGTGACACCGGCCGATATCAGCCGCATAGTTTCCGGCTGTTTTTTCGGTGCGGCCGCTGAGATTCATCAGCGTGAATGCCATCCATTCCCGGTTCAGATATGCAGCGGGATCAAAGGCAGCGGCAGGATCGAGAATTTCCCATTCCACCGCTGCCTGAACATCATCAAAGCATCTGTTTTCAGGTGTGATATTGAGATAGTACGGTTCTTTCTGACGATAGGATACAATGCCGGCCTGATCATTGATCATGGCGATCCATTCGGACATCAGAATACCGTCGGTGTTCTGTTTCCGACATCCTGTCAGACTGACAGCCAGTATCAATGTCAGAACAGAACAAGACAGTTTTTTAATACTGAATGCCTGCGGCATTGCCGGTAATGGCAGATTCGAGCGAATCGTAACTTGATACTGTCAGTTCCAGGAATCGCGCGTATTCGTCAATGACGGTCTTCTGTCTTTCAAAGCGGTTGGCAAACATGCCGAAGCGGGTGCGGATCTCTTCCGAACCGTCGGAAATCCAGGTTCCCGACAGCAGATTCATCTCCTGCTTCATTTCATTCAGTGAATCATACATCATCTGATTCAGCTGACGGATGCGTGATGCGGTTTCCGATACTTCGTTCAGGGAAATACTGATCTGTTCCACGTTTCACCTCCTAGAGACTTGCCAGGGCATTGGCCTGGGAAGTCAGTTCGTCCTGCGTGTCACGGTAGGCACGGGCACTGTTCCTGAGAAAATCGGAATACTGCGTGCAGAGTAAGGAAAGCTGACGGAAATCACTTTCAAAACGGCCGATCTGCGAAGTAAAGGTCATGTTGTCCTTTCCTTTCCATACCGATGACATCATGTCCACAGCCGCAAACAGATCCTGCATGCTGCGGAGATAATCCTGATTTTTGTCTTCCATGCGGGCAGCACAGGATTCAAGCTGTCCGGGTTCTACGGAAATCGTTCTCATAGATGCTGTTCTCCTTTCACCATATCTATTGGGATGAAAGAACGGATTCCCGCAAAAAAAGTCCGTGCTCGGCACGGACTTCCAACAGTTATTCTTCTGTGTTTTCGCCTTCGTGAAGACTGGCGATGATTTCATCGATATGACGGCCGTGTTCCTCGGTCGTATCCAGAACAAACGTCAGTTCCGGTGTACGGCGGATGGCGAGCCGCTGCGAGAGAGCCGAACGGATGAATCCCTTCGCTCTGTTCAGAGCCTTCAGGCCTGCCTGCGCCCTGGCATTCTTGCCGAGGAAGGAGACATAGACCTTAGCATAGCTGTGGTCATTGGACACTTCCACATCGGTTATGGTGACAAAACCGACATCCGCATCCTTGACTTCGAACTGGATGATATCGGAAATATCCTTGCGGATGATGCCTTCCAGCCGTTTTTGCTTGATGCTGCTCATATCAGACCTCTGCCGGCACCTGCTGTTCTTCAAATGCCTCGATCACGTCACCGATCTTGATATCGTTGAAGTTCTGAATGGTAATACCGCAGTCATAGCCGGCAAGAACTTCTCTGGCATCATCCTTGAAGCGCTTCAGGGAACCGAGCTTTCCGGTATAGACAACAATGCCGTCGCGGATCAGTCTGACACCGCAGCTGTTTGTCAGCTTGCCGTCGGTAACCATACAGCCGCCGATCGTTCCGATCTTGGAAGCCTTATAGGTTTCACGGACTTCAGCCTGACCGATTACAACTTCTTCATATACCGGTTCAAGCATACCCTTCATGGCCAGTTCCATTTCTTCGGTAGCCTTGTAGATGATGTTGTGGAGACGGATCTCAACACCGTCTTCTTCTGCTTTCTTTCTGATCGTGGCATCCGGTCTCACATTGAAGCCGATGATCATTGCCTTGGAAGCGTTCGCCAGCATGATATCGGATTCGGTGATGGCACCGGCTGTCGCATGAATGACATTGACCTTGACGCCGCTGACATCCAGTTTCTCCATGGAGGATTTGACGGCTTCTGCCGAACCCTGTACGTCAGCCTTGATGATCAGCGGGATTTCCTTGATCTCGCCGGATTCGATCTGTGAAGACAGATCTTCCAGAGACATGGCGCTGGTCTTGCGTCTGTCAGCCTCGATCTTGCGTCTCTTGCGTCTGTCGGCAATCGCACGGGCTTCCTTTTCATCGGTAAAGTTGCGGAACAGATCACCGGCAGCCGGCACATCGTTCAGACCGATGATCTCGACCGGTGTCGAAGGTCCGGCTTCTTTCAGTTCCTGACCGTTGTCATCGATCATCTTGCGGACTTTGCCGAAACATGTTCCGACAACGACCGGATCGCCGTGGTGGAGCGTTCCGTTCTGAACCAGAAGCGTTGCGACCGGACCGCGGCCCTTATCAAGCTTTGCTTCAATGACGGAACCGGTAGCGGTCATGGCAGGATCTGCCTTCAGTTCCTTGACATCGGCAACCGTCAGGATCGTTTCCAGGAGGTCTTCAATACCGTCGCCCTTCTTGGCGCTGGTCGGAACGAAAATCGTATCGCCGCCCCATTCTTCCGGCATGATTCCGAGGTCAGACATTTCCTGCTTGACGTGATCGGGATTTGCATCCGGACGGTCCATTTTGTTGATGGCAACAATGATCGGAACATCCGCTGCTCTGGCATGGTCTACCGCTTCTCTTGTCTGCGGCATGACACCGTCATCTGCCGCAACGACAATGACGGCAATATCCGTTACACTGGCACCGCGGGCACGCATGGCAGTAAATGCCTCATGACCCGGGGTATCAAGGAATGTCACCTTGCGGCCGCCGACTTCTACCTGATAGGCACCGATTGCCTGGGTGATGCCGCCGGCTTCCCCGGCAGCCACCTTGGTACGGCGGATCGTATCAAGAAGCGTCGTCTTGCCGTGGTCAACGTGACCCATGATGGTAACGACCGGAGGACGTTCCACTGCCTTGGATTCATCGATCGTTTCTTCGACTTCCAGGCTGTCTTCTTCACGTTCCTTGACCTTGGTCGGTTCAATATCGTAACTGATGCATACCAGTTCAACCATTTCGTCATCAAGGGCACTGTTGATGGTAACCATCTTGCCCTCCATAAACAGCATCTTTATGATTTCGCTCGACTGACGGCCGATCTTTTCGGCCAGTTCACCGACGGTAATGCCGTCTGTATAAGTAATGGCATGAATATCGATAACCTTTCTTGACGTATTCGGTTCATAATTGCGTCTGCCGCGGTTATCATTCTTCTTTTTACGGTTATTTCTGTTTGCTGGTTTCCGGTTATTTGCCATTCGCTGCCTCCTTTTCTATTTTGTTACTGCATGTTCGATTTCTTCCCAGAATTCCTCCGGAATATCCATTTCCAGAGCCTGTTTCAGGGAACCTTTCTTTTTTGCAAGCCTGACGGCTTCAATATCTTTTTTCAGATATGCCCCATGGCCGTTGGTACGGCCGGTGACATCGATCGCCAGTTCCCCCTGCGGCGTTCTGACGATCCTGAGAAGATCTTTTTTGGGGAAGTGCTCGCCGGTGGCGATGCACTTCCGCATCGGAATCTTACGAGGCATGATCAGTTGTTATCCTCATCATAGTAATCTTCGTATTCATCATAGTCGAAGTCATATTCGCGCTCTTCTTCCTCAAGCTGAGCGGCTTCGATTTCGGCCAGTTCCTCTTCGGTATAGATCGGACGGTTGTCAACAGATGCGAGATTCTTCTTGATCTGTTCTTCCAGATCCTTGTTGCGGACCTTGTATTCGTCCTCGTCGCCCTTCTTCTTTTTGCGCTTCGGACGGGATTCCTGCTTCGGCTTGGATGTATCCGTCAGTTTTTCAAAGACAGATACATAGGTATTCTTTGCAGCCATTTCCTCGAGGTCGGCATGGCGCTTGGAAGCAGCCGGCTTTTCGGCAGGTGTTTCCTCTTCCTCTTCTTCCGGTTCTTCGGTGATTTCTTCCGCTGCCGGTTCTTCTTCCGGTTCTGCCGGTGCTGCCGGTTCTTCGGCCTTCGGCTGTTCCGGTTCTGCGGCCGGTTCTTCTTCCGGTTCTTCCGGCTTCATGGCAATCTCATCGCGGATGCGGTCTCTCATGACTTCCTGCATTTCTTCCGGAATCAGTTCCTCATCCTCAGCTTCTGTCTCACCGCGGGCAGCTCTTTCGGCAGCCAGTTTTGCAGCAGCCGCAAGTCTCTTTTCTTCGGCTACTCTGGCCTCTGCTTCAAGACGGGCAATCTCCCTGCGGGCAGCTTCACGGCGCAGTTCTTCCCTGCGTGCTTCTGCCTTCTGAAGCAGTTCGTCATAGTCATAGCCCTTTTCTTCAAGTTCGCTGCGGGTCTTGATATCGATCTTATGGTTTGTCAGCTTGACCGCAAGACGGGCATTTTTGCCGCGCTTGCCGATGGCCAGGGAAAGCTGATCGGGATCAACGACAACCAGCAGACTCTTTTCATCATCGCCGGGCAGTACGGCATTGACCTCTGCCGGTGCCAGGGCATTCTTGACAAGTTCGGTAATATCATCACTCCACTGGAAGATATCGATCTTTTCACCGTGCAGTTCATCGATGATTGCCGAAACACGGCTGCCGCGCGGTCCGATGCAGGCACCGATCGGATCGACTTCCGGATTGTGGGAGAATACAGCCATCTTTGTGCGTTCGCCGGCATCACGGGCAATCGCCTTGATCTCAACGATTCCCTGGAAGATTTCCGGAACTTCCTTTTCGAACAGACGCTTGACCAGTGTTGCATCGGCTCTGGAAACAAGCACCTGGGAACCCTTTGTCTCCTTGTTGACTTCGGTGATGACGACTCTCAGCTTCTGGCCTTCCGTCAGTCTTTCATCGGGAATGGCTGAGGAATGAGGCATCATGGCAACGGTTTTGCCGAGGTTCACAAGCGTGAACTTTTCCTTTACGGATTCGACGATACCGAGCACCATCTCATGGAGCTGATCGATATATTCGTTATAGACAGCGACCTTCTCAGCCTCACGGATCTTCTGGCGCATGACATTCTTGGCCAGTGTGGCAGCCGCTCTGCTCATGCTTGTGATCTCGATCGGACGGCTGATGACATCTCCGAGCTGGGCATCTTCTTTCAGTTCTCTGGCATCTTCCAGAGAAATTTCGAGTTCGTCGTCTTCAACTTCCTCGACAACCGTATACTTCTGATAAAGATCGATCGTCTGTTTCTTTTCGTTGATTTCGGCGACAACATCGATGTCGGAAAGCTCGGCATCCTTCTTGTAGGCTTTGGCCATCGCTTCCTTTAAGGCATCCAGAATGACTTCGGCAGGAATGTTTCTTTCCTCCTCAACGGCATTCAGGGCCTTGATCATATCCTTGTACTTGAGTTCCATGATTCTCTCCTTATATCCTCACTGCCATTCTGGCAAACTCAACATCTTCAAGCGGGAATTCGGCTGTTCTCACAGCTGCCTTCTCCCTGTACTGCAGGCGGATCAGACCGTCCTTCACTTCACTGATTTCTCCGGTCAGTTCCGTCATCTTTTTAAACGGTGTGCTCAGCCGTACATATACATACGAACCGGTCATATTCAGAAGTTCATTCAGATCCCTGATTTCCCGTTCGGCTCCCGGACTGCATACTTCCAGCGTATACTCTTCCGGAATCGGGTCTTCCCTGTCCAGGATCTCACTGATCTTCTCACTGACATCCGCGCAGGTATCCAGGTCCATGGTTCCGTCTTTCTTTATGATCGAGATCTGCAGAGTATGATCACGGTCATTGATCCATTTCATTTCATACAGAACGACATCACATTCCGAAAATACGGGTTCGAACAGTTCTTTCAGTTTTTCAAGTCTATCCATATTCCTCCAGACATAACACAAGGAGTGCTTTCGCACTCCTTGTTCTGACTACGTAGAAAGTATAGTAAATTTGCCGCCTGCCTGCAAGTGTCAAATCGAAAAACCTGCGTATTTTTCGCACTTTTTTACTTTATGGCAGTTTTTTCAGGCTGTGAATGCATGTGATGCCGGCGAATCAGTCATCAACCGGGAACATACGGGCTGCAGCTACGACTGTCTGCCATTTGTCATAGAGAGCATCAGCCCTGCGCTTTGACATCTTCGGCCTGAAGACGGTCACTTCACCGAGATTCCTCAGTTCGTCCAGATCCTTCCAGAAGCCGACGGCAAGACCGGCCAGATGTGCGGCACCGAGAGCCGTGGATTCAACGACGGCAGGACGGCTGATCTCGCACTGCAGAAGATCGCTCTGGAACTGCATCAGATAATCATTGGCACAGGCACCGCCGTCTACCTTCAGACTGGTGATCGGTGTCCGGCTGTCACTGACCATGGCATCAAGAACATCTCTTGTCTGATATGCCAGGGAATCCAGGGTCGCTTTGGTAATATCGGACTGTGTTGTGCCTCTGGTCAGACCGAAAATGGCACCGCGGCATTTGTCGTCCCAGTACGGAGCACCGAGACCGGTAAATGCCGGCACGACATAGACACCGTTCTGGGGAGCAGCATCGCGGGCAAAGTCTTCGGACATCGAAGCCTTCGGGAAGAAATGCATTTCATCACGCAGCCACTGGATCGCCGATCCGGCTACGAAGATGGAGCCTTCCAGCGCATAGGTGATCCTGCCGTTCAGACCGCAGGCAATTGTGGTCAGAAGACCGTGTTCGCTGCGCTTCGGTGTTTCACCCGTATTCATCAGCATGAAGCAGCCGGTTCCGTATGTGTTCTTGACCTCTCCTTCCCGGAAGCAGCCCTGTCCGAACAGCGCTGCCTGCTGGTCACCGGCAATGCCGGCAATCGGCACTTCATGGCCGAAGAAATGATACGGAGCAGTCCGGGCATAGACTTCACTGGAGTTTTTGACTTCCGGCAGCATGCACATCGGGATATTCAGCAGATCACAGAGCTCCTGATCCCATTTCTTTTCAAAGATGTTGTAAAGCAGTGTTCTTGAGGCATTGGTATAGTCCGTGACATGAACCTTGTTGCCGGAAAGGCACCATACCAGCCAGCTGTCGATCGTTCCGGCCATCAGTTTGCCCTGTTCTGCAAGCTGCTGGGCACCGTCCACATGGTCGAGGATCCAGCGTATTTTGGTTGCCGAGAAGTACGGATCGATGCGCAGTCCGGTCTTTTCCCGGAACAGGTCATCATATCCTTTTGCCTTGAGATCATCGCAGATCTCCGTGGTCTGACGGGACTGCCATACGATCGCATGGTAAATCGGAAGATTCGTTTCCCTGTTCCAGACAACTGTTGTCTCACGCTGATTGGTAATGCCGATGCCTGCGACTTCACCGGGATCGACACCGGCGCTCTGCATGCAGGATGCCATGCAGGAAAGCACCGAGATCCAGATTTCATTGGCATCGTGCTCAACCCAGCCCGGCTGCGGGAAATACTGTGTAAATTCCTTCTGAGAGCTGGAAATAATGTTGGAATCATGATCAAACAGGATCGCCCTTGAGCTGGTCGTTCCCTGATCGATCGCCATGATGTATTTTTTCATGATATATAACCACCGTTTCCTTACTTACATTATCTGCCTTAACAGTTGATTATTCAATGTAAAAAAGACCACCCGGATGAGGATGGTCTCTTCTGAAAGGATTCAGTCAAACAATTTTATTACTGAAACAAATATGGCTTATCTTTGTTCCGACGGATTCCCGATTTTCTGCCTGGCTTTCAGCATCGGATCAGGATCCGTTCCGCCGGAATGATCTGCTCCCCCGAGCAATCAGATATGATTACTTTTTCTTGGCAGCCTTCTTGGCTGTCTTCTTTGCCGGAGCCTTCTTGGCAGCGGCTTTCTTGGCCGGAGCCTTCTTGGCAGCGGTCTTCGGTGCGGTACCGTTCTTGCGGTCAAGCTTGATGGCAGCCTGAGCAGCAGCCAGACGAGCGATCGGGACACGGTACGGTGAGCAGGATACATAGTCCAGACCTACTTCATTGAAGAATTCAATGGAAGCCGGGTCGCCGCCATGTTCGCCGCAGACACCGAGGTGGATGTCCGGACGTGTTGCCTTACCGGCAGCAGCAGCCATCTTGATCAGCTGGCCGACACCGTTGACGTCAACGTGTGCGAACGGATCGTTTTCATAAATGTGCTTGTCATAGTAGTCACCCAGGAACTTGCCGGCATCGTCTCTCGAGAAGCCGAATGTCATCTGAGTGAGGTCATTTGTACCGAATGAATAGAACTCAGCAGTCTTGGCGATTTCACCGGACATCAGCGCAGCACGCGGAATTTCGATCATTGTACCGACCTTGTATTCCAGCTTTGCCTTTCTTTCGGCGATAACCTTGTCTGCTTCTGTCTTAACGATATTGGCAACATATTCCAGTTCCTTCGGTTCGCCTACGAGCGGAATCATGATTTCCGGAACCAGGTGCCAGTTACGATGCTTCTTATTGATGTCAATTGCAGCGTTGATGATTGCACGGGCCTGCATAGCGCCGATTTCCGGATATGTAACATCCAGACGGCATCCGCGGTGACCCATCATCGGGTTGAATTCATGCAGTTCAGCTG
>CAMNGB010000081.1 GCA_946537835.1 uncultured Erysipelotrichaceae bacterium
GTTGGTTTCGGCCGTATAGCGGAATTCATAGCCTTTTTCTTCAAGGCCTTTCGCCAGCCGGTCAGCCATGGCAATGGCATGTCCGGAAATCTTCATATAGCGGTTTTCCTTAAACAGCTCCTCGAACTGAATGCCCAGCATTCTGCCTTTCGCCAGCATGCCGAAGCGCTGCTTGATGTTGTAGCGGAAGTCTTTCTTATAGCGGTCATTGAGAATGACAATGGCTTCGCCGAAGAGGGCTCCGACCTTGGTGCCGCCGATGTAGAACATATCACAGAGGTTTGCCAGTTCTTCGATCGTTACATCGTTATGATAGGATGCCAGGCCGTAGCCGAGTCTGGCGCCGTCGATGAACAGGGGGATATCGTGTTTCCGGCATACGGCATAGAGATCTGTCAGTTCCTGCCTTGAATACAGTGTTCCGCTCTCGGTCGGGAAGGAAATATAGACAATGCCGGGCTGGACAATGTGCTCATGGGCACCGTCATTGTAATGATTGATGATGTACTGATCGACCTGGGCGGCGGAAATCTTGCCGCCGGCATTCGGCAGGGCAAGGCACTTGTGCCCGGCTGCTTCAAGAGCACCTGTCTCATGAACGTTGATGTGACCGCTGTCGGCACATACGGCACCCTGATAGTGTTTCAGGACGGAAGTAATGACAGTGACGTTGGCCTGGGTGCCGCCGACCATGAAATGGACATCGGCATCCTCGCGGCCGATCCATCTGCGGATCAGGCTGCGGGCATTTTCACAGTGCGGATCTTCCATATATCCGATTGTCTGCTCATCGTTGGTGCTGCTCAGAGCCTGAAGAATTTCGGGAATGCATCCCTCGGTATAATCGCTGTCAAAACGTATCATATTCAAAACCTCTCTGTTTGTTATAATATCATATACATGGACGGAGAAAAGATGAGAAGATTTGCTCAGAATGAAATCGCCGAAATGGCGGAAATACTGAAAAACGACGGTGTAATCTCAGTCCCGACAGATACCGTCTACGGTCTTTGCGCACGCATGGATTCACAGGCGGCGCAGGAACATCTGCGCGATATCAAGCACCGTCCGGCTGACAAGGCTTTTCCCGTGATGTGCAGGGATCTTGCCCAGATTGAGGAGATTGCCGAAGTCAGTGATGCGGCAAGGGATATCATTCAGCGCCTGATGCCGGGACCGCTGACGGTGATTCTGAAAAAAAAGCCGCATGTGCCGGATTATGTCAACGGCGGCATGGACACACTGGCAATCCGCATGGCGACTTCACCGGCACTGGCAGAGCTGATCGCTGCCGTCGGTGTGCCGCTGTTTATGACCAGCGCCAACCGGTCGGGTGAAAAGACCTGTACAGGTCTCGATGAAATTGAACATGCATGCCCGGGTCTCGATGGTATGATGGAAGGCAGCACTGCCTTCGGTCAGGCCAGCACCATTGCCGACTGCACGGCAGACGAAGTACGCATACTGCGGGAAGGTCCGCTGGATCTTGCCGCCCTGAAAGGAGAAACTGATGGAAGACAGACAGCTTGAGGCACTGATTGCCAGGGAAGCAGAAAGACAGAGACACAATATCGAACTGATCGCTTCAGAGAATTTCTGTTCGCGGGAAGTCCGGGAAGCAGCCGGATCGATTCTGACAAACAAATATGCGGAAGGCTATCCCGGCCGCAGATATTACGGCGGATGTGCCAATATCGATGAAATTGAAGAACTTGCCCGCAGCAGAGCCTGTGAACTGTTCGGCGCCGAGCATGCCAATGTTCAGCCGCATTCCGGGTCTCAGGCCAATATGGGTGTCTATTTTGCCGTTCTGAATCCGGGTGACAGAGTGCTCGGCATGGACCTTTCTGCCGGCGGTCATCTGACGCACGGCGCCAGGGTTTCCTTTTCCGGAAAACTGTATGAATTCCATTCCTACGGTGTCGATCCGGAAACGGAATGCATCGACTATGAAGCGGTACGGAAGCAGGCTCTGGAAATCCGGCCGAAACTGATTGTGTGCGGCGCCAGTGCCTATGCCAGGGAAATCGATTTTGCGGCCTTCCGGAAGATTGCGGATGAGTGCGGTGCGATGCTGATGGTTGACATGGCTCATATCGCCGGTCTGGTGGCAGCAGGATATCACATGAATCCCGTTCCCTATGCCGACTTTGTGACCACAACGACGCATAAGACCCTGAGAGGTCCGCGCGGCGGCATGATCCTGTGCCGGAAAGAATATGCCAAGGCCGTTGACAAGGCCGTCTTCCCGGGACTGCAGGGCGGTCCGCTGTGTCATATCACCGCTGCCAAGGCTGCCTGTTTCTATGAGGCACTGCAGCCGGAATACAAAACCTATATCAGACAGCTGATGGACAACTGTCAGGTTCTTGCCTCAACTCTGCAGGAGGAAGGATTCCGTCTGGTTTCAGGCGGCACCGACAACCACCTGATCCTGGTGGATACGATGTCCATGGGCATTACCGGCAGAGATGCGGAAAAAGCGCTTGATGAGGTTCATATCACTGCCAACAAGAATGCCATTCCGTTTGATCAGCAGAAGCCGAACATTACTTCCGGCATCCGTCTCGGTACGGCAGCCATGACGACCAGGGGATTCGGTGAAGAAGAATTCCGGCAGGTCGGGAAATGGATTGCGGAGGTGCTGAAGAACAAGGATAATGAAGACATAAAGGGCCGGATCCGTCAGGAAGTCATAGCCCTGACCGAACGCTTCCCGTTTGAATAAGAAGGAAAGAGGACAAAATGAGCAAAATTGTATTTCTTGATGTTGACGGAACACTGATCAACTACGAGGCAAAGACACCGGAAAGTGCCAAGAAGGCAATCGATCTGGCCAGAAAAAACGGTCATAAGGTCTATATCTGCACCGGCTGTTCCAAGGCTGAAATCGAACAGAGAGACCTGCCCGATCTTGACGGCATGATCGGCGGCAACGGTGCCTATGTCGAAGACAACGGCACGGTTGTCATGCATCAGGGACTTTCAAAGGAAGATGTAAAGCACATCGTTGACTGGTGCAATGAAAGACACCTCGGTTTCTATCTGGAAGCCAATTCCGGCATGTACTGCAATGATTACATGCTCGAACAGGGACCGGCTACCATGATCAAATATGCGACCGGCAAGGGTGCCGATGCAGCTTCTGCCGAAAAGAGTGCTTCCGGCTTTGTAAACAGCTTCATTCATCTGCAGGGAGAAGATCTCTACCGTGAAGATGTTAACAAGATCAGCTTCATTCTGAGTTCCTATCAGGATCATCTCGATTCAAAGACGGAATTCCCGAATCTGATTGCCAATACCTGGGGCGGCAAGGGTGAACTTGCGCTGTTCGGTGATCTCGGCCCGGCCGGCATTACCAAGAAACATGCCATTGAAGTGCTGCTGGATTATCTTCATGCCGATCAGAAGGATACGATTTCCTTCGGCGATGCCAAGATCGACCTGTCGATGTTCGAACTCTGCGCATTCAATGTTGCCATGGGCAACGGCGGTCCGGAAATCAAGGAAGCTGCCGACTATGTCACGACCGATGTCGACGACAACGGTCTCTGGAATGCATTTAAATATCTGAAGCTGATTGACTGAGTCAAAAAAAAGACCCGGATCACTGATCCGGATCATGCTGACTGCGGTTACAGATATTTCAGGAGGGTGTTGAGATCACCCTCTTTTTCATATTTTGTCATCAGCCACTGGGCAGTGTCATAATAGCGGTCATCACTCATCAGCTTGCGGTATGTTTCATACAGTGAAGACATGGACAGATTTTCCTCGTTCAGAACAACGCCGAAGTTCTGACGTACGGCTGTCTGGGCGTTATAGGAGCGCAGATATTCATGGCCGGTGATGATCATCTGCGGAATACCCATGGCCAGGGCCTGATGGAAGATGAAGTCATTGCCGTCATGAATTACGGCAATCGATCCCGGCAGCATGTCCAGTTTTGCGGAAGACATGAACTGAATGTTCTTTTCCTTCATGGATTTGCAGCCTTTGTACCAGGCATAGACAGCATAGGGAGCTCCGAGAAAGGCATCGCGGACTGCCCGGTAGAGAGTCCGGTTGGTCAGCCTGACATCGTTCAGGCAGACAATCAGACGGTTGGTGCGGACAGCCTTGGCAGGCTGAATGGTAGCCATGCCGATCCTGGTGACATTCTGTTCGGCCGTAAACGGCTGGGTCAGAGTGATGCCGAAGGAGATTCTTCTCTCACAGCGGGCATAGATCGAACGCAGCTGGAATTCCTGTTCCTGACGGAAGTAGGACAGCGCCTGATTCAGTCCCTGCATGACCGAGGACGGAAAGGAATTGTTCCGGTACATGGCATTGTTTACAACTGCCCAGCAGCGGACATTTCTGATTCTTGCGGCAACGACGCCGGCGATCCGGTCCAGGGTGATGATCAGATCGGGCCGGAACTGGTCGATTGCTTCAAGGATGGCTTCGGTATCGTCAATGATGTATTCCTTTGAGATCGCACCTTTTGCATGCATCCATTCTTCATAGCTTCTGACTTTTGACGTTGAGGCAAACAGCGGCCGCTTCAGAAGCCCGCACGGGTACAGCGAAACATTATGAAACTGGTTGTCGGCGGAAGCGCTGACGGCACAGGCATGTCCTTCCTGCGTAAAAAGATCCGCAAGGCTGCGGGTGACATAGTAGGAGGCATCGGCCTTCGGTGATGTAATCAGCGGCGTAATCAGGATCTTCATTAAATATAGTATACACCACACCTTGCACAATCACCTTGATTTGGAATATCATTGTTTAAGAATTGCGGAGGATAAATAATATGTTGCAGGTACTGAATCATCCATTGATTACTCATAAACTGACGCACATGCGGAAAAAGGAAACAACGACAAAGGATTTCCGTGAAAATCTTGATGAAATTGCGGAATTGATGGCATATGAAGTCTGCCGTGATCTGCCGGTAAAGCCGGTGGAGATCGAAACACCGATGGCTAAGACCACAGGCTATGAACTCTCCAGGGAAGTCGTAATTGTTCCGATCCTGAGAGCAGGCATCGGTCTGCTTGACGGCATCAGACGACTGGTTCCGACCGCCAAGGTCGGCTTCATCGGCATGTACCGTAATGAAGAGACTCTGGAACCGGTTGAATACTTTGCCAAGTTCCCGAAGAATCTGGAGGAGGCAATTACCATGATTGTCGATCCGATGCTGGCAACCGGCGGCTCTGCCTGTGATGCCATCACGGCTGTCAAGAACCGCGGCGCCAAGAATATCAAGCTGGTCTGCCTGGTCGGTGCACCGGAAGGTGTCAAGGCTGTTCAGGAAGCGCATCCGGATGTGGATATCTATCTGGCTGCCCTTGATGAAAAGCTGAATGAAATCGGCTACATCGTACCCGGACTCGGCGATGCCGGAGACCGTATTTTCGGAACGAAGTAAATGGCACAGTTTTTTGTCAGATGCATTGTATATATCGGATGCTTTATACTTTCCTGGTATGCCATGTCGGCTCTGAACTATGAAAAGCTGCTCCGGAAGGATCACGTGGTTCAGGCCCAGATCCTCTACTTTCTGCTGATCATGGCTCTGGCCTATCTGAGCGGATCGTTTCTGCTGTCTTTTATGTACCGTGCCGGTGTCTGATAATCAAGACTGCTTCTGCGGAAGCAGTTTTTTCTTTTTGCGGACCTGCTGTGCTACTATATTGCCATGAATCATTTTGAGGGAAAATGGCTCGCAGCCGTATCGGGAGGTGCCGATTCCATGGCACTTCTTGCGATGTGTCTGGAAAAGAATATCGATGTCAGTGCTGCCCATGTCAACTATCATCACCGCCCGGAAGCGGATGAGGAGGAGGCATATGTGCGGGAATTCTGCCGGCAGCACGGTGTTCCGGTCTTTGTACGGAATGAACCTTTCCGGTATGAGGGGAATTTTGAAGCAGCCGCAAGGACCTGGCGCTATGACTTTTTTGTAAAGCTGGTGAAGGAACACGGCTTCCGGGGCGTGCTGATTGCGCATCAGGAGGATGATCTGATTGAAACCTATCTGATGCAGGAGGAGAAGAACCTGATTCCGGCATATTACGGACTGCAGGAGGAGATGATGTACCGGGGCATGCTGGTAAGAAGACCGCTTCTGGACCATACCGCTGCCGGACTGAGAGCCTACTGCCGTGAGCACGGGATCCGCTATTATATCGATGCCACCAATGACAGCGATGAATATGCCCGCAACCGGATCCGCCATACATACGTAGAACCGATGAGCCGGCAGGAAAGGGACATGGTGCTGAGAGAGATCCGGATGAAGAATGCCGTCATGCAGGAAAGACGGTGCCGTGTACAGACTCTCATACGGCAGGAACGCATTGAGCTGAAGGAATACCGCCGGCAGAATCAGGAAGAACGGGATACGCTTCTGCGGATGTTTCTGAAGGAAGAAAAGGACAGACCGCTATCGCTGAGCCATCTCAGGGAGATCGATGCCGTACTGATGAAAAAGAATGACTTCATGATTCCGTTCCGGAAAAAATACATTGTGCAGAATGAAGGATATTTCTTCCTTTATGAAGAAAAGGGTATATACCGTGATATCTATGAAAAACCGGAAGACATATGCTGTTCAGCACATGAGTGCTACAGGATAGAAGAGGGCAGCGCCGGGGTGAATGCCGTCACCGTAAGTGAGAAAGACTTCCCGCTGACGATCCGCAGCTTCCGGGAAGGGGATGCCATTGTCATGCGCTTCGGCACCAAGCAGGTACACCGCTTCTTCATTGACCGTCATATTCCCCTGTATCAGAGGAAAACCTGGCCGGTCGTTGAGAATGCGGCAGGTGAAATTATTCTTGTGCCGGGGCTGGGATGTGACATTACGCATTATTCTATAAAGCCGGATTTCAATGTGTTACAATATTCTAGTTAACGAAAAGAGGAATTATACAGCCATGTGGGAAAACAAAGATATTAAGAAAATACTCATTTCAGAAGATCAGATCAGGGAACGTTCCAGGGAACTGGGCGCTCAGATTACTGCCGATTACAGGGACCGTACGGAACCGCTTCTGCTGGTAGCACTGCTCAGAGGATCGGTGCCGTTTCTGGCAGAACTGATCAAATATATCGATCTTGATATTCAGGTTGATTTCATGGATGTGTCCTCTTATCAGGGAACACAGTCCACGGATATCCGTATTATCAAGGACCTTGATACTTCTATCAAGGGTATGAATATTCTGCTGGTGGAAGATATTATCGATACCGGCAAGACGATCAAGGAAGTTGTAAAGACACTGCTTCACAAAGGTGCAAACGAGGTCCGGATCGTCGCCCTGCTGAACAAGCAGGAAGGCCGCAAGGTCGATGTCAAAGCGGACTATAACGGTTTTGAGATCGAAAACGAATTTGTCGTCGGCTTCGGACTGGATTTCAATCAGCGTTACCGCTGTCTGCCGTATGTCGGTGTACTGAAAGAAGAGTGTTACCAGGTCAAGGAGTAATTGCCTATGCAGAAAAACAAACTGATCAGTTATCTGCCGTATCTGATCGTGATCATCGCCATCATAAGCCTGTTCAGCATGAACGGCGCCGGGGTCACGGAGAATCTCAGTTATCAGGAACTGCAGAAAACTCTCAAAAGCGAAAAAATAACAGAAAGCCAGCTTTCCGTCGGAGGCAATGTCACGACGGTGCACGGTGTCTATACGAAGAATGACCGGCAGGTCGGCTTTACTGCAACGATTCCGTCCACTTCCGAGGAAATCACAACCGTGATCGGACAGCTGGAGTCTTCAAAGCTGACAATCGTCGATGCCGATGCGTCCAACCTGTTTCTGGACACACTGCTGACGCTGATCCCGTTTGTCTTCTTCGGCGGATTTGCCATCTGGATGATCAACCGCATGAACGGTGCCGGCGGCGCCAATTCCAAGGCGTTTGAATTCTCCAAGAGCAGAGCCCGTCTGGAAGGAAAGATCAGAGTCCGCTTCAGCGATGTGGCAGGCTGCGATGAAGAAAAGCAGGAAATGCAGGAAATCATCGAATATCTGAAGTATCCGAAGAAGTTTGAAAAGATGGGTGCCCGCATTCCGAAAGGCATCCTGCTGGTCGGCCATCCGGGTACCGGAAAAACCCTGCTTGCCAAGGCGGTAGCCGGTGAAGCGAACGTTCCGTTCTACAGCATTTCCGGTTCCGACTTTGTCGAAATGTTTGTCGGTGTCGGTGCATCCCGTGTCCGTGACATGTTCAAAAAGGCCCAGCAGACGGCTCCGTGCATGATCTTCATCGATGAAATCGATGCGGTCGGCCGTCAGAGAGGTGCCGGTTTCGGCGGCGGCCATGATGAACGTGAACAGACTCTGAACCAGATGCTGGTAGAGATGGACGGCATGGAAGACAACACCGGTGTTGTGGTCATTGCCGCAACCAACCGTCCGGACGTACTCGATCCGGCTCTGCTGCGTGCCGGCCGTTTCGACCGTCAGATCACGGTATCGCTTCCCGACCGCAAGGGACGTGAGGCGATCCTGCAGGTTCATGCCAGAAACAAGCATCTTGCCCAGGATATCGATCTCGGTGCCCTGGCAAAGAGAACACCGGGATTCTCCGGCGCCGATCTGGAAAATGTCCTGAATGAAGCTGCCATTCTCGCTGTGCGTGAGAACA
>CAMNGB010000082.1 GCA_946537835.1 uncultured Erysipelotrichaceae bacterium
AAGAAAAAAGACCTGAAATGATTGCCGACAGCGAGATTGATCAGGTGACGGGCGGCGTCAGCACAACACAGACGGCAATGAAGTGTCCGAAATGCGGTTCACCTGTTACCGCTCTGAGAGTTGACAGACTCACCCTGTACCGGTGCATGAACTGCGGATACAATCTCAGCGGCAAAAACAGCTGATTCACATCATATCAATACGAAAAGACCGGACGGCATGTCCGATCTTTTTTTTAGTTGAATATTCTCTGAAAATTCTTATATACTGCTTCACTCAGCTGTTCAATGGAAATGCCGCGGATCCGAGCCGTTTCTTCATAAATGCGCAGGATATCTGCCGGTTCATGGCGGTGATTCCTGATCGGACTCTGATAGGGGGCATCGGTTTCAATGAACAGCCTCTCCAAAGGAATCTTCGCAATGACTTCCCTGGGTCTTCTGGCATTGGGAAAGAGGATGCTGGCACCGAAGGAAATATCATATCCTGCCTTCATGTACAGTTCTGCCATTTCTACGGAGCCGGAGTAGCTGTGAATGATGCCCCGGCAGGGATGTGCCTTCAGGATCTCCAGGGCATCGGCGGAAGCCTTCCGGATATGAATATTGACGGGCAGATGATACTGCCGGGCCAGTTCCAGCTGGGAAATGAAGAAGTGCTTCTGGGCTTCCTTTGTATGCGGATGGGAATAGTAGTCCAGTCCGGTCTCTCCGATCATGTCGGGATGATATGTCTCAATGCATCTCTGCAGTTCTGCCAGCCGTTCTTCACGGCTGTCTTCAAGATCCTGGGGATGGATGCTGAGGGCCAGGCGGAAGCCGGGATGTTCCTGTCGGAGCATGGCACCTTTGATCAGGTCATGTTCGCTGCAGCAGATGATGATGGCATCCCTGACACCTGATGCAAGCATCCGGTCAATGACTTCGCTGCGGTCATTGTCAAACTGTCCTGATCCGAGATGACAGTGGGCATCACAGTATTTCATGATCTTCACTCCGGCAGAAGGCCGAAATGATGCAGGGCATGGACAATGCCGTCTTCTTCACTGTCCAGGGTGACATAGTCGGCAGCCTGCTTTACATTGTCACGGCCGTTGCCCATGGCAACACCGATATGGGCATATTCGATCATCGAGATGTCATTGCCGCCGTCGCCGAAGGCCATGATCTCTTCCTGCTTCAGACCGAAGCGTTCCATCATCTTCTTCATGCCTTCCGGCTTGCCGCCGTTTTCAGGAATCATGTCGGCAAAGTCGGGCGACCATCTGGCACTCTTGAGACCCGGCGCATGGCGGACAAATTCTTCATCCTGTTCTTCCGGTATATAGGCCGAGAACTGATAGGTCGGATGGGTCAGTGCCCGGATCGGATCGACCGGTTCCGGGAATTCCTTTTCCCGTCCGACGCTTTTGAGATAGGCATAGCGCTTGGGATTGAAGCGGATCTCATAGTCATGATCGGCTTCGGTCACGGTGCAGGGGAAGTCTGCCTGCTGCAGATACGGAATCAGGACTTCCAGTGTTTCTTTTCCGATCGGCAGATCATAGAAGCACTGACGGTTTTCGTCCAGGCAGTACTGACCGTTCATCATGACATAGCCGTCCCACGGAAAGGCATTGAATTCAGCGCCGAGGTGGGGCAGCTGGACAGGCGGACGGCCGGAAGAGATAAAGAGCTTTATCCCCTGGATCCTGAGCATATACAGTGCTTCCAGAAGCCTCTCTGACATCTTCCTGGTTGTCATCGGGATCAGTGTCCCGTCAATATCGAAAAAAATTGCCTTGATCATAGTTATATTCTCCGGGATTCATGATACCATGATTTTCTGACGGAAATGCAATTTCAGTGTGAAAGCATTATACTGTATACATGGAGAAATGCACTGATTTATGACAGACAACAAGCAAGTTGTAAAAAAAGAACTGGCACCGGAAGAAGTCATTGAAAAGGGAACCAGGCCCCTGGCGCTTCTGCATGCCAATATGAAGGGCATGGTATATTTCCAGATGCTTTACCGTGCCATGTGCATGGTCATCTTTTTCCCGGTGCTGATCTATGTCGAAAAGCTTCTGCTGGTCGTAAACAACAAGACCAACCTGACCCAGGCCAATGCCCTCAGTGCACTGCTGAATCCGCTGACATGGCTGGTGCTGCTGACCATGTGGTTTCTGATTTCCTTTTTCATCAGTCTCGAGCAGTTCGGCAACTATTCGATCCTGCATGCATCGCTGACCGGAAAGAAAAGTGTCACTGCCAGGGAGGGCTTTGACAATGCCGTGGACATCACAATTGCCAACATGAACAAGTCCTTCTTCCTGATGATGCTGTATTACTTACTGATCTATCCGTTCTCGGATTTTCTGAATACTTCATCGCTGACCCGCTTCTTTACGCTGCCGGGGTTCATATCGGAACATCTGAACAAATATCCGGCTCTCGGCATCAGCGCTACGCTGGTCGCGCTGGTCCTCGGCTACTGTGCCTTCCGGCTTGCCTATATTCTGCCGGCCATGGTCACCGAGCGTCTGAGCTTCCGGGATGCCGCAAAGCGCAGCCTGGCGCTGACCAAGGGCAAGAACAGATTCAAGCTGATCCTGGCACTGGCATCCTATGTCATCGCAATGACAGTCATGTTCGTGTTCCTGTTCTTCCTGCTCATCGTTGCCGCCATCCTGATTGTCCTGTGGCTGGAGCCGGGATTTGATCTTACAAAACTGGTTACCTTTACCAATTTTGAAATCCTGATCATGGTGCTGACGGTCCTTTACGGCTGGCTGGTGCAGCCTGTTGTCTGTTCGGTCGTTGCCTCAAGATATTACCGTCTGATCCTTCATGAAGGCATTGTGCCGGAAGCCTATGACATGAAAAAGGAACATATCCTGCAGAAGAAGCCGGTACGCATTGCCTGGGGCATCTTCTGTTTCGTATGCATGTATTTCTCGATTCCGAGCCGCTACCAGCAGTTCAAATGGATCCTCAGAGGCAATTCTGCCAATACCATGATCATGGCCCACAGAGGCTATTCCGATGCGGCTCCTGAAAATACCATACCGGCCTTTGAAAAGGCAGTGGAGAACGGTGCCACGGCGGTGGAACTGGATGTGCAGATGACAAAGGACGGAGAGATCGTTGTCCTTCATGATGACAATCTGAAGCGTACGGCAGGTCTGGATGCCAATATCTGGGATGTCACCTATGACGAGATCAAGGATCTCGACAATGGTTCCTTCTTCTCTGCCGAATATGCCGGCACCCGCATCCCGACCCTGCAGGAGGTGCTGCAGTATGCCAGGGGCAAGCTGTATCTCAATATCGAGATCAAGCGCACCGGTCATGATGAAGGCATTGAGGACAAGGTGGTGCAAATCATCAGGAACAATGATTTCGAGAATGACTGTGACATCACATCCATGGACTATGACACGCTGGTCTACATCAATCAGAGATACCCCGATATCCTGCTGGCATATACTTCCACGGTAGGACTCGGTGACATCCAGAATCTGAGTGAAGTGCAGATCATTTCCATCCAGGAAACATTTGCCACCTATGAGACCGTATCGGCGCTGCACCTGGCCGGCAAGAAGGTCTTTGTCTGGACGGTCAATGACCAGAATGCCATGGACCGCCTGGTCGGCCTGAATGTCGATGCCATTCTGACCAATGACCTGAATGCCGCAAAGTCTGTCATGGAAAGGCATACCGGCATTTCCGATACCCTGCAGAGGCTGAACCAGATCCTGTATTATTTCTGATCAATGAAGCTGCGAAAGCAGCTTTTTTTGTTTCGGAGGGGCATCTTTTTGTTACAATACATAGTAGTTAGGCAAACCTAACTACAGGAGGTGCAGCCGTGTTTCTGACAATTCTGCTGAGTCTTATCATGATGGCCGGCCTGTTTCTGATTCTTCTGGCAGGTGTCGGCTTTATACAGGACAAAAGATTCTTCACTTCGGCTCCGAAGGAAGTGCAGGAAGCCGTCCTGCCAAAAGAAGAGAGGTTTCCCGGTGCCCATGCCATCGGATACGCTCTCGCCGTCATTGCCCTGATCATGATCATCGGACCGGTTGTTTACGGTGCCGCAGACGGTATCCGGAATCATTTCACATACATGCAGTTCTTTCTGCGGTTTCTGATCATGATGTGGTCCGTCAAGCTGTATGACATTGCATTCTTTGATTATTATCTGCTGTGCCGCAGTCATTTCTTTACGCATTACTATCCGGAGACGGCACCGTATCTCGGGCCGCATCTGTTCGGATACAACTGGAAATCGCATCTGAAGGAAATATTGTTCCTGCTGGCACTCAGTGCACTGCTGGCATGGATCTGCACACTGCTGTAAGGGAGGAAACCATGGACCTTGACAAAAAGACAGGCATCAGAAGAGCCTTAAGGGAAACAGCCGGCGCAAAAACCGCCGAAGAGATCTGGAACAGGGCAAAGGAAATCCTGATGGATATCGAAGCGAAATACAAAGACCTGCCGGAAGGCATGCGCATGCATGCGTCCTTCATCTTCCCGGCGGCTGCCGTGCAGCTTGCCGCAAAGGAAATCACCGGTGATGAGAAGGTCGGCTGGCAGGCCATTGCCTCTCATTCCTGGGCAAAATCGGAAAAGACAGGAAAGGCACTGCAGAATCTGGCAAAGATTCCCGGCTTTCAGAAATTCTTCATCAGAGTATGGGATCCCGTTTCAAAAAAGTTCTTCGGTCCGGAAGCCGGTTTTGAGAATGTCTTCTATCCCAAGAAGAAGGGCGAATACCGCATGGATATCATCAGATGTCCGTATCATACATTGTTCACTGAACTGCAGGTGCCGGAACTGACACAGATCTTCTGCATCAATGACGAATATTCCTACGGGCATATTCCCGGTCTGAAATTTGAAAGAACAACGACGCTGGGAACCGGCGGAGAGAAGTGTGATTTCTGTATCAGCCTTGCGGAAAAGAAGTGAACATGAACGAACTGTATGAAACAAAGATCTCCGATAAAAGATGGATGGCATATGATGTGCCCGGCAATATCGGATGGATCCTGTGGCTGTACGGAACATACACGATCCTGAAGCAGGGCACCGGCATGTATCCGCTGCTGAATCTGATCCCGGCACTTCTCATGATCACCGGTGTGATCGAACTGATTGCCGAACGGTTTCAGAAGCTGGACAGAGTCCTGACAAAGATGCGCCTGTACCGGGGCTTCGGGGCACTGACGCTGGGAGGGATCCTCGGCATTCCCGTATCTCTGATCGGAATCATTCAGAAAGGATACGGAACACTGCCGGCAGTGATGCTGGCAGGAGCGGTCCTTTGTGCACTCTTTGCATATCTGCTGTTTGTCAGTTACCGGAAGAAGACATCATAAAAGGCACTGCCGTAAATGCAGTGCCTGGTTTATTTTCAGCGGATGATCTTCAGTTTGTCTGTCATCTGATAGATGACCTTGAATGCCAGCTCATCATAATTTGCCTTCTGTACGGCAGGATCAGTGCTGTAATTGGCCAGTACGTCCGAAGCATCCAGACAGTAGAGAGTCTGTGAGATCCCTTTGACATAGATCTTCCAGTCCGTTTCATCCAGGGAACAGCCGACAACAGGTTCCCTGATCAGCGAACAGGTTTTGATGATTGTATCAGTCTTTGTGTCATATACATTGACGGTGCCGTAAGGATCGGCTTCGATATGGAAGCGGCCGTCGCTGCTGTCACAGGTTTCGCTCATCTTGGCAGTCCGGCCGTCCTTGCAGATGATGGCTTCAATGGGATTGTCCCAGACATAGACATCACCGGCATCGGTCACTGCCAGGATCCTGCCGTCACTGTCAAACTGTATATCTGAGATATGGCGGTAACAGCCGGAGAGCTCCACGGCATCACGGCCGTTTGCCATATCGATGACATAGGCCTTTGAGCCGGCTGATACGGCCAGATACTGACTGCTGACTGCCATGTGTTCGGCTTTTGCGGCAAGCCGTACGGATACCGTTTCCTGCGGGATATCTTCATCGGTCTGTTTCTTTCCGATCTGTACGGTGCCGTTATGGTCATTCACCTCAATGTCATACTCTTCGGAATCATACTCAGGTTCACTGATCATGTCGGCTTCCTGACTTCCTGAAGGCCGGAAGTCAGAAGGGAAGACCGTATCCAGTGCTGATGCATAGTTTTCAAACAGCAGGGTGATATAGTCACCGTAATTGTTTGTGTCATTGGCCATCATTTTCAGTGCCGTCACCGGATCGCTTTCCATGCGGTCATGGATCACATCCAGATTCTGCAGGGCAAGCAGATGCTGATCGGTCTTCTGCCGCTCTTTGCTGTAGAGAACATTGGCCAGCACAATGCCGCCGATGAGCAGTGCCGCAAGCCCCAGGGCCAGCGGCTTTTTGATTCTGTCCCAGCGTGTAATGCGCCGTGCCTTCTTCAGGAATTTCTGTATTTCCCGGTACAGCTGCGGCTGTTCGCTTTCAAAGTGATACTTTTCTGCCAGTTTCTCTGCCGCATCAAGGCGGGAAAGAAACTGCTGTGCTTCGGCTTTTGATGTGCAGTGGGGGATGCCTGTATTCAGGGAGCGGCTGTGCCGCTGGGAATTGAGGGAAGACATCAGCCAGGTGCGCAGATCGTTTTCTTCCGGTCCATAGACTTCCTTCTCTGACCAGGCAATGATTTCTTCTGCCGTTGTTTCGGCAGATGGAATCTGTTCTGTCATTTCAACCCTGAAGCAGGGAATATGAAGATTCTGTACGATATCATATTCCTTCCGGCACGGGACTGACTTCTGCCAGTATGAAGAATCAAAGACGACGGCACCGGCACTGGTATGCAGGGCTTCCTCAATGGCTGAGAACCATTTGGTGGAGAAGGGAATGCCCGAACCCTTGCCGGAAATATCCTGCCAGACAGCCAGCCCGGCTTCCTTCAGCAGGGCGACAACAGAATTGACATATTCCGTATCCCTGCGGGAATAGGAGATAAAGATATGGTTCATATCATTCCCACTCCTTTCCGTCACTGCCCGGCAGTACCTGCAGTCCCATGTCCTTTACCGTCTGCTCAGAGATGGAATCCAGAACTTTCTGCGGGAAGTAGCCGTGCATCCTGATCTTTTCATTCACCATGCCGATCATCATCGAATCATTTTCGGGATGATGCACCGGCCAGCGCTTCGAGCAGTACCAGTAATAGCCGCCGGCATCTTTGATCCGGTAGCAGTCCTCACATTCAATGATTTCCGCAACGGCCGCATGGGTCGGGATCCGCATTTCGGCATCCGATCTCCAGCTGCCGTCATAGTCAAAGGTAAATTCACGGAAGTGGCCGTCACTGGTGCCGATGACCATGCCGAAGCCGTCATCGATCAGGCCGATGATCGTCACTTCTCCGGTATAGCTTACCGGCTCATTGGAAAAATGCTGTTCATCTTTCCGGATGGAGGTGACCTGGTCACTGACTGCTTCCCCGGCCCTTGTCATGCCGGATCCGTCCAGATAGAAGCTCCGGCGCACCTTGTCATTTGATTCATAGACATCCATGTCATAGTGGATCAGATGATCTTCACCGTAATGCACATTGTACAGATAGCCTTCATCTTCCGGATCGGTGCCGGTGTATCTCTTCAGCACCGTACTTTCATCGATTTCCGTTTTCGGTGTCATGTTTGCAACATCCTGACAGTGGTAGGCGCCGTCGGCATAGCAGAATACGGTATATCTGCCGGCACCGAGATATTCGATATTCTCAAAGCCGGAGAAGATCTCACCGAGATCTGCCTGTTCCTTAATGTGGTACAGGTGCGTTCCCTGTCTGGCGTCATGATATGCCAGCACATTGTCACTGAGCAGTACCAGATATCTGACATCCGGCAGCTTCAGACCGATGGTATAGGCCTCAAGCTTTTCCCGGTCAAAGATGATGACATTGCCGTTTTCATCCGCAAAGGCCATGATGTTCCGGTATACGGAAGCGGCACAGTCAGCCTTCGGAGCAATCTCCATGGACCAGCCGCCGGGCGGCTTTTCATCATACGGGGAATAATAGTAATTCATGATTCCTTCAACTTCCATTGCCACAACCGATTCGCTTTCATACATGCGGATATCATGAATCGTATAGTTTTCGGTTCCCATTGTCTGCGGTGTGACATAGCTGACAGGCCGGTAGGTACCGCCGACCTGGAACAGGAACTCATTTTTGTCATCATAGACGATGGCATATCCTTCAACATTGCGGATGCGGATATCGGTATTGCCGGTAAAGGGATAATTCGCATTGTTGGTCAGATACTGATGCGATTCGGGATCCCCGAACAGGATCCTGTTTTCGGAATCGACCAGGATGATGCACTGATTGGTCTGGTCCACAAAATAGGCCTTCAGGTCATCATTTGCCTCACTGACAACATCCTCAATCTTTCCGGTATAGGTATCAAACAGCAGGGTGGAGCGGTTGGATGCAGTGACCATCATATACCGGTCATTCTGGTCCAGAAGATGCGGATCATACAGACGGTATTTATAATTCAGTCCCGTCGGTGTCGTCGGCCACTCCTTATCCAGATAGGAAACCATCTCATTGTACAGAGC
>CAMNGB010000083.1 GCA_946537835.1 uncultured Erysipelotrichaceae bacterium
GCTCTATAGAGAACGGGGTCTTCTCCGGAGAAGAGGATAAACAATGCGGAAGTCTGCTCAGCAGTCTTCCGCCTCTTTTTTTGTATCACTATTTTTTTCCAATCAGCAGACACGAGCCTCTGAGCAGCAGCAGATCTGCCTCCTTCTTATCCATGAAGAGTCCCTGATCGGTCGGAATCAGACGGACGTCTTCATAGCCTTCCTCCTTCAGTTCCTGCATGAATTTCTGCATATTGCCGTAGCGGCGCGGACTCATCAGATCATGGATGGCAAAAACGCCGCCCTTTTTCAGTGTCCGCAGTGTTTCTTTCAGCAGTTTCTGCTTATTGCGTCCGGCAATGTTGTGATAGACATAATTGCTGGTGACACAGTCGAATGTTTCATCCGCAGAGTCCAGTCTGATCGCATTGCCTTTGCGGAAGGAAACATTGGATACTCCTTCGGCCCGGGCATTCTTTTCACAGGCTTTCTGACTGTAATTAGCATATTCGGGGCCCCAGGCATCGATGCCTGTCACTTCCGCATGCGGGAATTTTTTTGCACAGGCAATGCTCAGGGCACCGCTGCCGCAGCCGACATCCAGGATCTTCGCGCCTTCCGGCAGATCATTGATATATGATACCGTGCCGTCAATTACTGATTTCGACAGTTTTCTGTTTCCATCATAAGAGAACTGTGTCCTTGCATAGAAGCACCATGCGGCCCAGGCGGCACATCCTGCACTCAGCAGTCCGCCGGCACACTTTACGGCAAGTCTTGTCCTGTCATCTTTGATCAGCTTTCCGGCTGCTGCCGTGCCGAGTGCCGTCACAGCCGCCCCGGCCGCAAAGCCGTCTGCCATTCCCTTCGGGACCCAGTTGCTGTAGTCCGGTGCCAGGATTTCCTTCTGTTTTTCCAGCATGACGGTACGGGCCTTTTCTTCCGTGTCATCATCTTCCTGATAGCCGTCATACGGCGCATCGGGATCGTGCGGCTTCTGTTTCTTCAGAGAATTGCATACCTGATCGATATGGGCAAAGGCAAAGTCGAGATCGTCTGTCCAACCGGTATGACCGGTAATGATCTTACCCCGGAAATTCCGTTCTCTTAACAGTGTTTCCAGTTTCTTCAGCGACTTTTTGGAGAGTTCATTGTCTTCCGCCAGGGAGTTGATGAAGCTGTAGCCGCCGTCGGGTCCGAACCACAGGGTATCGCCGGTAAAAAGATATGCATCATCGACCAGATAGACCATGTGTCCCCAGGTATGACCCGGCACCAGAATGCATTCAACTCTGATACCGTCAATGTCAATGATCTGTCCGTCCTGCAGGAGGACCTTTTCATTGTCCGTTCTGACCAGCGGCAGCTGATACAGACCGAAGATGACCCTGCGCGGTGTTTCTTCTGTCAGGTAGCGGTTTTCAATTTCACTGAGATACAGCCGGGCATGTGAGAACAGACCGTCGCTGTCTCTTTCCACGGCCCCGACATGATCGGTGTCCTGATGGGTAATGAAGATATGCCTGATCTCAGCCGGATCAAGATCCAGCCAGCCCATCTTCTCTTTCAGCCGGTCATAGTTGTAGCCGGCATCGAACATGATGACGGTTCCGTTTTTGCGGTAAAAGAAAATGTTTGCGATCCATTCCCTGACGCACAGAACCCGGCCGTCAATATGCCCGGTATTCAGCGGTTTGAATATTTCCTTGCCGCGGTAGCCGAGACTCATTACTTTTTTCTGAAACCTGGATGCCTGTTTTGACATGATTGTTCCCCTTTCTCTCAGATACTGTCACTGCGCTTCCAGCCTCTGCCGGCTTCTGTCTTGTGCCGGACAAAGCGGAAATCGCACATTGTTCCGCCCTGACACAGAGTCTGTGTGCGGATGAAATCGATATACGGCAGATTGCCGTAATTAATGATATCGGCATGGCAGAAGATCGCTCCGAGCTTCAGCAGATTCCTCTTTCCGAAGATCTTTTCATAGATGCATTCATTGCATTCAAAATGATATTCATCTGCCGGATCGTCATCATGCCATGTATAGCGCCAGCCATGACCGCTGCCGAACCGGAAGCCAAGCGGAATGATCTTCTTCATGAGCGGCAGGAAGATCTTCGGCCTTGATGCCTTCTGCATTTTTCCCGGATCCAGGAACTTCCACATTTCCGTTGAGACCAGCCAGTATGCCTCTTCTTCACTGCGGCCGTTTTTCTGCAGAACTTCATATAAGGCAAGCGCTGTGATGATCTGACACATATGCTTGTAATTGCCCTTGTCGCAATATACCTTTTCTTCTTCGATCAGTTCCGCCATCCTGGCACAGACTTCCTTCCGGATCTTCTGATCCAGGGTCGGGAAGTAATTCTGATAACGGCTTTCACTGACCATTTTTTCGGGAATATATTCTTTCATTTTCGTTTCCTATGTTACGGCAGCAGGACCACGATGGCGGCCGGTATGCAGGCGCCTGCGATCCAGATCAGAGTCAGTATGCATCGCTTGCGGATCACCTGCGGCCAGGTCTGCACATAAGGCAGATCTTCGCAGCCCTTCAGTTTCCAGAACGGATCATGACCGACCCAGAGGCGGTCGATAATGATGCCGTCAAACCAGTTCATGACTTCCAGAAACAGCAGGCTCTGCAGATATGCATTTCTGAAATCATGTATACCGTTGAGATAGCGGATCATGACGACCATGGAAACTGTCATCACCGCAAAGAACAGCGGCATGAATTCCTTTCGCCTGCGGCGGATTTCTTCTTCTGTGGAAAGGCCGATTGCGACTGCCCTTTCCTGTACGGCTTGCGGATAGAAATACAGGCCGTCAGCTGCCCCGTTTCTGACAGCGTATTTCACCATGGCAAAGAACAGCAGACAATAAAGTATCAGTTCAGCAATGATTTTCATATCACTCTCACACCATCAGGAACAATGCCGCAAACATGACGGCACCTGCCCAGTTCATCGATCCGCCGATATGCAGGGGCACCATGATCAGGGCCAGCGGAATGACATTGACGGCGGCTGCCCAGAGCGGCAGCGGCACTGCCCTGCTCAGTACGGCAATGATATAGGCAGCATTGAATACCAGCAGACCGGTATAGCAGACGATCATGGTAACGGACGTCTTTTTGAAAAAATCTATGACAGCTTCTCTGGCATGATCGGTAAGGCCGAAGCGGATATAGATCCACTCTGCCGCACCGCAGAGAATATGATGGGCAACACCGAACAGAAAGAAAAAGGACATCCCGGCAAACATGATCCGGCTGTATCCTTCCGCATACTGTGCAGTCCAGTGCACCAGACCGTAATAACCGAAAAAACACAAAGTCAGAGCCAGGGTCCCCAGGACCATTGATCTGACGGGATTGCCTTCCGGCATCTTGGAAAAAACATTCTGCATCTTGATATTGTCGGACAGTTCACTGAATCTGAACTGACCGCCTTCCACATACGTTATCAGCATGTCGCAGTATCCGCACAGCAGATGTCCCGCAACAGCCGTAAGAAACAGTATCTTATACATATTCATTTCACGCCTCTTTCAGAAGCCGGATCATCAGATTCCAGCCTTCCTTCGCTTCCGGATACAGCGGAAAGCCGGACACGGATGTTACGGTGATATCCATTTCATCATCCTGCAGATCGGGAATGGCATTCCTCCGGTTTTCTTTTTTCTTGACGGCAATGATTTCTGCCGCGCTCATTTCCATTCTCTTCTTCATGCCTGTCAGCTTTACGGCACGCTTCAGGATTTCATATGTCAGCGACATCTTTTCCCTCCTTTTCGTCCAGAAAGAACGTCAGGGCTCTTTCCGCAAACTTCTTCGGATGCATCATGACCAGTTCGCCGTGCATCATGCCGGGAATCACCCTGACCTTCAGGTGCGGAATATACTTCCTGTACCATTTCAGGTCACGGTAGCGGCTGCCCCATTCCTCATCCCCGACCCAGAACTGGATTTCCGTATCCATTTCAGGGAATACAGCAGGGACTTTATAGTTATTGGCAGACCAGAAGATATTCCAGACCGTCTTATCGGAATAGGTTTTCAGATACTGCCGCAGTTCTTCATATTCTTCCTTTGCATGTTCCCTGTCCCGGGCAAATCGGTCATAGGGAAAGGCCAGTGCCATCAGATCCGTTGATGCAATGCCGATCCTGAATTCCAGCCAGTCCCGGATACAGGCACAGTAACAGAGCAGCTTCGGCATCTGATACGGAGCTGTACCGGCATCGATGACGGCCTTTTTGACAGGAATCTTCCGATTGCAGAGAAAACACATGACCATGGCACCGCCGAAGCTCATGCCGTAGACGGCATCAAGATGATGAATGCCTCTGGCCAGCAGATATTCTTCGGTATCCTGTACGGTTTTTTCAACGGAGATGAAATCCGTATGTTCTTCAGGGTCATGACCGTCCGGCGTCACCTGGAATACATGGAATTCCCTTGCCAGATATGTACAGGCTTCTTCGAATTCCTGCCACCCTTCACAGCTGCCGGGAAAGAACAGCAGTTTTCTTTTCCCTTCCGGATGATATTCATGCATGAGCATCGGATGTTCCCTCCGGTTTTTTCACTATGGCAACGGCACACGGCACCCTGCCGTCGATCATTTCAAAACGGACCTCTTCCCGGCCGGCAGCCCGGAAGAATTCCCGGTAGGAAGAATAGGTAAAGGCCTGGCGGAAATCGGCACCGGCGGTATTCAGTGTTTTTGAAAACATGCTGGGCTTTCCGGTTTTTTCCCTGTTCATATAGGTCGGAATGATGATCTTTCCGCCGCTGCGGCATACCCTTTCCAGTTCATTCAGAGCAGATACGGGATGATCTAGAAGATGGATGACATTGGCGGCAATGACTGTATCAAAGCTTTCATCGGCAAACGGCAGATTCATGATATCTGCCTGCCGGAAGGTGCAGTTGTCAAAACGGCTGCATTTCTTTTCTGTCCGTTTCAGCATGGCCCTTGAAAAATCGGTGGCGGTGATATGCCGGCACTTTCCGGCGATCACTTCCGTCAGCATGCCGCTGCCGCAGGCACACTCCAGCACCTCATCTTCAGCTGTGATCTCGGATTTCACCAGTTCCTTGAGCTGCCGGTGCACTTTTCTGTTGTACCCTTCCGCAAACAGATCATAGATGCCTGCCGTGCGGTCCCAGAATGTTGTTTTCATAAAATGTTAGTCTTTTCTAACTCACGGTGCAAATGAGACCGGGCAGGGCCCGGTTTCATTCAGATATTGTAATTATAGTCCTTTTGTTTCTGATTGTCATGCCCCGAGATAGGCTTCCAGCAGTGCCAGGGTATTCTCTGCCCCTTCGGCATGGCTTCTTTCGTAGCCGTGGGAGGCATAGACACCCGGTCCAATCAGGGCATGTTTCAGATCACTGCCGGCATTGACTGCTGCCTGGGCATCACTGCTGTAGCTGTTGTAGATATCGACGGCATAGTTCAGTTTCTTCTCTGCCGCCAGCTGTACCAGGGTATTGGTGACATCATAGTCATACGGTCCGTGGGCGTCCTTGGCACAGATCGATACCTTCCGTTCACTGCCTTCCAGACCGATGCCGACACAGCCCATATCGACTGCCAGGATCTCTTCGGCATCTTCCGGCAGGCCGCCCTTGCCGCCGTGGCCGACTTCCTCATAGGTCGTAAAGAACAGATATACCTTACGGTTCAGTGCCATTCCTTCCCTGACCTTCTTTGCCAGAGCCAGCAGGATGCCGGCAGCAAGCTTGTCATCCAGATAGCGGGACTTCAGATAGCCGGAATCAGTGATGACGGTTCGCGGATCAAAGCAGACAAAGCAGCCGTTGGTAATTCCCAGCTTCAGCGTGTCTTCCTTGCTATGGACATCTTCGTCGATGACGATTTCGGTATTGTCAAAGGTTCTTTCTTCACTGACACCCTTGGGATTGACATGAACAGAAGGATCGATATGCTGCAGGCAGCCGTCATAGACCTTGCCGTTTCTGGCATAGATGCGGACATTTTCCGTCTCGCAGTTGACTGCCTTCATGCCGCCGAGGTTGGAAATCTTCAGACGGCCGTTGCTTTTGACTTCGGCAACGATGGCACCAAGCGTATCAAGATGGGCAGTGACGATGACCGGATTTCCTTCACCTCCGATCTCTGTCAGAACACTTCCCTTGCGGGTCACGCAGGATTCATAGCCGAGTGCTTTCAGTTCATTCACCATGGTCTTTGTCACTTCATTGGTAAATCCGGTCGGTGAATCTACGGCCAGCAGGCGTTTTGTGACATCGAGAAGATACTGTATGTTTTCGCTGTAATTCATATTTTCTCCTATCTGCTGACCCAGTCAGCCCATTCTCCGTCATAGACGGGTTTTTCTTCCTTGTTTTCTTCTTTCTTCAGGATCTTCGGCAGGAAGTCCGTACGCAGAATGCCCATTTCCGTATACAGTCTTTGAACGGAATCCGGTTCCCTGTCTCCCAGCGGAATCAGCAGGAGCGGTTTCTGCGGCAGTGACACCGATACATATTCCTGCAGATCACTGCCCCGGACAGTATACACGCACAGCTTTTCCCCGCCGTCCAGCAGGTTTCTGGCACACAGCCAGTTGTAGAGAAGATTGATCATTTCATCATTCTGCGGCAAAAGAGAAATCAGGCATAACCGGCTGTTCATGATTTCTGGCAGGACCGGCTTCGCATCTCTGATTTCGGTCAGTTCACTGCCGTTTTCATATCTGTAGAAGTCTTTGATGATCTGTGCTCTGCGGTGCAGGCCGATGGCCAGACCGGTGCCGGCGGAAACGGCTGCCGCAAGAAATCCCCACAGCGGCTGATTCACAGAGCAGAGAAAAACCAGAGAAACCAGCGGTATCAGCATGAACAGGAATGTCAGGACCATCCCGTACATGACATCACGCTTTCTTTCTTCCTCATTCATCGGCCTGGTGGCGTTCATTGCCATGATCAGATCATTGCATTGCTGTTTCGGTGTCTTGTTTTTCATACTGTCATTATATTCTTTCACACTGTGATCCGCACAGAGAATTCCCGTTCCGTACTTCTCATTGAAGGAAAATGGGACTGCCTTTACAATAGAACCATGGAACCTGTAAAAAACCCGAAGCTGAGCGAACTGCTCAGGGAAAAAAAAGAAATCAAATCCGGAAACAGTGAAAGGCTGCCGGAAGTCATGAATCAGATTGCTGAAGAGACGGCTGAACATGCCCGTTTTCTGGCAATCATCCAGCACGATGATGATGCGGTTGAAACCCATGAAGACGGAACGGCCGTGTTCAGAAAGAACAGTGAGATCCGTTTTCCCCTGCTGCAGACAAATGACGGCAGGACATTCTATCCGGCTTTTACCGACTGGGATGCACTGAAACAGAGCCCGTACGGTACGGAAGACGTCAAAACTATGGTGCTTTCATTTGACGATTACTGGGCAATGCTTGAGAATCAGGATGCCGGTCTGGTCATCAATCCCTATACCGATGATCTGATCTTCTCAAAGGAAACGCTGCGCCGTTTTCATGAAACAAAAGAGATCCGCAGAAAAGGAGTGACGGAACATATGGTCGAAAAAGATACACCCGTAAAGATCGGCGAAGCAGCCGAAAATCCCAAGGAACTGAAGGACGCATTAAGAAACTGCGCCGAGCGCTACAGGGACATCAGAACAATGTGGCTGAAGCTGATGGTCAAGGATGACAATGAAAAAAGCTGGCTGCTCATTGTCGATCACCGCGGTGAAAGACGGCCGCTGTTTGATGCCCTCGCTGAAGCTGCCAAGGGCCATCTGAAAGACGGCATGTATCTGGATATGATTTCCCACAGTGATCCGTTCGGCAAAAAAGCTGCCGGCGGCAAGCCTTTCTACCAGAAAAAAACCGGCCTGTTCGGTTTCTGAATCCAGACTAAAACAACGGTCACTGACCGTTGTTTTCATTGATTGCCTTCAGGGCTGCTTCTTCCCCATGGATCAGGGTCGTGTCATAGACCGGCAGTTCACTGTCCTCCGGATGGATCAGAAGTCCCAGTTCGGTGCAGCCGAGGATCACTCCCTGTGCACCCTCCTTTTTCATCTCTGCAATGATGCGCTGCAGTTCCCGCTTGGAGGATTCCGAAAGGATGCCGCAGCACAGTTCCTTATAGATAATGTCATTGACGGTATCGATGTCCTTTTCGGGAATCATGACCTCGATGCCGGCATCACTGATGACCTTTTTATAGAAGTCCATGCACATGGTGTACTTTGTGCCGAGCAGTGCCGTTCTTGCAATGCCGTCCCGCTTCAGTCTTTCGACAGTCGCTTCGGCAATATGCAGAATCGGAAGATGCACTTTCTGCCTGACGGCATCGCAGGCGATGTGCATGGTATTGGCACCGATCAGAAGGAAATCGGCACCGCCTCTTTCCAGAGCCTCTGCCGCTTCCGTCATGACCTCTGCACAGTAGTCCCAGTCATCCCTCTCCTGCGCTTCTGCGACATCATGAAAATCGATGCTGCTGATCAGGACCTTTGCGGAATGCAGGCCGCCT
>CAMNGB010000084.1 GCA_946537835.1 uncultured Erysipelotrichaceae bacterium
CCGGATTCATCCCTGCTCTATAGAGAACGGGGTCTTCTCCGGAGAAGAGGATAAATGCGAACGCTATCAGCATCTTGGCATGAAACTGGACAGAGTCCGCCGCTGCGGTGAAAAATATCATATGTATGATCTGATCCGTGAACCTGAATGATCATCATGTGCGGATCTGTTTTGACTTTCATGCTTCAGCAGGAAGCCTGAAGATTGTAAAAGCAGTGAAACTGTATTATTTTAGAAATAGGGAATGATGTTCTCCCATGGGAAACCTAAACCGCTTGAGAAAGCTGATGACGTCTGTATGTGTTTTTTACATGCAGGGGGCATCAGCTTTTTGATTCACCTGCAACAGCAAAGGAGAATATAAACATGCTGTATAGTCTTGCACTGATTTTTATCGCCGGAATGCTGGCAGGATGGCTCTGTTCAAAAGCCAAGCTGCCGCCGCTGATGGGAATGCTGCTGATCGGTATTGTCATCGGTCCGTCCTGTCTGAATCTACTGGATGCATCACTTCTCGGCATCTCAGCCCAGCTGCGAAGAATTGCCCTGATCATCATCCTGCTCAGGGCGGGACTGAATCTCAGGCTTGAAGACCTGAAAAAGGTCGGCCGCTCAGCGATCCTGATGTGCTTTGTTCCTGCCTGTTTTGAGATTGCCGGGATGCTGCTGACTGCACCGCTGCTGCTGGGTCTGTCCGTCCTGGATTCCCTGATCCTCGGAACCGTCATTGCGGCTGTTTCACCGGCTGTCATCGTGCCGCATATGCTGAAGATCATGGAAGAAGGCTATGGCACGAAGCAGGGGATTCCGCAGATGATTCTTGCCGGAGCTTCTGCCGATGATGTATTTGTTATTGTCCTGTTTACTTCATTTACCAAAATTGCCGGCGGAGGTTCTTTTGAAGCTGCTGATCTGATGCGGATTCCGACTTCCATTCTTCTCGGTATTGCGGCAGGGGCAGTGCTCGGATATGTACTGCAGAGATATCTTTTAAAAATACATCTGAGCACGGAAAAAACACTGGTTCTGTTTCTGTCGGTTTCCTTTCTTCTGGTGACGGCTGAAGATATCATGACCGGTGTCATCGGCTTTTCAGGACTGATCGCAGTCATGGCGATGGGCATGATGTTTGCCGCCCGGTCCAGAAATGAAGCAGCAGTCATATCCGGCGGACTTTCAAAACTGTGGACGGCAGCGGAAATCATCCTGTTTGTTCTGGTCGGTGCAGCAGTGGATATCAGCTATGCATTTCAATCCGGTTCGGTGTCAGTCCTGCTGATATTTGCCGTATTGATCTTCCGCATGCTGGGTGTTGCCGTATGCACGATCGGAACCAGGCTGAATCTTAAGGAACGGCTGTTCTGCATGATTGCCTATACGCCCAAGGCAACTGTCCAGGCAGCAATCGGGGCGATCCCGCTGTCAATGGGGCTGGCCTGCGGCAATACGGTTCTGACAGTTGCAGTCATTGCCATTCTGATTACTGCACCGCTTGGCGCATTTATGATTGATCTGACCTATAAAAAATGGCTCAGATTATAATTGATGCAATCAAATCCCGGCTGTTATTGCCCGAATCTGATAAGAACATATGACAGAGACAGGATACGTCTCTGTTTTTCTGACGGAAAAGAAAAAGCAGAGATGTCTCTGCCTGTTCAAAGACTCTCTGCCATTTCCCTGATTTTCTCCATGACATCCGGGTCATGATTGGTAAAGATGCCCATGCCTTCCAGTTTCAGATAATCCAGGAAATCTCCGTCATAGGAGAATTTTGCGCCGGTTTCCATGTCCGGATCTCCCGAACTCAGGAACATGGCTGCTTTCTTCAGAGATTCCGGTGCTTTCGGATAGAGCACGGAATAGAAGCGGTCAATGACGCATTTCAGCTGTCCCGTCATATTGTGATAATAGATCGGTGAAGCCAGTACCAGCATTTCCGTTTCTTTCAGAAGGGCACAGATTTCCTGCATGTCATCCTTCTGAATGCAGACACCTTCACCCTTGCCGTGGCAGTACTCACATGCCAGACAGCCCTTGATATTTTTGCGGCAGACATCAATGACTGTTACATGGTGTCCTTTTGCCTGTGCCGCTTCCCGGAAAACTGCACACATCTCAGCTGTTTTACCTTTGGGACGGGGACTGCCGTTCAATACAAGAATATTCATTTTGTAATCCTTTCTGCTGCAAATGCTCTGTTTCAGAAAGTATAGCATAATCCGGACATGTGATTTTGGAAGAAGGCGGTGACTGTAATACAATGTAGGTAATTACAGAAACGGATAATACACATGAAGAAAGAAACAATTGATGAAATCCTGAAGTTTACAGAAGACAGGGACTGGGATCAGTATCATTCACCTGCTAATCTGGCAAAGTCCATTGCCATTGAGGCAGGGGAACTGCTGGAGTGCTTTCAGTGGAGTGATGAAGACTATGACATTGAGCATGTAAAGGAAGAACTGGCGGATGTCCTGGCTTACTGTGTTGATATGGCATACAAGCTGAATCTGGACATGGATGAGATCATTCATGACAAAATGCAGAAAAACGCTGCCAAGTATCCGGTGGAAAAAGCCAGAGGCAGCGCGAAGAAATATGATGAACTGTGAAGGTGAAAACGTATGATCATTTACCGCGGCACTAAAATGAGTTTTTCTACCGCTGTTGAGGATCAGGGAATTGCCGATATCCTGAATCAGGCAGTGTATGAGAAGATGCACCGGCGGACAGGACAGAGCGAACTGGACTCCTGGAAGAATTCCATGAACTATATGTACATGGTGCTCAATGACAATGCCATTCCTGATGATACCGGCATTGCGGTTGAATATAATATTCCGCAGACATCCAAGCGGGTGGATTTTATCATTTCCGGACTGGATGAGAACAGGAAGGAATCTGTTGTCATTGTTGAACTGAAACAGTGGGAATCCCTGAAGGCAGTGGAAGGCAGGGATGCACTGGTTGAGACCTATACCGGACACGGCATCCGTCAGGTCGTTCATCCGTCCTATCAGGCATGGTCCTATGCGGCACTGATCAAAGATTACAGTGACATTGTGCAGGATGATGATATTGAACTGAGTCCGTGTGCCTATCTTCATAATTATGAGCCGAAAGAAGATGACCCTTTATATGCCGAACAGTATCAGACATATCTTGATGATGCACCGGCATTTACAAAAAAGGATCTGAAAAAACTCAGAGAATTTATCAAGAAATCAGTTGTCTGGGGTGACAACGGCGATACGATCTACAGGATTGACAACGGCAGGATCCGTCCTTCCAGAAGTCTGCAGGATGCCATTGCCGGCATGGTCAGAGGCAATGATGAATTCATCATGATCGATGATCAGAAAGTCGTCTATGAAAGAATCCTGGAAGTATCGGCACAGTGCCGGAAAGATCATAAAAAGAGAACGGTCATTGTCAAAGGCGGACCGGGAACCGGCAAGACGGTCGTTGCGGTCAATCTTCTTGCCAGACTGACCAATGAAGGACAGTTCGTACAGTATACTTCCAAGAACAGTGCCCCGAGAAATGTCTATCTGCGCAAGCTGAAGGGTGTTCTGAAGAAGAGCAGTATTGACAACATGTTCAAGGGTTCAGGCTCCTATGTGGATGCACCGAAGAATGCCGTCGATACCATTCTGGTTGATGAGGCACATCGTCTGAATGAGAAATCCGGCATGTTTCATAATCTCGGTGAGAATCAGATCAAGGAAATCATCCGGGCTGCCGCATGCAGTGTCTTCTTCATTGATGAAGAACAGAGAGTTACGCTGCAGGATATCGGAACGGTCACGGAAATCAGAAAATGGGCATTTGATCAGAAGTCGGAAGTCATTGAGGAAGAACTGGTATCCCAGTTCCGGTGCAACGGTTCGGACGGATATCTTGCCTGGCTGGACAATGCCCTGGAAATCAGGGAGACAGCGAACTTTGACATGGAAGGAATCGATTACGATATCCGCATCCTGGATACGCCGGAACAGGTCAGAGACCTGATTTATGAAAAGAACAGAGGCAGAAACAAATCCCGCCTGCTTGCAGGCTACTGCTGGAACTGGATCTCGGAAGGGAAGAACAGATCGGATGTGTATGACATTCAGATCGGTGATTTTAAGATGAGCTGGAATCTCGGCAATACGACAACCTGGGCAATCGATGAGGAATCTGTCAGTGAGATCGGCTGCATTCATACTGCCCAGGGACTGGAATTCGATTATGCCGGCGTCATCATCGGCGATGACATGATTTACCGTGACGGTCATATCGTTACCGATTATACAAAACGGGCAAAGACCGACCAGTCGGTAAAGGGCATTAAGAAGATGGCAAAAGAAGATCCGGCAAAAGCGGCTGAAACCGCCGATATGATCATCAAGAATACATACAGGACACTGATGACAAGAGGAATGAAGGGCTGCTATGTATACTGTACCGACAGGCAGCTTTCCGATCATCTGAAAGAACTGCTGAAACAGGAAACAGTTATGGTACAATAAAATGCAACAGGATAACCGATTTATAATTGAAGAAAGGAGATTCACAATATCATGTCTGAAAATATTGATCTGAAAGATTTTGAAGAAATGCTGAAGGGATCTGCCGCAAAGGCTGAGGATTATCTGAAGAATCCGGAAGGACTGGAGGCAGCACTGCAGAAGCTGGAAACAACCATGAAGAACATTCCGTATGTCGGAAAGGATGCTTCCAGACTGCCGCTGATGATCTCCATGATCCGCAGCTACATTACCCAGGAATATACGGAAGTATCACCGAAGGTTGTAACTTCCATGGTCGGTCTTGTCCTTTATCTTCTGAAGAAGAAGGATCTGATCCCGGACAATATTCCGCTGATCGGAAAACTGGATGACCTCGCAGCCATTGCCCTGGTTCTGAAGCTCAATGAACCGGAACTGAAGGCATATGCCAAATGGAGAGACAGCAAGCCGCAGAGAGCTGCCGAAACCGAAGAAAAACCGGCAGAAGAAACTGCTGCACCGGAAGAACCGGCTGCTCCCGAAACACCGGCAGGTCCGGTCTCCGATGAGGATGTCAAGGAAGTTGCCGGCGGCAGAATCGAAAACGGCTTCGTCCACGATTACTGCTCGCTGTGCGGAGTAGACGTGGAAGCACCGTATGAGGAAGGCAAGATCACCAAGCTGGTCTGCCCGGCATGCGGCCACATCATGTACAGAAGATACTATTGATCATGATTGAAAATGCCTGTGAAAACAGGCATTTTTACCATGTTTACGGCCGATTGACCTGCAGCCGCATATGCGCTAATATGATGTGCTCATGGAAATCGGGCTGCATAATGGAGGATATATGTCTGAAAGAGATGAACTGACAAGAAATAATATTGTCCGGAAGCTTCTGAAAGAGATGCATTTTGATCTTGTCAGTGTGCAGGCAGAACATTTTGCGATCAGCCGGAAGGCGGAAGAAGATCTTGCCGAAGGTCTGGTGATCCGCATCGGCCGGATCCTGCATCCGTCTCTGTTCAGGATGTTCCTGGAGTATCTGAATGACCGGGATGTTCTTGATGCATATATCCGGGATGACAACAGTGAAGAACTTGATACGTTCAGACAGAGCTTTGCCGACACGATTACACTTTCGGCAATGCAGGCAGAACTGCCGACCCTGATCGGCATTGCCGAAAAGGCATGCACACAGTATCAGTCTGTGGTATCGGAAATGCTGGAGAGGATGGATGCCTGCTATGAGGATCTCTGTACGGAACTTCTGAACGGAAAGACATTTACGGAACTTGTCAGTATATCCACTGACAGCGGTGATGTGCATAATCACGGACATACGACATCCGTCATTGAAACGGATGCCGGAAAGATCGTATACAAGCCGCATGATGTCGGCATTGATCAGAAGTCTTACGAACTGATCGAAACATTCTTTTCCGATATCATGCAGGCGCCGAAGGTCTGCCGCCGGGACGGCTACGGCTTTGTTGAATTCATTGTCAATGAACCTGCCGATACCGATGAGAAGGCCAGGAAGTATTTCTACAACCTGGGCGGTCTGTCCACGGTCGTACTGATGATGGGCAGCAGTGACCTGCATCACAGCAATGTTCTGGCAAGAGGCATCTATCCGGTGATCATTGACTATGAACTGATGGTGACACCGGGCTTTGGCCTGACGGGAAAGTCCCTCCAGCATGATATCCGCTATTCCGTGCTGCAGAGCTCTCTGATGCCGCAGCGCAAGGATGATCATGAAATGAGCATCCTCTTTGCCCGCGATGAAATGAACGTCAGCTCACCGCTGATTGACGGTCAGAGAAAATGCATGACCGATTATCCGGATGAATTCTTTCGGGGTTTTGAGGATACCTACCGGAAATGCATGGAACAGAGCGAAGAACTGAAAGAATTCATTTGTTCCATGAAGAATATTTATGTCCGTCATATTTACCGGAATACCACGACCTACAGAATTCTGATGGACAAGATCACGGAACCGGCATGGATCGAAGATCCGGGTGTCAGGGAAGAACTGGTCCGGCAGCTGAATGTTGCCATGGAGCGGAGCGGTTCGTCCAATGCCGGGGATATTGCCGAAGCGGAAGCGGATGCGATCATGCGCGGGGATATTCCCTATATGTATATCCGCACCGATTCCACCGATCTGTATTCGGAAGGAAGGGTTGTCTATAAGGATTTCTTCCGTGAATCATGCATTGACTATGTGCTTTCCCGTATCGATTATCTGAACGAGACGGATCTCGCCTATGAGATCACTTTGCTGAAGAAGGCAATGACCAGAGTGGTCAGAAGATTTCAGCGGGGACCGGAGATCCGTGAGAGGATCCTTGCCAGAAGGGATATCAGTGATGAAGAACTGCTCAGACATGCCGAAAAGATCTTCCGGGAAATCGCCGATGATGCGGTAGTGACACCGTCCGGCGAAGTTGTCTGGTTCGGTCTGAACTACTTCCAGGAGACCGGCATGAAGATGTTTGACACCGGCCTGATCGAAGGAACAGGCGGCCTGGCAGTCTTCTTTGCGGCTCTGTACAGGATGACAGGGGATCCGGCTGTCAGAAAAAAGGCGGAAGAACTGACCGGAAAGATCATGGACCGCCTGGACAGAATTCTGAATGCTCTGGAAGCGGTGGATGTTATCTATCCCAATGTTGAAAATGTTTCTTTCAGCACCGGCATGAGCGGCAAGCTGCTTTCCTGCTATCTGTGCGGAAAGTACATGGATAATGAAAAATATATGAAGATGTGCAGCCGCATCATTGCCCTGCTGGACAAAATGGATATGAAGTATGAGAAGACGGATGTCTACAACGGCATTGCCGGACTGCTGAAGATGCTGTGCCGGTATGATGCCTTCTTCAATGAACCGGGCGCAAAGGAACTCTGCGAAAAGCTTGCTGACCGCCTGGTGAAGGCAGCCGCCATTCCGTATAAAGACAAAAAGATCTGGAAGACGCTGAGTCCTGTCTGGGCCATTTCCGGAGCAGGGCACGGTCAGTCCGGTGTCGCATCTGCTCTGTATACGGCAGGGAAGAGACTGCACCGTGAGGATCTGATCGAGGCAGCCCGGCCCGGATTTGAATTCGAAAAGGACATCTATTCTGTATCGCTCGGTGCCTGGCCTGACCGCCGCGGTTCAGAAAAAACAGATGACTATATGACCGGATACTGTTCGGGTGCACCCGGCATCGGCATGAATGCCGTTTTGCTGGAATATGACGGCTATGAAGAAGTATTGAACCGGGCGATCCGCAGCACTCTGAAGGAGCCTCTGATGCATAAGGATTTCCTTTGCTGCGGCAACAGTGCCATGGCAGAGTTCCTGCTCATTGCCGGAACAAAGCTGCAGCGGGATGATCTGGTTCAGGAAGCCCGCACCCGCATGGCAATGGTGATCTTCCGGGCGGAAAGAAACGGGCACTACAGCTGCATCAGCCGCAGTATGGACTATGTATTCAATGCGGGCCTGTTCTACGGAACTGCCGGCATCGGCTATGAAATGCTGAGACTGATCGACCCGCAGGGACTGGACAGCCTGCTGCTTTAGCACAAAAATAATATTTTCATATTTTCATTTTCCGTCATTTGGGACTTGCAAATTGTAAAACATGCGGATATGACGATATGTTAAATGATAGATAGGACCGCAGAGCGGTCACCGATAGACTAAAAAATCATAAATACACAGGAGGAAAGAAAATGGAAAAGGAAATTCTTGAATCCCTGAAGGGTAAGAGCAGAGAAGAAAGAGCAGAA
>CAMNGB010000085.1 GCA_946537835.1 uncultured Erysipelotrichaceae bacterium
AAGCGACACTGCATCCGTCAGCCTGAATGAAGCCGGACGGTACTCTGCCATCCAGGATGCCCGGGATGTTCATCAGACGACCGACCGCAGCCATTATGACAGCGATGAAATCTTCGCCAACTTCCGCAGCATCAGCGGCGGAAACCTGAAAGAAAATCTCATCTACCGTTCCTCTTCCCCCTGTGACAACACATACGGCAGAGCGGCATATGTTGACAGGCTGATTGAGGAAAACAGCATCAGGCTGATCATCGATCTCTCCGATACCGAAGAGAACCTGGAAAACAACATCGCCGCTTCATCTCCGTCCGAATACTACCTGGATCTGTACCGGAACGGCAGAATTCTTCTTCCGGTTGTCAATACCCGCTACGGAACCGATGACATCAAAAAGAAGATTGCCGATACACTGTGTACCCTCAGCAGTGAAGAAGGTCCGTATCTGATTCACTGCTCCCTCGGCAAGAACAGAACCGGCTTTGTCTGCCTGCTGCTGGAAATGATGGCCGGCGCATCTTATCAGGAAATGCTGGATGACTATATGCTGACATATGACAACTTCTATCATATTTCGCCGCACAACGAGCCGGAAAAATACCGGATCGTCATTGATGAAAGCTTCCTGACACTGATGCATTATCTTGTCGGTGATGACAGCGTCGATCTGAAAACGGCTGACCTGACATCCTTTGCCGAAGCCTATCTGAAGGACGGCGGGATGAGCGATGAAGATATTGAAGCACTGAAAAAAACAATCATGAACTGAAACAGCGCCGATGTTGATCAGCGCTGTTTTCATGTTTATTCGTAACCGATTTCCTTCAGCAGGAACTGCTGGCCGCCGAGGATCTTTTTATAGCGTGATCCGCATTTCGGACAGACTCCCTTTTCCTGCATGATATTGTAGATTGCCCCGCATTCCCGGCAGAGTCCTTCACCTCTGGCAATGATCATTTTCAGTTCGCAGTCTCTGAACATGTCTCTGTTTTCAGTGACGACGGGAAAGTATTTTTCGAAAAATACAGGAAGATATCCCGACAGTTCACCGACTTCAAGCGTCAGATATGCAATCTGTTCAATGCCGTTGTCACGGGCTGTCTGTTCTGCCAGTTCCACCGCCTTATAAAGAACACTGATTTCGTGCATGCTCAGGCTTTGATCTTTCTCAGGGCAATGCGGCCGATTTTCTTTGCCTCTTCTTTTATGACAGTCGGCACAAGCTGTTCATACGGAACACCCCAGACATCGGCTGTCCTTTCCAGATGAATGGCATCAAATTTACACTGCAGAGTGCACAGTCCGCAGCCGATGCAGATCTTCGGATCAACTTTGGCAGCACCGCAGGACAGGCATCTGGAAGTCTCCTTTCTGACCTGCTCTTCGGTGAATGTGCATCTTTCATCGGAGAAGGTCCTGACCTTTTCAGGATCTTTTCCGGGCACCTGACGCTCGCCGCGGTCGTAGCTGGCAATGACAAGATTTTCCTTGTCGATATAACGGAAGTTGTCCCTTCTGACTCTTCCCAGCGTCAGTGAATGACCTTCCCAGACATAGCGGTGCAGGGATTCTGCGCCTTCCTTGCCGGCCGCAATGGCATAGATGGCAAAGCTCGGGCCGGTATATGCATCACCGCCGACAAAGACATCCTTCTGGGCTGTCTGATAGGTCCAGCTGTCGGCCTTGGCGGTTCTGTTGCGGTTGAGTTCAACCTTCTCGCCGTCAAGCAGACTGCCCCATTCGATCGACTGACCGATGGCAGAAAGAACATAATCGGCATCCAGGGTAATGGTATTGTCTTCGTCATACTGCGGACTGAAGCGTCCTTCCGCATCCTTGACCTGTGTGCAGGTTTTGAAGGTAATGGATTTTACCTTTCCGTCTTCGGCCGTGATGAACTTCGGACCGTAGCCGCACTTCAGCTCGATGCCTTCTGCCAGTGCTTCCAGTACTTCTTCTTCACTGGCCGGCATTTCGTCCCTCTGTTCCAGACACAGCATGGTGACCTTTCCGGCGCCGAAGCGGACGGCCGTTCTGGCAACATCCACGGCCACATTGCCGCCTCCGACAACGACAACACTGCCGTGCAGAGGACTGATCTTTTCAAAGGATACATCCCGCAGGAAATCGATGCCGGAGATGACACCTTCACTGTCTTCGCCTTCAATGCCAAGCTTCCTGCCGCCCTGGGCACCGATGGCAACATAGAATCCCTTATAGCCTTCGCTGCGCAGCTGATCGAGGGTAATATCCTCTCCGACTTCGGTATTGCACTGAATCTTCACACCGAGCTGACGGATCACATCGATTTCAGCTTCCACGACTTTCCGGTCAAGCCGGAATGACGGCATGCCGAAGGTCATCATTCCGCCCGGTCTGGATTCCTTTTCAAAGACCGTGACATCATGACCCCAGACAGCCAGGTAATAGGCAGCGGAGAGGCCGGCCGGACCGGAGCCGATGACGGCAACCTTCTGGCCTTCATTGAAACGCTTTTCCGGAACGTAGCGGTTTTCATCCTTCAGTTCCAGATCGGCGAGGAATTTCTTGACTTCGTCAATCGCAACCGGTGAGTCGATATCACCGCGGGTGCAGACCTGTTCACAGAATCTGGCACAGACTCGTCCGCACATGGCCGGGAACGGATTCTCCTTTTTGATCAGGGCAAGGGCTTCACGATAGCGGCCTTCATTGGCCATCTTCAGATAGCCCTGTACGGCAATGTGTGCAGGACAGTTGGTCTTGCACGGAGCAGTTCCGGTTTCGGGCACGACATTTTCCCTTTCCCTGAGGAAGCTTTCGCCGGTCCATTTCTTCGGATTCATGAAAACAAAGTCACTTGCGACTTCAGCACTCTTTACTTCGATCGGCCGCTTTGTGCACAGTTTTTCACCAAGCTTCACGGCATTCTGCGGGCAGACTTCGACACAGCCGCCGCAGGCAACACAGTTGGAGGCATCGACAGTCGCCGTATAGTTGGACCTTGAAAGATCCGGAGAAGATGTATACCAGGATGTGCGCAGTGCCATACAGGTATCCCAGGGGCAGTTACAGATAAAGATTGAAAAGTCAGGTCCGTCAATATTGGACAGCTGATGGACATAGCCGAGTTCTTCGGCTCTCTTGATCTTGGCTTCAGCCTCTTCGCGGGTAATTCTTCTTGCCTTGCCCGTACGGATGCAGGATTCGGCATAGGCGCCGAGGTTGATGCACCACTCCCCTTCCAGATCGGCAGTTCCTTCGCCGACCATTCTTCTCAGCTTGCGGCATTCGCACGGTGCGACACCGATGCTTTCACCGGCCTTGTCCAGCCAGTAACTGACTTCTTCATATTTGACTTTTCTGGTGTTGCCTTCGATGGCGCTTTCCACCGGAATGGCACGCATCAGTGCAGCACCCATAAAGCTGGCACCGGAAATCTTTTTCTGCAGATCCAGGACATAGTTCAGGAATGCCGGAGCCGTTTCCGGATATCTGTCCGTACGTTCCTTGGTCATGACGACGCTTTCCATGGCACCCGGTGCAAACACCGGCAGCTGGACCCTGTCTTCTTCATGCGGCATGCTGCAGTATTCAAGCAGACCGATGTAGCAGAGATCATAGACCATCTGTGCCGTCTCTTCCACCGACATCTTTTCTGTCTTTGCCAGTTCGGGAATCGTATACGGATGCCGCTGCTTCATTTTCAGGGCAAAATCGATCTGGGCATCGCTCAGCTGGCGGTCAAAGAAAATATACTCCCAGGAATTCTCGTCCGGCAGCGGGTTCAGCATATTGATATGCCGCACCAGACGGATCAGGTTTTTGCGCGGAGTTTTGCTTTTTTCGCGTTCATACTCCTCGAGACATTTTTTCTCGCCTTCCGTCAGTTCATGTTTGGTTCGAAACATTATGTTGTCCTCCGTGTTCTCTTTCCAATCAAATTATATTTCCGGAAAAAGTCCTTCAGAACTGCAAACTTGCGGTTCCGGAGAAAAATGAGACAATAACAGTGAAATGTCTCATGAATAACACGAAAGAAAGAATACTGCATGCCTTCAATGATCTGATCCGGAAAGGTGACTTCACATCCGTCACCGTTTTTCAGATTGTCAGGAAAGCGGGTATCTCCAGAGCAACCTTCTACCGCCATTTCCGTGATAAATACGATGTCATGAATTACAACTATTCCTCCCTTCTGAACAGGCATATAGAGCAGGCACAGATCCGCAATCTGGAAGATCTCTTTCTGATCCTTCTGGAAGAAAGCGGATACTGGAAACCGCTGCTGCCGCTGTTTGATACGGAAGGTGTCAATTCACTCTACAGTTTCATGCGGGATTACAGTTTCAATACCGCCCGGAACCTGTATGAATACGGAAACGTGAACGGTGAGGGAGAACAGATCAGGACAATGAGTCCGCGCGAACTCCTGCAGCTTCATTTTTTCACGTGCGGTGCGGCCGAACTGTACGAAGACTGGATCAGAAAAAAAATCCCCCTTTCGGCAAGGGAGACTGCTTCGGCAATGTATGAACTTCTTCCTGCCTGCCTCAGACAGGATCTCTTTTAGGCTTCCGCGGAAATACTGCACGTGCGGATGAACCGGCTCAGTTTCCGAAGTTCTGTCGCAATAGACACCACAAGAACCATATTCATGGTCGACAGAAGAGCGACCATGATCGTTGCACTGATCACCGAATATGATTCCAGCATCAGCGGCAGGATTACGGACATCAGTTCCGTAGTAATACAGAAATTATTCATGATATGCAGTGACACTTCCTTATCGGAAGCGTATGCGCTCGCAACCTTTTCCATCAGTGCAACATACAGATACATATAGGTGGATTTGACTGCTATGGCAGCCAGAATCGCCCAGGGACCAAACTGATCGATATTCACATTCCCGAAAAGCAGCACAGCCACTGCAGCGGCGATCAGTACCGTAGCTATCCGCAGAAATGTAACACGCATGCCGAACCGGGAGAAAGGAATCATTCCGGCAAACAGCAGCAGAAGTCCGATACATACCGTCTTTGGAAAGAAGGAGATTCCCAGCTTGAAGCCGATGTTGACACCGAAAAAGAACAGCAGTATTCCCAGCATTCCCAGAATCACTGCCCATCTTTCGTAAGTTTTCTGTTTCTCGCTGTCCGGCATTGCTTTTTCCTTTTTTTTACGCTGTCATTATACCATCATCTTCTTTTCCGCGTGCAAATTACCCTGTCATCAGGAAGCAGTTCTACCATCTGCAGTCTGCACTGACCTCAAGTTTTCCGGTTTCCCTTCCGTAGATGAAAACATCCTTGCAGAACAGCAGATACGGTGTTTCCTTCTGGTTTCTTTCGTACATTTTTTTTGCCATTTTCAGCATCTTTTTCACTGCTTTTCTGTCACCCGCCCGGGTATAGGTAACAATATCCTTGACCGGGACACAGATGATCAGATTATCATTCAGTTCTTCCGAAACTTCTTTCCAGATGCTTCCGAGGCACAGACTTTCTGCTTCGAAATCCCCGCCGGCTATAATTCCGAATATTCCGGGTTCGCCGGTTTCACAGGATCTGTATGTGATATCTCTGACCAGGTTGTCAAATGCGGTTTCCTGCAGCTTCATGACATCTGTTCCTTCCGGCAGCATGTCATAGGTCAGATAGGTGAACGCACTTCCCACATCCTGAACAAACATGCCGACGAAGCTGTCCATAAAACGGATCATTACCATGTTGTCAGGATAATTCGGTGCTGCTGCATCAGGTGCCATCAGTGATACCTGACTGAGAGGATCTTCAGCCCAGTTTTTCTTCAGCCGGGGATAGACCTTCTTTTCATCGAAAACAAAATCATCACTGAATCCGTCATCAAAAGGTCCGTCTTCCGGTGAATGCGTCCATTCAATATCGCAGATGTCATCCTTGTTTTTGATGAATGCCCGTACACGCTCGAGAAAATCGATACAGTAACGGCTGTATGAATGCTTGGCCAGAATACGGATCACAGGCCGCATTCCCGGTGCTGCTTCTGCTGCCTGACCGCTGACAATGTAGCTCAGATAATCATTGATCTTGTCCTGCAGAATCCTTCCGTGCTGCTGTCTTTCGGCATATTCCCATTCCATATCATCGAGAATGACAAGGACATACCTGTCCCCTTCCTTCAGCGTGATGTCTATCACGCCTCTGTCTCTGACATTTGACATACTCAGTCTCTCCTTTTTCCGTTTCAGTTCCCGGACCCGGCCAGCCTTTTCAGTTCTTCCCCGGCGACACGGTATACGGTCCATTCCTCCATCGGCACGGCATGCAGGGAAAGGTAGAAATCGATGCTTGGCTGATTCCAGTCCAGACATGCCCATTCCAGCCGGCCGCAGCCGCGCTCAACTGCGATCCGGGCCAGTTCTTTCAGCAGTGCCCTGCCGCAGCCCCGGCCGCGGAACTCTTCCAGAACATAAAGATCTTCAAGGTAGATTCCGGCTCTGCCGAGGAAGGTGGAAAAATTGTGGAAGAACAGGGCAAACCCGACTTCCCTGCCGTCTTCACAGGCGAAGATTACCTCTGCCTTTTTCTTTTCAAACAGCCATTCCCTCAGCAGGTCTTCGGTTGCGATGACCTGATCGGACAGTTTTTCATAGACAGCCAGTTCCTTTACAAAGAAGAGAATCAGGCCGCAGTCGTTTTCTTCTGCTTTTCGAAATGACAGGTTCATCACATGTTCCTTTCCGTCTGTTTATCCTGCGGCAGATGCTTTTCTGCAAATCTTACAGATTCCGCAGGATGGCAAAGCCCAGTTCCTCGGCATTGACAAGTCCGTAATTGATTCCTACAGCTGCCGCTGCACCGGTTTCACGGTTGATGCCCAGCCAGGCATGGAATGCCCCGGCTGCACCGGTATGCCATGAAATCGGCATTTCTTTGTCGAGGCGCCATGCCAGGCCGCTGTCCGACTGCCCATCACACGGTGCCTGATATTCATGGCACATATTCAGATACGGACGTTTTCCGTCCAGATTGATTTTTGCAAATTCCAGAAGATCTTCGATCGTTGCATTCAGAGCTCCGGCCGGAGCGATAATATCGTCCTTCTCCCACTGCCAGCACTGACAGGGATTCTCCCGGCGGTCATAGCCGGTCAGTTCGACATTGCCCAGAAATGTATTCTTCAGCTGCAGATCGTCGGTAATGTATTCCTGCAGACTGTCCCAGAAGCCCCTGCCGCTGACCTGACCAACAATATAGCCGAGAACGCTCATGCCGAAATTCGAATAGACAAACTTGTATTCCCTGTCTTTCAGATGTGTTTCGGCAAGAATCTTCATCATACCCGCCTCATCCGGATATCCCCGGAACGGATTGGTATGGAATAGTCCGCCTTCCTGATTCATGCGGATGAAAAACGGCAGGCTTGTCAGGGTTGTATACGGCTGTGTCTTATAGCCGGAAGTATGCGTTGCCAGTTTCCGGAGACTCGGATAATACTGATCCGGAAGGCCTTTGATATATTGTGACAGCGGTGCATCCAGATCCAGTTTCCCTTCCGAAACATATCTGGCAAGCAGCGAAGCGGTGAACGGTTTGCAGATGGAGCCGACCGGATAGACAAGGGAATCTCCCTTTACCGGTCTGCGGTCGGGACCGAAATGAAGGACTTCGCTTTTTCCGTCTCTCAGAATGCCGATTGTCAGTTCCACATGATGACGCTTTGTATACAGCCTGTCCATTTCGACAAGCGCCTTTGCGGGTAACAGCATGATAATTTCCTCCTGGTGTTTCTGATTCCATGTTAACAAAGTAAGCTGAAAAAGACATCCTGTTCATGGCAGATAACACCGCTTTGCAATATCAAAAACAGTATCATGACAGTATAATGGTTCATATATCGGAGGCATCAGAAATGTTCAGTCAGTTCAGCGAACGCAGGGATTTCGCTTTCATCGTACAGCCTGAACTCTGCTGCTGCTCCGTAGCCGCGTGTTTCGGCAAGCCTGCGCAACGGAAAGCCGCTGACATGAACAGCAGACAGGCAGGCACCAGAACAAACAGTTTTTTCATCATAGATTTATCTTCCTTGACACTCTCCTCTCAGACGCATACAGCCATGTCCGCAGTATCAGACAAACTGTCTCAGATATCCATATAACGGACTGATATTATTATGCCACAATGACTGACATTGAATGACAGTATTCACTGCAGGCCTGCATAAACACAATGTGCAATATGAAGATACATTTTGTATCGAATATAAAGAAACGGGCACATGACCGTAAAAGAAAAATCATTCTGCCATACCGAAAAATG
>CAMNGB010000086.1 GCA_946537835.1 uncultured Erysipelotrichaceae bacterium
CCAGCAGGGTGCCGACAATGGCAGAAGCGTTTGACAGGCGTCCGCCGTGCCGCAGCCACTGCAGATCATCGATCATGAAGCGGTGGGCGATCTTCAGCTTGTTTGCCTCGATCCATGCTGTGACTTCATCCGCATCCCGTCCGTCTTCCTTCATCGCAACCGCTCTGCGCACCAGCAGTCCGAGACCGATGGTAATGCAGCGGGTATCAATGATGCGTATATCGGCAGCCGGCATTTCCTCCTTCAGCTGCTCCAGGGCATTCAGGGAATTGCCGTAGGAAGAGGAGATGGCCTTGTCCATATCCAGGAATATGACCGTTTTGCCGTCTTCGGCAAGACTGCGGAAGAATTCATAATAGGCATAGGTCGTAATCTGTGATGTATTGGGGAAGGTGCCGCTGCGCATGGCGCTGAAGATCAGACGCTTTGAAGCATCCGTGCAGTTGTCTTCGTTAACGGATCCGTCGATCTCAAAGGTATATGAAATCATCGGAACATTATGTTCCTGCAGCCATGTCTGATCAAGATCACAAGTGGACGCAGTCGCGATGACATAATCTTTCATAAAACCTCCTTTTCCGAACCGGTTTCCGTAGCAGTCAACATTGTATCGGAAAAGGTGTTGATAAATCAACATCTATGCAGAAAAAACGCCGAAAAGAAAAAAGATTCCGCTATTGCGGAACCTTTCTGGCTCTGGTCTTGATCAGATCGATCAGTTCAAGGAATGTTGCCGACCGTTCACCGCCGCGGCGCATTGCAAATACCACTTCCAGGGTGACACGCGGATTCAGAGGCACGGCAACCAGTCCCGGCTGCTGGGAAACCATCAGCGTCGATACCGGCAGAAGGGCGACTCCCTGATGAGCCGCAACTGCAGGAAGGATCTGATCCACCGAAGATGTACGGACATTTTCAGTGGAAATGTGATTGTCCTTCAGCAGCTTCCAGGCTGTGCCGTAGGAAGAGGTATAAGGTGAATTCAGATAGAAGAATTCATTCTTCAGATCGGTGATATCGACTGCACTCTGATGGGCAAAGCGGTGATCTTCCCAGAGGATCGCCATCATTTCATCCGATGCCAGACGGTAGTTTTCCGTCTTCATGCCGGCAAGCATGTTCTTGCGGATGACAATGGCGTCATAATAGTCATCAGCCAGACCGTCGATCAGGTTGCGGCCGTCAGTTTCTTCCATTCTGATATTGATGCCTTCATGATCCCTGATAAAGCGGTCAAATACACGGTTCAGACGATATTGTTTCAGAATCGGCAGAGTGCCGATGATCAGCTGCTGCTGATCCTTGTCACGGAAGCGGTCCATACTGCGGAGTACCTTGTGATACTGCTTGATCAGCGGTGCCGACTGACGGAACAGGGCTTTGCCGGCTTCGGTCAGAATGCCGGAATTTGTTCCTTCACGCAGAAACAGCAGTGAGCCGAATTCTTCTTCCAGACGCAGAATTTCCTTGGCGGCCGAAGAATTGAAACGGTGCGGCTCGCCGGTTGATGTGAAGAAGATTTCACTTTGTGCCGTCGCAACAAAAACTTCCAGATCTTCTATTCTCATGATAAATAACCCCGTTTAATTTCCATTATTATATCATGATTCACAGACAGAGCATATGTCTGAAGGCATGAAAACGGTTTTGCCTGTATCCGGCAGTATATAATAGAATTGCAAGCCGGTGGTGCTGCGCGCCGGCATATAAGGAGGTTATATGCGGTATATAGAATTTGGCTCATCCCCACTGCGTGTTTCCGTAATCGGTGCTGGTTCCATGCGGATTGCGGGAATGGACGAACAGACAGCTGATACATTTATGAAGGCGGCGCTGGACAGCGGCATCAATTTCTTTGACCATGCCGATATTTACGGCGGCGGAAAAAGCGAAGAAGTGCTCGGACGTGTTCTTGCCGCAGATCCGGGTCTCAGGGACAGAATCTTCATCCAGTCCAAGTGCGGTATCCGTCAGGGATTCTTTGACTTCTCCGAGAGTTATATTCTGAAGTCGGTTGACGGCATTCTTTCCCGTCTGCAGACAGATCATATCGATTCACTGCTGCTTCACAGACCGGATGCCCTGATGGAACCGGAAGAGGTGGCATCGGCATTTGAAAAACTGCATCAGGCAGGCAAGGTCCTGAACTTCGGTGTTTCCAATATGAATCCGATGCAGATGGAACTGCTGAAGACAAAGGTGACATATCCTCTGGTATGCAATCAGGTACAGATGAGCATCGCCCATACACCGATGCTGGACTCCGGCTTCAACGTGAATATGGGCATCGATGCCGGCATCAACAGGGACGGCAGCGTTCTGGAATACTGCCGGATCAAGGACATGGTCATTCAGACCTGGTCACCGCTGCAGGTCGGCTATTTCACCGGCACATTCCTGAACAATGAAAACTACGGTGAACTGAACCGTGCACTGCGGGCACTGGCAGAGAAATACGGTGTCGGAACCGATACCATTGCCTATGCATGGCTGCTGAGATATCCAGGCCGCATGCAGGTCATTACCGGCACGACATCTCCGGATCATCTGCGCTCTGCCGCAGCGGCAGGGGATATCACCCTCAGCCGTGAAGAATGGTATGAACTGTATCGTGCCGCCGGCAACAGACTGCCGTAAGAAAGAGGACAAAAACACTATGAATCTGAACGAAAAACTGCAGAAGTACAATGACTGGGTATTCCGGATGTCAGCCTACCGGATGGCACTTGCCGTCATCGGCATTGACAAGCTGACGGTTGCACCGGAAGCCGGGTCGGATTACCGTGACAAAAGAACGGCATTTCTTTCCGGGGAGCTGTTCTCGATTGAAACAGATCCGGAAATGCTGAAACTGATCGAAGAACTGCTGGAAGATGAAAATCTTGACAGTGAGACAAGAAGGGCAGCAGAGCTGTACCGCAAGATGATCCATGATACGGTATGCATCCCGAAGGATGAATACGTTGAGGCAATGGAACTGATGAACAGTTCCTACAATGCCTGGCTGGAAGCCAAGATGAAGAATGACTACAGCATTTTTGAACCGTATCTGAAGAAAGTCATCGCCGTAAAGAAAAAACAGTATGAATACCGCGGCAGCGATATGCCGCTGTATGACCAGATGCTTGATGATTATGAACCGGGCATGAACAGGGAAAAGTATGATGCGTTCTTCGGCGCCCTGAAGGAGCGGCTTGTGCCGCTGATCCGCAGGGTCACCGAGGCCGAACAGGTGGAAGACTCCTTCCTGTATCTGAACTATCCGGTATCCGATCAGAAGGCATTCACCGACACGCTTCTTGCCTATCTGCACTTTGATCCGTCCTGGGGCTATCAGAACGAAACCGAACATCCGTTTACCAACGGAACCTGTTCCAATGACATGCGTACGACCACCAAGTATCTGGAAAACAATGTCATCTCTGCCATTCTTTCCACCGTACATGAGGTCGGACACGCGACCTACCAGCATGATGTGGATCCCCGCTATGACGGTACGATCCTCGCTGACGGTATCTCTTCCGGCATGCATGAGTCACAGTCACGCCTGTTTGAAAACTATCTGGCAAAGACAAAGGCATTCTGGGAATGCAATTATCCGGCCCTGCAGAAACAGTTCCCGCAGCAGCTCGGCAGCGTCAGCCTGGATCAGTTTGTGGATGCGGTCAATGTCGCAAAACCGTCACTGGTACGCACCGAAGCCGATGAGCTGACCTATCCGATGCATATTCTGATCCGTTATGAAATAGAGAAGGGACTCTTTGAAGGAACCATTTCCACCGAAGGACTTGATAAGACCTGGGATGATATGTATGAAAAGTACCTCGGGGTCCGGGCAGAAAAGGCATCGGCAGGAATCCTGCAGGATGTGCACTGGTCCGACGGCAGTTTCGGATATTTCCCGACCTATGCTCTGGGCAGTGCCTTTGCCGCCCAGTTTGTAAGGAAGATGCGCTCGGAAATCGATGTGGATGAAGCACTGCGCACCGGTCATTTTGAAATCTGTGTAAACTGGCTGAAGGAACATATTCATCACTACGGCTGTCTGCTGGAAGCGGATGAAATCATGAAGAAGGCAACCGGAGAAGAATTCAATGTGAATTACTATCTGGATTACCTGGAAGACAAATATACAAAACTGTATCACCTCGATTAAATGAAAGCCCGGATGGGCTTTTTCTTCTGCTTTCCTATTTGGCTGATCGATAATATAATAGGGATGTTTTGGAGAATATATATGAGTGAAGAAAGATCTTCCAAAGTCAAAAAGTCGATTATTCTGAGCGGTCTGGTCGGAACCGGCGGTCTGTTTGTGGCCAAGGCACTTGGCCTTGTCTACTCGATTCCGTTCTCTTCCATCCTGCAGTCCGATGCCTATATGAGCTATTACGGCACTGCCTACCGCATCTACAGCTATATACTGAATGTTTTTACGGCCGGTTTTCCGTTTGCCATTTCCACACTGGTTGCACGCTATACGGTATCCGGTGACAGCATTGCCCTGAAGACGATCAAGAAGATCTCCCTGGCAGCGATGCTGATAACGGGAACGGCAGGAATGCTGCTGATGATTCTGTTCTCCGGCATGCTGGCAAACCTGATCGCACCGGGCGAAGATGTAACGATCATGGCAACGGTGCTGCGGATCCTGGCGGCAGCGATCTTCTTTGTGCCGCTGCTCTCAGCTTTCAGAGGCTTCTATCAGGGCCGGCGGGAAATGCAGGAATATGCCTTTTCACAGGCCTTTGAACAGCTTTTCCGTGTTGCCTTCCTGCTCAGCACAGCCTATCTGGCAGTCTATGTGATGGGGAAGGAAAGAAAGATCGCGCTGTATCTGGCAGTCATGTCCACATCCATTGCGGCGATTGCCGGCCTGCTGCAGATCTTTGTCTTTGACAGGAAAAAATATCCCGAGATCCTGAAGGAGGCAGAAGCACAGACAACAGCCACGCAGCCGCAGAGTGTACTGATCGGGGAATTCATTTCCCTGGCAGTTCCGTATCTCCTGGTGGCAGTGCTCGGCTATGCCGATGATATCTTCAATTCCGTTATTCTGCCGCTCGGACTCCGGATGCACGGATACAGCCAGCAGGAAATGAATGTCATCCTTTCCGCCTTCAATTATGTCGGAACCAAGCTGACAGCGATTCCGATGATCCTGGCGCCGGGGTTTACTTCCGCACTGATTCCGCATATCGCGACATCGATGGCAGAGAAGGATTCGCGCAAGGTCGCATCCAATATCTATGACTGTCTGGATACGGTCCTGTTTGTCGGCCTGCCGGTTGCCTTCTGCATCTTCCTGTATGCCGAAGATGCCTATCAGATCCTGTTCTATACGAATGATGTCGCTGCTTCGAGCGGAGTCATCCGCTGGATCTGGTTCGAAGGATTCATGGGCACGATTGCCCCGATTGTCACAAATATCATGATGACGCTGGGACTGCGGAAGGATGTTCTGAAACGCCTGGCAGTCACACTGCTGATCAAGGCAGTGATCATGGTGCCGCTGATCATGTGGATCGGATATCCCGGTACGATACTGGCAACGGTGCTGGCCTACGGCTATCTGGTCATCTTCAATCTGCGCCAGATCAGCAGAACTTTCGGCATCAGCTTCCGCAAGGTAGGGGTGATCCTGCTGCGTACGGCAATTGCGACTGCGGTTATGACCGGTGTCTGCTTCGGCCTGAAGGCGATCGGTCTGAATTCCCTGAATTCGGGAAGAATGATCGGTCTGCTGAAGATTGCCGTGAATCTGTGCATGACAACACTCAGCTATCTGCTGACTGCCTATACCATGAAAGTGCCGCAGATGGTATTCCACCGCAAATTCACCTTCAGACGCATCGCAAAAAAGAAATAGGAAATCTGCCGTCTGCCCGGGCAGGCGGTTTTCTTTCGTCTTGACAACAGATGTTAGTAAGGCTAAACTAACTAATAGTTAGAATCGTCTAACATCTCTGTCTGAAAGGCAGAGGGAAGGAGAGTCAGTATGATGCCATTGGTTTTTGCCGAAAAGGGTAAGCGGGTACAGATCCTGCAGATCAGGGGAAATGCAGAAACGAAGCAGCATCTCGCCGATCTGGGCTTTGTGGTCGGAGGAAACGTTACTGTCGTCTCTGAATCCGGCGGCAGTCTGATTGTCAATGTCAGGGAATCGCGTGTGGCACTCGGCAGGGATATGGCCGTCAAAATCATGTTCTAGGAGGGATAGATGAACACATTGAGAGAAGCTGCAATCGGCTCAACAGTCAAAGTTGTCAAACTGCATGGCGAAGGCGCAGTAAAGCGCCGGATCATGGACATGGGTATCACCAAGGGAGTTGAAGTCTACATCCGCAAGGTTGCACCGCTGGGTGACCCGATTGAAGTTACGGTACGCGGTTATGAACTGTCCATCCGTAAAGAAGACGCTGCCATGATTGAAGTGGCATGACTTAGAAAAGAGGAAGAAATGGCTGATAAAAAGATTACGATCGCACTGGCCGGCAACCCGAACAGCGGCAAGACGACACTGTTCAACACGCTGACGGGTTCCAATCAGTTCGTGGGCAACTGGCCGGGTGTAACAGTAGAAAAGAAGGAAGGCCGTCTGAAGAAACATGACGATGTTCTGATTGAAGACCTTCCGGGTATTTATTCACTTTCACCGTATACGATGGAAGAAGTTGTCTCAAGAAACTTTCTGATTGATGAACATCCGGATGCGATCCTGAATATCGTTGACGGTACAAACCTTGAAAGAAACCTGTACCTGACGACCCAGCTTGCAGAACTCGGCATCCCGATGGTTGTTGCCGTAAACATGCTGGATCTTGTGGAAAAGAACGGTGATACGATCAACCTTGAAAAACTGAGCAGTGTCCTCGGCTGTCCGGTTGTCGCAATTTCCGCCCTCAAAGGCACCAATGTCAGTGAAGCTGCCGAAAAGGCGGTTGCGGCTGCCCGCAGCGGTCAGGCACCGGCACCGGCAAAGTTCAGTGCATTTGTCGAAGATTCCCTGAAAAAGATCGAAAATCTGCTGACAGATGTACCGGAAGGCCTGAAGCGCTGGTATGCCGTCAAGGTCTTTGAAAGAGATGACAAGGTCATGGGCCGTCTGAACCTCGGCGGTGCTGCCGAACCGGTCATCACCGAAGCTGAAAAGACAGCCGATGACGATTCCGAATCCATCATCACCAATGAAAGATATGAATTCATCACTGACAGCCTGAAGGGTGTCTATTCCAAAAAGGGTGCCGGAGAACTGTCCGTATCCGACAGAATTGACAAGATCGTTACCAACCGCTGGCTGGCACTGCCGATCTTCTTCTGTGTCATGTGGCTGGTCTACTATGTTTCCGTTACTACCGTCGGCACATGGGTGACCGACTGGACAAACGACGGTCTCTTCGGAGACGGCTGGTTCCTGTTCGGAAACGGAAGGGAGCAGTACGATGAGGCAATGACGGATTTCTATACCGCAAATGTATGGACACCTGAAGTTGTCGCCAATGTCGACAAGGCTGTCGAAGCAGATATTCCGGGTGCCGGAGAGATCCAGGCGGCAATTTCCGACCAGGACTACGGTGCCTTCGATGAAGCATACGGTTTCTACGGAGCCGAGCTCGATGACAAGGAAGGCGGCAAATACTCCATTTCCGAAACCGTCGATGCGGCTCTGGAAAGAGAAGACGTACCTGATCCGGCTTCATTCGGAACATGGGTCAAAGGCATTCCTGTCGTTGTCAGTGAATGGCTTGACAATCTCGGCGTCAATGAATTCCTGAAAGGACTGATCGTAGACGGAATCATCGGCGGTGTCGGTGCCGTACTCGGCTTCGTCCCCCAGATGCTCGTTCTCTTCCTGTTCCTTGCATTCCTGGAATCCTGCGGCTATATGGCAAGAATTGCCTTCGTCATGGACCGTCTGTTCCGCAGGTTCGGTCTTTCCGGAAAATCCTTCATTCCGGTGCTGATCGGTACCGGCTGCGGTGTTCCGGGTGTCATGGCTTCCAGAACCATTGAAAATGAACGTGACC
>CAMNGB010000087.1 GCA_946537835.1 uncultured Erysipelotrichaceae bacterium
CTTGCCATGTTTCTGTACGGCATGCGCATCATGGGAGACGGTCTCAAAAGCAGTTCCGGCAGCGCCCTGAAAGCTGTACTGGACAAGGTTACCAACAAAGCCTACATGGGATTTCTGCTGGGACTTCTGGTAACATGCATGATTCAGAGTTCAAAGGCTACGATTGTTCTGACCGTCGGTCTTGTCGGTGCCGGATTTCTGACCTTCCGGCAGTCCATCGGCATTGTCCTGGGTGCCAATGTCGGTACGGCGATCACGGCACAGATCATCCGCCTGATGGATATCAGTGCCGGATCCACCAGCATTCTGTATTTCTTCAAGTCTGACAATCTGGCGCCGATGGCACTGATCGTGGGCATGATCCTGATCATGTTTGTCGGTACCCGCAGATCTCAGAATGCCGGAACGATCTTCATGGGTCTGGGAATTCTGTTTGTCGGACTGATGAACATGAGTGCTGCCGTCAGTTCGATGGGGGAAGTCCTGAACAGTTTCCTGCTGTCGTTTGAAGACAATTACCTGCTTGGTTTTCTGGGCGGTGTGGCGGCAACGTGCATCATTCAGAGTTCATCGGCTGCGGTCGGTATTCTGCAGTCGGTGGCCAGTTCCGTCGGTGTCAGCTTCTGTGCCGTTTTTGCGGTGATTCTCGGCATTAACATGGGCGACTGCCTGACAACCTATTTTGTCTGCCGCATCAATGCCAAGAAAGAACAGATCCAGACGGTTCTGATTCATATCATCTACAATGTATTTGCCCTGGCGCTGACGGTAATCGTGCTGACAGTCCTGCGCATGACAGATGTTCTGGATGATTCGTTCTGGTATATGACACTGGATTCCGGCGGCGTTGCCAATGTGCACGGTGTCTTCCGCCTGGTGCCGGCCGTGATTTTCCTGCCGTTTACCGGCATGTTTGCGAAGATATCGGAAATGCTCGTCAGGGATGATGAAAAGGATCCGGAAGAGGAAGAGAATGAGAAGCTGCTGCGGGAGCTTGATCCGCATCTGCTTGCCAACCCGGCACTGGCCCTGAATGAATCGCATCATCTGATCGTTCACATGGGAAAGAATGCCCTGAAGAACTACATGGACACCATAGATGTCATGAAGAATTATGACGAAAAGAAGATCGGGAAGATCAACAGCCGCGAGAATGCCCTGGACCGCATGGCCGATGCGGCGAACCGCTATCTGGTGGAAGTATCGCCCAATATCATGACTGAGCAGGATGAACAGAACCAGAACTTCCAGATGAAGGCGATCATCTGCTTTGAGCGTATCGGTGATCTGTGTGTCAATATCATTTCCGGCATCAGCCATATGCATGATTCGGAAGCGGATATGTCCGAAGCCGCAAAGGCGGAACTTCCGATTGCCTTTATGGCAGTCAATCAGATCCTCGGCCGGACAGTGACGGCATATCAGGATGACAAAACGGATCTTGCCCGCAAGGTGGAACCGCTCGAAGAGGTCGTCGACGAACTGATCGACGAACTGAAGGAACGCCATCTCGGCCGGGTCAAGAGACAGGAATGCAATACCGGCATCGCCCTGGATTATCAGGAAATCCTGCAGAATCTGGAAAGAATATCCGACCAGTGCTCCGACCTCGGTGTCTATCTGCTGGCCCGTGATGACAACTATATCCGCGGTATGGAACACCGCTATATTCACAACCTCCATCACCGTCCCGACAAGGAATATGCCATGGAGTATGCAATTCAGTATGACCGGTTCTTTGACATGCTGAGGATTGCGGACAAAGAGGTTCAGGAAGATACAATGAACAGTGAACAGCTGGCATGACAGCTGTTTTTTTGCGATTTTCGGGAACTTATATATAATGGAGTAGCCTGTGGAGGTGCTGTATGAAAGAATTCACTCTGCTTCAGGAAGAAGAATATGCACGTTTTCAGGAAACAAGCGGACTGCGTGGTTTTCTGAATTCTCCGGAAGCGATCCATCTGAAAAAAATGAACGGCTGGGAAACGGAATATGCCGGTGTAAAGGAAGACGGCAGAATCATTGCGGCAACACCGCTGACCTATATCCCGGTTATGAAAATATATAAGTTCTGCCATGCCCAGAGCGGTTTTCTGTGTGACTATCATGATACGGAAACACTGCGGTTCTTTACCGAAGAACTGAAGAAATACCTGTCTCACAAAAAGGTCATGTATATGCTGATCAATCCGAACATGAACTATATCGAAAGGGACATGGACGGCAATCCTGTCGAAGGCGGCTTTGACAACAGCGATGTTCTGAAAACACTGCAGGATCTCGGATATGAACATCAGGGCTTCCCGACAGACTATTCGGCCTTTACCATGATCAGCTGGGTGTTTGCCATGAATCTGGAAGGCAAAAGCGAAGCCCAGGTGCTGAAGGAAATGGATCAGCAGACCCGCTGGTCAGCGAACCGTACCCAGAAACAGGGCATTCAGGTCAGGGAACTGAATGCAGACGAGATTGACAAGTTTATCCGCATGGAAGAAGAAACGGCAAAGCGCCGCGGCTTTGAAATGCGGGAAAAGGATTTCTACCGGAATCAGCTGCAGGCGTACGGCGATCATGCGAAAGTGCTGCTGGCCTATCTGGACCTGAACGAATTCAGAAGACATCTGGATGAGGAAAAGGCACAGCTGACAAAGGAAATGGAAGAAATCGAATCAAAGCTGGCAGAAATGCCCGGTTCAAAGAAGTTCCAGAAAAAGCAGAAGGTTGCCCAGGAAGCACTGGATCTGAATGAAAAGAAACGCCGTGAGGCAGATGAGACGGAAGCAGAACACGGTTCTCTGCTGGAGATGGCCGCATCTTTCTTTATCATCTATGACAACGAGATCGTTTATCTCTACAGTGCTGCCGATGATGAATTCCGGAAGTACTATGCACCGTATGCGATCCAGCTGGAAATCATCCGCTATGCGATCGAACATCATATTCCCCGCTATAACTTCTACGGCATTTCCGGCAATTTCAGCAAGGATGCCTCCGATTACGGTGTCTATGAATTCAAACGCGGCTTCGGCGGTCAGGTCGAACAGCTGCTCGGTGAATTTATTCTGCCTGTAAACAAGGCCGCATACAGGCTGTACAGAACCATTAAGAAATGAGAAGATATCAGTTCATTTTGAACTGATATTTTTTTCTGCCTCTGTTACAATAGCGATAATCAGGCAGGAGGACCTGCGGATGAAGTATCTGAGAAGTTTTTATCTGGACAAGGAAAAGGATATGATCGTCGATCTCTTCCGGAAGGGAGAGGATCTTTGTTATGTGCTGAAGACACCGCATCACAATACCGGCAATCTGATCCGCAATCTGGCCCGGCTGTGCAGTCTGCCGCTTTCACAGGATGAAAACGGCCTGCTGGTGATCCGCGGCATCGTTCCCTGCTATATTGACGGATACAACCGGACGGTGTGGGTCTTCCGGCTCGGCAATACCAAGGTTGCCAATATCTATGCCGACGGAACGGTGGAGATGAAGGCCCAGGTGCCTTCAATTGCCAAGACGCTGATGAGCCAGACCAAGAATTACCGTCTCGGTGAACATGAATCAATCGTAAAGACCTACATCCGCAGGGAGTGCAAGTTTGCGACTGACCTGCATACCCATATGAATGCCAATCTGAATGCCGATATCCTGATTGCCCTTGGCATCCGCCATCAGATCCGCTATCCGCTTTACTATATCCGCAAGCTGGGCCTGAAATGCACACCGGCACAGCAGCGGAAGCTGCAGGAGAGGAGAAAGAAAGCCGAAAAGGAACAGGCTGGATGCGGCCTGGAAGGAAAATATCTGGAACGGCGCATCGATGACAATACCTGGATCAATTTTGCCGATCTGATCCTGAATAATCTGAAGGATGCCGATTACAACATTGCCCGCATCCGCATGTCCCTGTCGGTCCTGAAGGACGGACAGGCGGTCTTTACCAATCTGGAAAAGGTCTATCTGTACCGCTATGTCTTTACCAAGGGAACCGCATCCGCTCATCAGATCACGCTGAAGAATACGGAGAAGATTCCGGATGAGGATGTCAGGACTTTCCTGGAAATGATGCTGAAGGATCAGAAAGATCCCCGCTATGCCGATAATACGCTGTTCCAGAACAAGCTTCTGTGGATCGCCCGCAGCTATCAGGTTCACGGCATCGTGTATGCCGAGATTTCGGATACGACGCTTGTCAAGGCGGAAGGCGCGGCAGAGATGCTGGCACAGGTCCATGAAGTCATGCCGAAGATCTTTGAGGAGACCGGTGTCAGGCTGCGGTTCCTTGCGGCAATCCGAAGGATCCCGCTGACAATTGTCAAGGATCATGTGGCTACCGATTACTTTGCGGAAAACCTGCGGGTTCTGAAGGCCGTTGCGGCCGATCCGTATGTGGCCGGCAGTGACATCCTCGGAGAGGAGATCAATGATATCCGGGACATTGCGCCGGTGATTGCACAGATTGTAAAAATCGCCGCTGAAGTTCCGGGGTATGTGATCCGCATCCATGCCGGTGAAAACGACAGTCTGCGTGACAATGTCGCCAACAGCATTCAGTGTGTCAGGGATGCCCTGCAGCCAGGACAGGCGATGCCGAAAATCCGTATCGGACACGGACTGTACACAGCCAATCTGCAGACCAATAAAGGGCAGGCATTGATCCGGGCACTGAAGGAAACCGGTGCGGTGCTGGAATTCCAGATCACATCCAATGTCCGTCTGAACAACCTCAGCAGTATGAAGAATCATCCTCTGCGAACCTATCTTTCCTATGGTCTGGACTGCGTGCAGGGCACCGACGGCGGGGCTCTGTACGGAACCGACTCAATGGATGAGCAGCTGGCTCTGGAACGTTTCCTGGGACTGAGCACAGAGGAAATGATGCACATGAAGAACAGTGAGAACCGGGTGCTGGCCGATTCCCTGAAGGCCTTTGACAAAAAGATGCGCAGTATGCCGGAAGTCTCTTCCGTAACGGAATATTACCGGCAGAAGATCGTACAGACAACAGCCGAGCCGATTGCCTCCGCAAATACGGAAGCACGGCTGGTTTCGGAAGTCGTCCTGGCCGATCAGATCCGCTCGCTTCCCGAAGACAGACTGCCTGTCATCATTGCCGGCGGCAGCTTCAACAATGACCGCCATGTTACAAAAGTGCGCAGAGAGGGCACTGAGCTGATCAGCCGCCTGCTGGATGAATGTGATCCAAAGAAAATGTTCTTTGTCATCGGCCACCAGCTGAACGGCTATGAAAAATATCTTCTCGGCCATAATGACGGCAGATTCATGATCTATGCGATCGTGCCGAAAATGATAACAAAACGGCAGGCACAACGACTGAAGGACAGCGGAATCCGGATCAGATCCGGCATCGAAGCTTCGGCCATGGGCCTGTACAAGAGCTTTGCCTATGAGATCTTTAAGCGCCGCCGGGCGGTGCTTCTGGCATTTGACGGCAACAGTGCCGGTGCGAATATGATTCAGGAAGCCAGAAACGGCGGGCATAAGCCCCTGATCTATGTGAACAGGCGCAGCCGGGTGCTGAAGGCCAAGGCATCTTCCCTGCTCGGCTATGTCACGCTGTTCATGCCGGAAACAGACGGCATCTGTGAAACCGTCATACAGGCAGCCGAAGAAGAAAAGGGTGAATGATCATGGCAGAAAGACAGATATCAATGATGATCAAACCGGCTTCCGCTTCATGCAATCTCCGCTGCCGCTACTGTTTCTATGCCGATATCGGCGAGAACCGAATGACAGCCTCCTACGGCATCATGAAGGAGGAAACTTCAGATATCCTGTGTCAGCGGATCAATGAGGCACTGGCCGGAGAAGGGCGTGCCAATATCAGTTTCCAGGGCGGTGAGCCGACTCTTGCCGGACTGCCGTGGTTCCGTCATTTCACTGAGACCATGAAACAGTATCCGGGTATCCGGACAGTCTACTCCCTGCAGACCAACGGAACCCTGATCGATGAGGAATGGGCAGATTTCTTTGCCGGGAATCATTTCCTGATCGGTATTTCCCTGGACGGCTATCAGGCCAATATGGATCATTACCGTTTTGATGCGGAAGGAAAAAGCGTCTACTACCGCATCCTGCAGACAGCGGAGCTTCTGAAAAAGAAACAGGTCGAATTCAATATCCTGACGGTTGTCACAAAGAAACTGGCGGCGCATCCGGAGGCTCTGCTGAAATTTTATCTGGATCATCATTTTCAGTATGTACAGCTGATTCCATGCCTGCCGGCTCTGAACAGCGAAGAAGATCCTCATGCCCTGACGCCGAAAGAATATGTGTCATTCTATCACCGTTTCTTTGACGAATGGCTGAAGCAGCTGCAGAAGGGAAGACCCGTCAGTGTCAATCTGTTTGACAATCTTTATGAGATGCTGCAGGGGAGAATGCCGTATCAGTGCGGAATGCTCGGCCGCTGCACCGTACAGTTTGTCATTGAGGCAAACGGTGATGTCTATCCCTGTGATTTCTGGTGCCTGGATGAATACCGGATGGGAAACCTGCATGAGTCGGGATTTGCCGGACTGCTGCAGAGCGATGCGGCAAAGACGTTCATGAAGACGGATTCATGCACAAAGAAGCCGTGTGAAGGCTGCAGGTATATCCATATGTGCAATGGCGGATGCCGGCGTCAGAACATCTGTTACCTGAATGATGAGGACTGTGCCTACCGGAAAGTGCTGGATCATATCCTTCCGTATATATCCCGTCTGCACTGAAAAAACATATATTTCCGCGGAACTGCCGCACATGTCATGCATGTCCGGCGTTTTTTTTGTGAAAATAATGCTGTCCAAATATGTCAGGTGAATCATAAACTGTGTCATAATAGAAAAGGAAAAACAAGGAGGAAATAATCATAATGGTTAACTGGAAGAACCTGGATCAGCTGGATGCGTTCCGGGAACTGGAAGCGGATGCCCGCGTTTGTCTGCCGGAAGTCATGGCCGGTGAAAACGGTGCAGACCGTGTAAAGAAGTACTGTGTACCGATGGCTGAAGGTCTGGCATTCAACTATGCCGCAAAGGCAGTTGATGACACTGTTCTCGCTTCTCTGAAGAAACTGGGAGAAGAAGCGCAGCTGCAGGACAAGTTCGCTGCTCTTTATAACGGTGAAGTTGTCAATACCGGTGAAAAGCGTCTGGTACTGCATCAGCTGTGCCGCGGTCAGCTGGGCAATGATGTCATCGCTGACGGCGTCAACAAGCGTGAATTCTATGTAAAGCAGCAGGAAAGAATCGCAGCCTTTGCAAATAAGGTACATGCCGGTGAAATCACCAATGCCGACGGCGAAAAGTTCACAACTGTTGTTCAGATCGGTATCGGCGGTTCCGACCTCGGTCCGCGTGCCATCTATATCGCACTCGAGAACTGGGCAAGAAAGAACAATACCCTGAAGATGGAAGCAAAGTTCATCAGCAACGTTGACCCGGATGATGCGGCAGCAGTGCTGAATTCCATCGATGTCAGACATTCCCTGTTTGTTCTGGTATCCAAGTCCGGAACAACTCTGGAAACACTGACCAACGAAGCATTTGTCAAGAATGCCCTGCAGGAAGCAGGACTGGATCCGGCAAAGCATATGGTTGCTGTTACCAGTGAAACTTCCCCGCTGGCTAAGAATGAAGGCTACCTCGATGCATTCTATATGGATGACTACATCGGCGGCCGTTACTCTTCCTCTTCTGCAGTCGGCTGCGGCGTTCTGTCCCTAGCCTTCGGACCGGAAGTATTCGCACAGTTCCTCGACGGTGCAGCAGCAGCTGACAAGCTGGCTCTGGAAGCAGATCCGCTGAAGAATGCAGCAATGCTGGATGCCCTGATCGGCGTCTATGAGCGCAATGTTCTCGGTTATGAGAATACAGCTGTTCTGCCGTATTCACAGGCACTGAGCCGTTTCCCGGCACATCTGCAGCAGCTGGATATGGAATCCAACGG
>CAMNGB010000088.1 GCA_946537835.1 uncultured Erysipelotrichaceae bacterium
AAGCTTTTCAATTTCGTCTCCGGTATGCACATTAATGGATCCGAATGCCTGTGATTCTTCATTCAGATCACCGGTGCTTTCGGCAAAGACCTTTGCGGCCCTGGACATTGTATTGAGTGGTTCAACAACATTCCGGCGCATCCGCATGACAATGATGAAGTCCAGTATAAATGTCAGTCCGAGGATCAGAATCAGATACTGCGTCAGGAAAACACGTTCCCTGCGGGCTACGGCTGCCATATCTACTTCCGTGAGGATCAGTATATCGTATTCTTCCCCCGTTTCCGACGTATAGTAATTGATATACTCCCAGCTGATCATGTTTTTGGTGCCGGTAGATTCTGACTCCAGAACAATATACTGGCCCTCATCCGAGTCGCTGTTAAGGGAATCCCAGAGAACACTGCCATGCAGCGTGCGGTAACTGCCGGGAAAGCGGTGACGGGTGCCTTCATGGGTATCCAGGATATAAAGGAGACGGCTGGCATCTTCGTCAAAAATATTCAGCGACATTGCTCTGACATCCTGATACTCCAAAACCCTACGGGCATCTTTCAGCGTTTCCAGATAATGCGGATCTGATTCCAGGGCCCGGAAATACTCATAGTATTCGTCACTTTTCGCATCAGCAGAGACATCTGCCGGAAGACTTTCATAGATACGGATCAGTTCAGGAACGAATTCATTCTGGATTTCTTCGTCATACAGTTCCGAATTGAACTGGCCAACATAATCGGCAATCTTGGCATAGGCTTCCTCCGTCGATTTGCGGAACAGAAAGACGCCGAATATCGAACCGGCAATAATCAGTGCAAGTGAAAACAGCAGGATGGTAACGAACATTCTCCTGCCGAGTGAACCTGTTTTTATTTTTTTACTGTCCTTTTTGAACATACTGTTATTTTACTTCAGCAGACAATAAATTGTAACCATCAGGAGCCGGTTTCACTCATCAATGCTGCAAAGATGATCATGGAAGCACCGATCCAGCCGCTAATACTCATGGCTTCCTGCAGGAAGAAGGCCGAGCAGAAAATGGAGACGACCGGTTCCAGATAGCCGAGGACGGCAACCGTCTGCACCGGCAGCGTGCCCATGCCGCTGAAATACAGACAGTAGGCAAAGCCGGTATGGACAATGCCGAGCATCAGCACGATGAGAACCGAGCGCAGATCGGCCGGTATGACGAGTCCGTGATTCATGACGAGCACATACGGAAGGATGGTCACAGCTGAAATCGCCAACTGAATGACGGACTTGTCCAGGGCACTGATATCCCGGATCTTTCTGTTGCATATGACAACCCCGGTGAAGCCCAGTGCCGCCAGCATCCCCATCAGAAGACCGCGGGGATTGACGGGTCCGCTGCCGATGACACCGGATACGAGAATGATGCCGATCAGAGCCAGTCCCACCCAGGGAAGCTTTTTCACATTCAGCTTTTCATTCAGAACAAACGGAGCGATCAGGATCACGATCAGCGGAGCCATGTAGTTGCACAGTGAGGCAATCGCAACGGTGGTGGTCACATAGGCCGCAAACAGAAAGATCCAGTTCAGTCCCAGGGAAATGCCTGACATGACCAGCCAGAAGGCATTCCTGCGGACCGCCTTTCTGTCCATATGCTGTCCGGTCAGTTTCAGATACAGGAGAATGAACAGCGAGCCGAACAGTCCCCGGCACAGTGCCACTTCTTCACTCGGCAGTGAAACAAAGCGGACAAACATGCCGATGGTGCCGTAGAGCACGACTGCCGTAATGTATTTGATTCTTTCCTTCCTGAGATCTGTCATTCCTTCCCCTTTTCTTCAGGAATCATTATATACAATGCGGCAGAAAAAAACGGCGGTGATGAATCGCCGTCCTTTCGCTCAGTAGTCTTCTCTTGTGATCTCGATATTCTTCATCATGGCCGTCAGTCTGCCGACCATGCGTTCTTCATTCTGTTCCGTGTCATTTTCGTAGAAGTGCCTGACCGTTGCCCGGATGAACCGTTCACTCATAAGGGAACGCAGGGCATTTTCAAACAGATCCAGTTCCTTGGCATTGAAGCGCTTTTCCGCTTCTGCATCGCTCTGATCATCGGCATTGATGGCAAGAATGATCCGGGCTGTCTGATATCCGGTAACCAGGGTGGTCGGATAGTCATAGATATGCAGTTCATCCCCGAGGATCCGGTAGCGGAATTCAGCCTGGCGGAAACGCGCGGACGGAGCGCTTCCGACCGAAAGCGACTGCATCTTTGCCCTGCTTCTGGCCGGGGTTTCCGGTGAATACTCCATCGGCAGAACAATGTGCATGAAGACCTTCTCATCAGGGAAGTATGTCAGCTGATCCGGGGCATCATCCAGGATCAGACCCATATCGCACTTTTCCAGGGTACGAAGGATAAAGTTGCTCATATAGCCGTTGGCAGTGGAAACGGCGGCGCCGATCACGGTCGGATACAGCCTGCCGATATTGTCATGGATATGCACGTCAATATCCCCGATCACCTGATCCAGACGCATTGTATCCTGCATCCTGCCGGTAATGTCCTGCAGATAGTCGATGGTCTGATTCACTGCCTCCCGGTAGCTTTCATCCTGTCCTTCCGCATAGCAGACAGTCTTGATGGCCGTATTCTTTCCGACGCCCTGCAGATCTTCGGGCAGACGGACGCTGCCGTCGGTCAGAAGAATGACCCGGTTCAGTCCGAGTGCCATGACACAGAGTCCGATTTCAAACAGAACGTTGTCCCGCATGGTATGGATGCGTTCTGCCCTGCCGTTGCGGATCATGGTGGTTTCGTCGTGTCCTTCACAGATCAGCAGCGCAAAATCAAATGTCGGGATCTTTTTGATCAGCATCGGCAGCAGTGCAATATTCCGGGTGTCATTTGCGCCTCTGAACAGATCGCGCCAGTAGCTGCAGGAATACCCCTGCTTTTCCAGCGCTTCCTTGACATAGAGCAGGATGCCGTTATGCTCACTGATTCCGGATGAAAACATGATGATATTCTGACTTCTCATTTTTTGTTCTCCTCGCCGTATTTTACCTTCCGCCGGTCAGTGACCGGCAATATCAAAAGAGGCTGTGCTGCCTCTTTTCATGAATCATGATTATTTTCTCAGGAACTTCTCGTCTTCGGACGGGATGCCGGCTTCATCGCTGATGTAGCGTTCCGCTGTCATATGCAGGTCATATTTGTCTCTCATGGCCGCAAGCGTCTTCATCATTTCGCTGGCATGATGCACATCGATCGCCTCCTGGTTTTCCCACGAATCGATCAGAAGAACCGTTTCCGGATCGTCCAGTGACTGCCAGTATTCATATTTCAGATTTCCTGCTTCGGCGCGGATCTTTGCGACAGTGCCGCTCTCCGTCATTTCCTTCGCAAATTTCATGGCGTTTCCGTTGACGCCGGTATACCTTAAGTTGACTGTAATTGCCATAATGATCTGCTCCTTTCAGTGCTTTGTTTCTGTCTTTATCTTACCGCACATTTTTCCTTTTTTACAGCAGGCCCTGTATCAGAATGACCAGGATCAGCACCGGAAGCACATAGCGCAGGTACGGTTTTGCGGAGGCAGGCATCTTCAGTCCTTCTCCCTTGTTGCATTCTTTCAGATATCCTTCAAAGCCCCATCCCTTTTCCGATGTGCAGAACAGCGCAAAGATCAGTGCCCCTGCCGGCAGCAGCAGGTTCGATACAATAAAGTCTTCGCTGTCGAGGATATCCCGGTTTCCGATCAGATGCACGTTCGACCAGATGTTGTATCCCAGAACACACGGCAGGCTTGCCGCAAGCATGAATATACAGTTTACTGCCGTTGCCTTTTTCCGGTCCCAGCCGAAATTGTCCATCGATGTCGCAATCAGGTTCTCAAAGACGGTAATGACTGTCGAAAAGCTGGCAAAGGTCATGAACAGGAAAAAGCAGGATCCCCAGATCCGGCCCGAAGGCATATTCGCAAATACCTTCGGCAGTGTCAGAAAGATCAGAGCCGGGCCTGAGCCGGGTTCCACATGGAAGCTGAAGCAGGCCGGGAAAATGATCAGACCGGAGACGATCGCCACAAAGGTATCCAGACAGGCAATACGCACTACCTCACCGGGAAGCGTAAAGGCATCGGACATGTAGCTTCCGAAGATCTCCATCGATGCCACGCCCAGGCTCAGGGTAAAGAACGCCTGGCTCATGGCGGAACTGATGACATGTCCGAGTCCGGCTTCCTGCGCTCTTGCCAGTGAAGGCAGAAGATAGAACTTCAGTCCTTCCGCCGCTCCCGGCAGCATCATGGAATGCACTGCCAGTACAACGATCAGCACCAGCAGCGCCGACATCATGACCGTCGTGATTCTTTCGATTCCCTTCTGGATGCCGAGCGAGCATACCAGAAAGCCGGAAATGACGGTAATGGCCATGGCCATGATCATTTCCCTGGGATTGCCGAGCATGCCGTAGAATACGCCGTCCACCGCCTCGGCATTCAGAAGATCAAAGGTGCCGGTCGCAAATTTGATAAAGTACGATACCATCCATCCCGATACGGTCGTGTAGTACATCATCAGAAGATAGCATCCGGCGATGCAGAACCAGCCGTGTATATGCCATTTGGTGCCGGCAGGCTCCAGTGTCCTGTAGGCGGGCACTGCACTTCTGCGGCTGCCGCGGCCGATGGCCAGTTCCATGGTCAGTACCGGAATGCCCAGCACTGCCAGAAAGAACAGATAGAACAAAACAAACAGGCCGCCGCCGTTCTCACCGGCAAGATACGGAAACTTCCATACATTGCCGATGCCGATGGCACAGCCTGCGCTGACCAGTATAAATCCGATTCTTGATGCGAAACTGCTGTTCGATTTCATATGCAAAAACCTCTGTCGATGTAGAACATTATAGCAATTTTCAAACCGGAGCTTACAGAAGTTTCCGGTACATGACTGCATATATCAGCATGTCCTCTTCATTTCCTTTCTCCCTCCGGAAAGATCAGATAGGCAGCCGGTACCTTTTCACAAAGCCATACCCCGTTTGCGGAGCGGTAAAAGATATGACCCGCATCCCTCATTTCCCTGGCCCTGACGGTCAGGACAACAGACCTGCCGTGTCTCTGTCCGGTTTTATATGCCGTATCGGGATCGGCTGAGAGATGCACATACAGGCGGGACTTCGGAAGCAGCCCCTGGCTCTGAATGCTCTGCAGATACTTTTCACCGGTACCGTGGAACAGGTATTCCGGCGGTTCACAGACCTGCAGCTGTACATCAACGGGAATCGAGTGACCCTGTGATGCCCGGATCAAAGAATGATCTTCATTGAAGGCATAGCGCTGCTTTTCATCTTCCCGCACGATCTTCTCAAGCAGTTCCCGGTCAAAGTCATATGATTCCGATACACCGCGGATCAGATCATCGGTTCTGACCCAGCCGTGCTCATCCATGACAAGACCTGCCTTTTCCGGCTGATGCCGCAGCAGCAGTGCGATATATTTAGATATTCTTGTTTCCCGTGTGTTTTTCATGGTTCCATGATACCGCTGACTGCGTCCTCCTGCATGTATTATATTTGACATTTATGCATATATCACGCATGATGAGGTCAGAGATACCCCGGGTCGCATGCAAACGACAATTCCGCTGCATTGTTTCCGAAATACTGCAGCCTTTGATAATTCTGTATTCATAAGGAGCACGACATGAAAAAATTATTCCATCTTTCCCTGACAATGCTGATGACCGTTTCCCTCTGTTCATGCAGTTCCGCACCGGCCGCAGACAATACAACCGCTGGTGCCGGAAAGGAAGATACAACTGCTGTCCAGACACCGCAGGAACCTGCGCAGCCGGAATACTACGGCATCTATGAGCCGGTTTCCTTTGTCATAGAAGGCACCGTGCCGGATGAAGAACAAACGGCGCAGATTATCCAGTCCCTCAAGGACCAGGGATCCTGGTTCCAGCTCTCCCTTGGCGATGAATGCTATTTCGTCAGGGAAGAAAAAGAAAACATCCCCTTTACTCTTGACTGGGAAGGCGGCCGTATCATTGAAGAAGGCGGTGAAAGTCATTTCACGGTCGAAGACGGCAAAATCAAGGTTGAATCCACCGAAGATGTCATCATCATCTTTGACAAGATAGGCGGCTGATCATTTAAAAACTGCGGAGCACCTCACACAGGTGCCCCGCTCTTTTTTATTATTCCCGGATGTCATAGACATGCAGCACCTGCTTATAGATGCAGATCTCTCTCGGTGCAACGGTGCGGTTCAGATGATGGTGTCCGAAGAACCAGTAGTCATACTGTACAGAGTCATGGATCTTCTGCAGATAATCGGTCATCCTGTCCCTGTCATCGACACCGATCAGCTGGCAGGTATCGTTGCTGCAGCAGTGGGTAATGATCAGATCGACCTGATTGTTTACCGCCGCAAGATTTACCAGCCCGCGCTGATAGACACGGCTGTCCTGTTCGATCTCATCCTTCCACCAGGATACCTGATTAATGCGGTAATAGCGCTTCCCCTGCCGGTACCATTCCTTTGCCGTATTCCGCCAGTCACTGTCCGTTCCGTCAAGATTGACAATGCCGTCCATCGTATCATGGCTGGAAGCGCCGCCGAAGGCAAAGATGCGGATGCCGTGAATGTCATAGACAAAGCCCCGCTTCAGCCAGAGCACGGAATCCCTGGCCACCCCGACCGGAGCTCCGTACCTGATTTCTTCCGGCAGTGCGAACAGGCGCGGAAAGCATTCATGATTGCCGTCAATGAACAATGTCGTAAACGGCTTGTCATTGAGCCAGTCCAGCCAGAACTTCTCTTCCTTGTTTTCCCCCTTGTAATCCCAGAGCAGACCAAAATCACCGCAGATGATCACAACGTCATCCTTGGTCATATGACTCTGTTCGGGGAAATTGACAGAGTTCAGTCTTGTCACATCCCCGTGTGTATCTCCGGTAATCCAGATCGAGGGCATATGTTCTCCTTACAGCAGTGTAAACAATACATACAGCCAGTGGGCAGCCATGCCGGCACAGATGCCGCCGATCGTATGGCTGAGAATGGCTTTGCCGATCAGTTCCTTGCAGTTCAGGGAATCCATCATCGAGGCATGGGTGCTGAGATATCCGCTCCAGCACATGCACATGGCTGTAAATACTGCTATATCAGACGGCGATACCAGGCCTTTGGCGGCCAGATTCGCCGTAATGCTCAGTGATGCGCCGGCGGCGCCGAGGGCTGTCACCGGGACGCCGATGGCTTCCGGTGAAGAAAATCCGAACAAAGGCTTCAGGATAAACGAAGCCTTTCCTGCCAGCAGCGGCAGAAGCCGGATGCCTTCATAGGCTGCACCGGTGTAGGTTCCGTTTTCAGAAGGTCCGTTGATCAGCATCAGTACAAACGTACAGACGACAAGCACGCCCGGAACAATGGAAATGCCCATCTTCACACCGTCATGGCCGCCGTCCAGAATCGCACTCATCATGCGGCTGCCGATGCCGCCGTCACGGATCGGGCGCATGCCCTTCGGCACGGTACGGCCCGGGCCGGAAGAAGCTTCCATCTCCTCTTCCTCTCCGAAAAACTGCTTTGTGAACACCAGCATGATCCGGGTGCTGACAATACTTCCGATCACGGCGCCGAACAGTCCGAACAGCACCGGCACCGCCATTGATTCATTCATGACCGGAGACAGCGAATACATATAGGTGCAGACGATCAGGCCCATGCCGAAC
>CAMNGB010000089.1 GCA_946537835.1 uncultured Erysipelotrichaceae bacterium
GAGCCGCTGCAGTTCCTCCTGGACCTCATTTGCGGTTTCGTAGTCAGCCAGGTCAAGCTGTTCGATCAGGCCTTCGAAATAGGCAATTTCATCCTCACAGATACGGATCTGTTCCTGCAGGTATGCCTGTCCTTTCTTCAGCTTGTTGTAGCGCTGATAGGCCTTGCGGGCATTGGCCTTGCCGTCCAGCTTCGGATCCAGGGGGATCTCGATATCGGTATCGGTTTCATAATCGGAAAGCGTGATCGAGGAAGTGCCCTTGGTATCGGTGATCTGATAGGTAAACAGGAGATCGCCGTATTTTTTCCATCTGTCGCAGTCCTTTGCGTCATCAAGTTCACTCAGGAGCCGCGGCAGTTTCTGCTGCTGGTGCTTCAGCTGACGGCTGACAAAATGATAGATGTCGCCGCTGACCTGGCGGATTCTGTCTTTTTCTTCGCGCCGGTAATACAGCACGTCAAAGCCTTCAAAGAGGGGATAGCTGATATTGGTGCCGCAGTGCTTCAGTTCGATGCAGTGGAACACCGGTTCCTGCTTTTCGGCAGCGATATACAGCCGGTCGGATTCCCTGATCTCCCGCATGAAATCGGCAAAGCTCTGACCGTGCTCCATGCGGTATTCGGCTTCTTTTGAAAGAAAGGGCGAAAAGCCGGAAAACTGTCTGGTCAGGGAGATTTCGGGATCAAAGGTATCAGCTGAGAAGGGATCCTTCTTGTTCTGGGAAGGTGTTACCGGAAAAACGGCACCGGGATGAATGGTGCGTCTGCTGTTTTCAAACGGCGGAATCCGCTTGAGGGCATCGACGATCCTGTTTTCGCTGTTTACCAGGATCACATTGGCATATTTGCCCATCAGCTCAATGTACAGATACATCGTTTCCGGATCGCCGAGATTGTTGCGGCGCTGGATGTCCATCCGGCACCAGCGGTCCAGTTCGGCCTGTTCAATATCCGTGATCATCGCACCTTCGATATATTTGCGCAGAACCATGACAAAATTGCCGGGCTGATAAGGCGCGGTATAGGAGCGCTTTGTAAACATCAGCCGGTTGTATACGGAATGACAGGAAATCAGCAGCTGCTGTCTGCCCTGAGGGCCGTGGGTATGAAACAGCAGTTCGGTTGCCGAGACATCCTGAATTTTCTGAATTCGCAATGGCAGAGCCGCCCGGATCTGCGGTATGATTTTACTGAGAAGAATACCGTCAAGCGCCATATGTTCACCTCATACAGGAAACATTATATCATCATTGACGCAGACTCCCGGTATGTCTATCATTTATGTATTCGGAGGTGGAAATGAAAAAAGGATTACTGATCGTTGTAAGCGGACCGTCCGGTGTCGGCAAGGGCACGATTCTTTCGAAACTGATGGAAGACAAGGAACTGAAACTGGCATATTCCGTTTCCATGACAACCAGGGAAAAGCGTCCGGGCGAACAGGAAGGCGTCAATTACTTTTATGTCACCAAGGATGAATTCGAAAAAGCAATCGAGAACGGTGAGATGCTCGAGCATGCGGAGTTTGTCGGCAATTATTACGGCACACCGCTGAAGGAAGTCGAACGTCTCCGTTCCGAAGGTTATAATGTCGTGCTGGAGATCGAAGTCCAGGGCTGCCGTCAGGTACAGGAAAAAGTAAAGGATGCTCTGACCATCTTCATCGTTCCGCCGAACATGGAAGAACTGGAAAGAAGGATCCGCGGCCGCAAGACAGAGCCGGAGGAAATCATCCAGCAGCGCCTTGCCAAGGCAGCAACGGAAATGGAAAGCCTGGCCCAGTACAAGTATGTCGTCTGCAATGATGACGTTGATCTGGCGGCGGACATCATGCGGGTCATCATCCGCCACTATATGGACAAAGCTGAATAACAGTATCAGAATACCGGGACATCATCCCGGTTTTTTCTTTGTCTTGAAAAAAAGAAAGGGAACCGCAGCTGCGGTTCCCATAGAACTCATTACCTGTTGTAGTATTCAACGATGAGAGCTTCATTGATTTCCTGATTGAGTTCGCTTCTTTCAGGAAGGCGTACATATGTACCTTTTTTGTTTTCCTTGTCAACTTCAACAAAAGCCGGTGTGGAAATCGTAACTTCCAGAGCTTCGTTGACGACTGCCAGGTTGCGGTCTCTTTCTCTCAGAGCGATGACGCTGCCCGGTTTGATTTCAGCGGAAGGAATGTTGACCTTCTTGCCGTTGACTTCGATATGTCCGTGGTTGACCAGCTGTCTGGCTGCTGCACGTGTTCTGGCAAAGCCCATGCGGTATACCAGGTTGTCCAGTCTGCTTTCCAGCAGTACCAGGAAGTTGACACCTGCCATGCCGTCCATCTTGGAAGCCTTGCGGAACAGGTTGGCGAACTGACGTTCGTTCAGTCCGTACATGTTGCGGACTCTCTGCTTTTCACGCAGCTGAGTGCCGTAGCCGGAGAGCTTGACTCTCTTTGTCGGGCCGTGCTGACCCGGCGCATAAGTTCTTTTCTTGAGTTCCTGTCCTGTTTCGAGAACAGAGAAGCTGAGACGTCTGGACTTTTTCCAGATCGGTCCTGTGTAACGTGCCATGTCTTGTTTCCTCCTGTCATAATGGCCGAAAACAATAACAGGTACAGATCACCGATGCGGGGTGTTGCCGTAAACCTTTTCACCTAATGCAGCAGGTTACTCAGGTACAGCCGCTTGTGCCGGCAACGCCGAATGTATCAGCTCTGTATGCTGCCATCATTTAACGCGAGAAATATCTTATCATTACGGTGCTTCCGAGTCAATCAAAAACGGGAGGATTTCGGTGTGAGTTATATGTCTTTCTGTGGTAGAATATCATGGATAAGTGAAAGGGGCTGCTGACATATGAGTGCTTTTTTAAATTTTATCGGTGATACCAAGACAATTATCGCAATCGCCGTGATCATAGCTTTTCTTGTGATCTGGCTTATTATAAACAGAGTTTCCATGAAACGCCTTTCCCGTGAGCTTTCCGAACACGAGAACCATTACCGGATGATCAAGAACATTCCGCTTTCCCTGAAAATGAATAAGGCTGTTGCCATCAGCCGGGTCGATCTTGATGCGGTCAGCCGGGTCAATGAAGCCCAGGCGATCTTTGACAGGGTGCAGTCGGAACTGGCACAGATCTCGGCTTCCCTGTCCGAGGCTGAAAACCATATTGCCGACGGCAAGATGAAATCAGCCGGCGAACTGCTTTCTGCCATGGACCGTGAACTGCGTCTGACCGAATCCCAGGCCAAGGGCCTGGAGACAACTCTGGACGGCATCCTGGCCAAGGAAACCGCCCAGCGCCAGCAGGTCACCAACATGAAGAACCGTTTCCGTGCCCTGAAATCCCAGGCCCAGGAAAATGCCACCCGTCTGTCCTTTGCATGGCCGATGGTGGAACAGAAGGTCTCCGATACCGAGAAGATGTTCTCTACCTTTGAAGAATGGATGTTCTCAAATGACTTCGACAAGGCAAATACGGAGCTGGAAAGCATTTCCCGCAGCGTTGCCGAACTGGAAGAACTGCTGGATACCATGCCGGGTCTGATCGAGGATGCCCGCGGCGTCATTCCGAAGATGGCCGAACAGCTGCATCACGATTATGCCAAGGCCCGCAAGAACGGTGTCTATCTGAAGCATCTTGAAATCGAAAAGAATCTGACGGTCATGACCGCTGCCCTGAAGGAAGATCTGCGCAAGCTCAAGAGCGGCAGCACCGAAGGCGTACGCGAACATCTGGAAGACTACAAGACGAGAATTCATCAGATGGTCCGCTCGGTCAAGAAGGAAACCAAGGCCAATTATGATGTTGTTCAGCTTGCCAAAGAGACGGAAGAACTGGCAGCGGAAGTTCATAAGAATGCCGAATTTGTCAATTCCGTATATGAGAAGTCTTCGGAAAGATTCGGTCTCGGATCACTGGAAGGCGAACTTGACAATCTGAATGCCGAACTGGAGCGTCTCGGCAGCCAGCTGCCGGAGCTGCTCGAAAATGTCAACAGCTACCAGATGCCGGCAACCCAGCTGGTATCGTCACTGCGCACACTGAACAGCGAATATAACGATTACAACCGTTCCGTCAAGGAAATCAGAGACCGCATCGAAGTGGCAAGCGGTGATGAGGACAGAGCCAGAAAACAGCTGATCAAGCTGCAGATCATCATGAATCAGATGCAGGTTAAGATCAGAAAATACAAGCTGCCGAACATTTCCGAAACCTATGATGAGGATATGCAGAAAGCCGGCGAATACATCCGCCGTCTGAAGGATCTGATCAATGAATCGCCGCTGAATATCCAGCTTCTGAATTCAACGCTGCAGGAAGCGCTGAACTTCATCTATCAGCTGTACAACAATGTCAACAATGTCGTCGGCACTGTCGTCATGGTTGAGAATACGATTGTCTTCGGAAACCGTTACCGTTCTACCTATGCCGATATCGATTCCGAACTGACAAGGTCCGAGCTCAGCTTCCGCAACGGTGAATACACCCAGGCTCTGACAACGGCAATTGCCACGATTGAAAAGATCCATCCGGGCAATTATGAATCAATGATCAAGGAGAATGCCAAGAGTGCAGCGTAGGATCTATCTTGACAATGCCAGCACAACGAATATTCATCCGGAAGTTCTGAAGACTTATGAGGAACTGCTTGAAACATATTATGTGAACAGCGAATCACTGTATGATGAAGGCAGCGAAATTCACCGAATGATGGAAAAGGCCCGGGGAGCAATTGCCGGGCTTTTGGGTGTACATGCGGAAGACATCATTTTTACCTCCGGTTCTTCGGAATCCAACAGTGCTGCGATCAAGGGCGTATGCATGGCCGATATGAGCAGAAAGCATATCGTCACCACACCGATCGAACATTCCTCGATCCTGAACTGCTGCGCGCAGCTGCACCGGCTGTTCGGATATGAGATCACATATCTGCCGGTCGGCAGGGAAGGGTCAATCAGGCTTGAAGACGTCCGCAGGGCACTGCGCGATGATACGGCAATTGTGTCCGTCATGGCCGTCAACAACGAAACCGGAGCCGTCAATCCGGTCGAAGAGATCGCCGAATATGTCAAAAAGCATTCCCGTGCCTATATGCATACGGATATGACCCAGGCCTGCGGCAAGGTGTCATTCAATATGAAGAATATCGATCTTGCGTCCTATTCCGCCCACAAGCTGGAAGGACTGAAGGGAAGCGGCATTCTTGTCAGGAAAACACATGTTCCGTTTGAACCGCTGATCTGCGGCGGCGAGCAGGAAGAAGGACTCAGGGGCGGTACATCCAATGCCTGCGTCAATATGGTCTTTGCCAAGACTCTGCGGCTGGCCCTGGAAAACGGAAAGCGCAGCCATGCCTATATCGGTGAGCTGTCACAGCGGCTGAAGGACGGCCTGAGGAAGATTCCCGGCATTGAAATCAATTCACCTGAGAATGCCGTTGCCGGCATCATCAATTTCTCATATGAAAATATTCCGAGCGAAGTCATGCAGAATGCACTGAACCGGCAGGGGTTCATGGTCAGTGCCCGCAGTACCTGTGCATCCCGTTCGGAAGATCCGAGCTACGTGCTGATGGCAATGGGCCTCGGTGCGAAAAGGTCGAATTCCTGTATCCGTGTTTCCCTGTCACACCGCAATACCGAAGAAGAGATCGATCTCTTCCTGAAAGCTTTGAAGGAGATTACCGAACAGTATGGCTGATTATGATACCGTGCTGGTGCGCTTCGGCGAACTGAGCACCAAAGGAAAAAACAGAAAAGATTTTATTAACCGTCTGTTCCGCAATATTCAATATATGCTGCGGGACTTTGAGGAACTGGAATACCGCAAGGCCTATGACCGCATTTATATCAGGCTGAACGGAGCCGATCATGAAAAGATCCGTGAAAAGCTGCAGAAGGTTTTCGGCATCTCCTCGTTCTCCTTTACCGAAAAGGTCGAACCGACCATGGAGGCAATCACTGCCGCATGTCTCAGGATCGCCGAAAACTCCGGCGCCAAGACATTCAAGATGATTACAAAGCGGCATGACAAGACATTCCCGCTGCGTTCCGATGACATCAACCGGCAGACAGCCTCGGTCATTCTGAAGAATACCGGCCTGAAGGTGGATGTTCACGATCCCGAACTGCCGATCCGCGTTGAAGTGCGCAGTGAAGCTGCCTATATTACTTCCGAAAAGATTGCCGGTGCCGGCGGGTATCCGGCAGGCATCAACGGCAAGGTGCTGCTGATGCTGTCGGGAGGCATTGATTCTCCGGTCGCTGCCTATCAGCTGATGAAGCGCGGCCTGAATGTTGAGGCAGTGCATTTTGCCTCGCCGCCGTATACCAGCGAGAATGCCAGAAACAAGGTTCTGACCCTGGCCGGCATGGTATCCGAGTATCAGGGCAGAATGAAGGTGCATATCATCAACTTCACCGATCTGCAGCTCAATATCTATAAGACAGCAGGTGATCCCTATGCGGTCACACTGATGCGGCGCATGATGTTCCGCCTGGCTGAACAGATCGCTCAGAAGAACGGCTGCATTGCCATCGGCACCGGCGAAAGCATCGGCCAGGTTGCTTCCCAGACACTTGAAAGCATTGCCTGCATCAATGATGCCGTCAGGATTCCGGTACTGCGGCCTTTGATCTGCCATGACAAGCTGGAGATCATTGCCCTGGCAAACAAGATCGGCACCTATGAGACATCGATCCTGCCGTATGAAGACTGCTGCACGATCTTCGATCCGAAGAATCCCGTAACAAAGCCGACCGTTGAGAAGGCCGAATACTTTGAAAAGATGTTTGACTGGCAGAGTCTGATCGAAGCGGCTCTGGCAGATGAAGAAACTGCGGTGGTCCAGCCGCCGCGCAATGAGGAATCATTCCTGTAGGAGGAGACTATGGCAAAACATGATCCGCAGATCGCCCAGAGCCTGATTGCGATCGCACCTGGCTGTGACACACTTTCCGACAGAGATCTTCTGTCTGCCCTGAATCCGGTCATCGTCAGTATTGAAAAGGACGATACCTATTCCACCAAGGCAAAGCTCAAGATCTTTTCGCTGCTGACTATGCTGTGCAATGTCGAGGCGAAAGATCGGAAAAAATATATGAAGAAGGTCATCAGCGCCGTCCGCTGAGACATCAGAACAGACAGATTCATGTCTGTTTTCTTTTGATTCAGGCACAGGCAGTGAACTCTTTTCTGACAATCGGAAAAAAGTGCCTGAATACCGAAAGATTTCGTTGACTGGGAAACAGTTTGAATGTATCATATATGCGTTATCAGCCCTCGTGATAGAGGTCTGTAACCGCTCAGGAAAGGGTTTAAGTACGCATGTACCCCTTGATGGCGCGTCTTAAGATAAAAGTCAGGAGGTGTTGTATTTTGTACGCAATTATCGAAACAGGCGGAAAGCAGCTGAAAGTAGAAGCTGGACAGTCAATCTTCGTTGAAAAGCTCAACGTAGAACCGGGTGATGAAGTAGTCTTTGACAAGGTTGTTCTTGTCAGCGATGCTTCCACAAAGATCGGCACACCGTATGTAGAAGGTGCCAAGGTTACCTGCAAGGTTGAAAAGCAGGGCAAGAACAAGAAGATCGTTGTAGTTAAGTACAAGGCA
>CAMNGB010000090.1 GCA_946537835.1 uncultured Erysipelotrichaceae bacterium
ATGTCGTTCTTCACCATGGCCACCCGCCGTGAAGATCCCATCATGCCGAGATACGCATAGTTCTTCTTCAGAACGGAACGCAGGCAGTCATTATCGTATCTGTGACCGCGGGTAACGATGACAAAATAGGTAAAATCATTTCCTTCAACGGTATCCAGCGCTGCTTCAAAGCCGTCACAGATGACTTCATCGGCACCAGCCTTCAGGGCATTTTCGGTAAATTCGCTGCGGTCATCAATGACCGTCACATGAAAACCGACCAGCTTTGCGATCCTGATGATCGGAATTGCCACATGACCGGCTCCGCAGATCACCATCCGGTTTTCCGAACCGGCCAGTTCGACATAGACTTTCCTTCCGTCAAGGGTGATTACGGTAGTCTCTTCCGTCTGACACAGAGTCTCTGATTCTGATTTCAGAAAACTGCTGTCACAGTAAATGATACTGTCGTTTTCAAACAGGATCCTTTCACCGCAGCCTTCGCCGTCAATGATGACAGCGGTGCGGTAATGATGATTGGTATCGGCTTTTTCCAGCAGTTCAAAGAATTCACGCATAGGGACCTCCTTATTTTCCGAAACCGCAGTTCGGATATGTGCAGACGCTGCAGTTCAGGCACAGTCCGCCTTCACCCAGCATGTCGATTTCTTCTTTCGTAATCGGATCATCGGCCAGAAGACGCGGCAGCAGCAGATCAAAGATCGTTCTCTTGGCATACATGACACATCCCGGCAGGCCGCAGACCGGAATCTTCTTTTCCCCGTAATATGCCAGCATGAACATGGCACCCGGCAGCACCGGAGCGCCGTAGGTAACCGGTTCGCCGCAGACGGTGCGGATGGCCAGCGGTGTTCTGTCATCGGGATCTACGCTCATGCCGCCGGTGCACAGCACCATATCAACGCCGGCATCCAGCATCTCCCTGATATATCCCGTTTCCATTTCCGTTTCATCACTGCTGAGACGGTGAATGACAACCTCGGCACCGAATTCCTTCAGCTTGGCCTTGATGACCGGTGTGAATTTATCTTCAATGCGTCCGTAATAGACTTCATTGCCTGTTGTCAGCAGTCCGATCTTCTTTCTGACATACGGCTTCAGGGTAAAGACAGGTGCACCGGCAGTGATCTGATCTGCCTTCTCCATCTTTTCCTTTTCGATGATCAGCGGAATCACTCTGGTGCCGGCAATCTTGTCGCCCTTTCTGACCGGCGTATTGCCGTGGCGGCTGGCAATCATCATTTCTCCCAGGGAATTCACGGCATACAGGCGCTGCCTGTCGATCTTCAGCAGACCGTCCCTCACGGCGGAAACTTCGATCTTGCCTTCCTTTATTTCCGATCCGCAGAAGTCTTCTGAGCCGCGGGTGCAGATATCATAGAGAACTTCGGCCGCATCATTTTCGTGCAGCATATTCTCATTGACTTCCCAGACATAGATATGATCCTTGCCGATACTTAAAAGGAGCGGGATATCCTCTTCGGTAATAATGTGTCCCTTGCGGAACAGCGGTCCCTTGAATTCACCGGGAATGATCTGTGTCATGTCATGGCACAGCATCTGACCGACGGCATCTTCAGTTTTCATCAGTTTCATGATTCTTCTCCTTTTCCAGCATCTGCCGGATCCATAACGCTTTTTCATACCGGCGCTGATGATGCATCAGCGCTTCTTCACTCAGACATTTTTTCCTGCTTTCCGCAAAGCGTTCTTCGATTGTCACGATCCTGTCCTCAAGCACGCACTTGTCGGCATACCAGACGATATCGGCATCACTCAGTGCAGCTTCAGGATCATATTCTTCCCGGTGATGGCCTTCGATCATGGCTGCAGTATCAGTGAATCCTTCCTTTTTCAGCAGATCTGCTGCAGCCCCGGCATGATGCGGCTGAAGCCGGCAGAGATCATGCAGAAGACATGCCCTGCGGATCCTTCCGGAATCATGAAGATCCCTGCATCCGGAAAGAATCTGTCCGGCACATTCAGCCACAGCCTGCATATGGCGGATGATATGTTCCGGAACATTTGTTTTCTGCCATAATTCCCTGATCAGAGCATCATCCAGCAGGACATCCGGCCGGTACGGCATTTCCATCCGCAGTTCACCGCTGCTGAATGTTCCTTCTGCCATGGCCAGATTGGGAAAGGACATTTCCATGATTTTCTCTTCCGGGATAACGCCTGTCTTTGCATAGAGGGATGTGATGACACCTTTGTGTGTGACATACAGTGTCTTTCTTTCATCCTGACTTTTCAGAAAACGGAATGCCCGTTTTGATACTTCCTCAAATGTTTCGCCGCCTCTGATCCGGTAATGCCAGGGATCCCGGCCGCGCTTTTCATATTCTTCCGGTTCGCTTTCCCTGATTTCGGCAAAGGCTCTTCCTTCCCAGCAGCCGACATCGATTTCCTTCAGTTCTTCAGCAGTTTCATAACCGATGTTCAGAACTTCCGAAATGATTTCAGCAGTCTGCACGGCCCGCTCAACAGGTGAAGATACGATGCGCAGGACAGTCTCATGTTCCTTAAGCCACTGCGCCAGGATCTCTGTCTTTTGTCTGCCTTCTTCATTCAGTCCTTTGCCGCCGCGGCCGATGCAGAAGCCTTTCGGATTGTCTGTCATGCCGTGACGAAGCAGAATGATCTCAGCCATGGCATCCTCCCTGCTTCAGAAGAATGACACTGCCGTGCATGTCGGAAAGCGGGATCAGATACAGATCATGTTCCGCACAGAATCTGTCTGCAGCCTTCCGGATACCCGGAAACTGCCGGCTGTCATAATCATTGATCAGAATGATGCCGCCGGTGCTGAGGCGGTTCCAGAAGAAGCACAGACCTTCATATGCAGGTTCATACAGATCGGGATCCAGCGATACAAAGCAGAACTTTTCCGGCAGATCCTGTCCTTTCAGACTGTCAGGGAAATGTCCCCTGATGATGACGGCATTCTCCGGATAAGGCAGTTCTGAAAGAACTGTCTCTTCCGAAGTGTCGGCAAAATCCGGATGCTTTCCGGGGACGGTTTCTTCTTTTTTCAGATCTTCGGCATCAAATCCTTCGAATGTATCAAACAGATACAGTTTCCTGTCCGGAAAGTTTCTGCATATCTCAGCCGCAAAGGCACCTTTAAATACACCGAGTTCGGCGCATTCTCCTGGCACATTCCGTTCCCTGATCATGTCCGCACAGTTTCTCAGTGCCGCAAGCCGCAGATCGGCATGTGCCGTCATTTCCGAAAGCGGAATCATTTCAGCCCGGCAGCCAAGCTGCAGCAACTGCCGCTTCATGGCTCGCTGACGCCGGGGACTGACTGCCGCAAGATAGATTCTTTCAATATTCATCTTCTCTATCTGTTCCGGTGCCAGAACCGGTATGCCGCCGATTTCCGTATCCTGCAGTTCTGTGTCATTGTCGATATAGCAGCAGACATGAATGTCTTTTTTCAGCAGCCCGCTCAGGATCCGGCCGGTCTGACCGGCACCGAATACGGCGGCACGGACTGTTTTCTTTTCATGAGCACCGATCATCTTCTGCACTTCTTCAGGCGTATCGGCATCCATGGAGCCGCAGGCATCATCGACCGGCAGGTAACAGATGCTGCTCTTGGGGAATTCGTCGATCGCCCCTTTCAGACCTCGGCTGCCCTGATAGCGCAGGATCTTTTCGATACAGGAAGTGCGGATCAGGATCGGATGGCCGATGCGTCCCTGTGAGACCGGCAGGATGATATCCTGACTGCAGGCAAGTTCCGCAAGCAGCGTATCCGGATCAAACAGCGGTACATCCACCGGCATAAAAAACAGCCGGTCACATCTTTCCTGCAGATATTTCAGACCATGCCGCACCGAATCTAACATCTGGGTCGAGGCATAGTCGGGATTATAAAGAAATCTGACATCATATCCGCGCAGTGATTCCCGTACTTCTTCCGCCTTATATCCGGTGACAACAACCGTTATATCCGGCTTTGCATACGAAAAGCGGTCCAGTATATGCTGCAGAAAAGTCTGACTGCCGATTTTCATCAGCTGCTTCGGCTGTCCCATTCTTCTGGACATGCCGGCAGCGCTGATCAGTACACCGATCCGTTCCATTGTCCTGCTCCGAAAATGATTTGACTGAAAAGTGGATGTAATGTCAGAAAGTGAAGTCGCCGCTGCGGCCGCCGCTCTTGCGGACAAGGTGAACATTGCTGATCACCATCCGTTTGTCGATGGCCTTGCACATATCATAGACAGTCAGCAGAGCAATGCTTGCGCCTGTCAGTGCTTCCATCTCCACACCGGTCCGGGACATCGTCCTGGCCGTGCAGAAAACGGTGATCGTATTGCTGTCTTCGTCTGTCTCAAAGGTTACGGATGCATTCGAAAGAACGATGTTGTGACACATCGGAATCAGATCGGATGTTTTCTTGGTGCCGGCAATCCCGGCTACCTGGGCAACAGTAAAAACATCCCCCTTCTTCAGCGACCGGCCCGTGACAGCCGCCATCGCTTCATCAGAAAGAGTGATCGTTCCGCAGGCAACGGCAGTCCGTTCGGTAATCTCCTTATCGCCGACATCAACCATTCGGGCGTTGCCCTGATGATCAAAATGACTGAATTCCATGATACAAATGCTCCGTATTTATTCTTATTATAAAACATTTGCATGTGACATGACATTACACATGCATACAAAAAGCCGGATTTCTCCGGCATATCTTCACATTGAGTGATGATCAGTCGGCCGCGATCATGACTGAAGTCGCCTTGATGACTGCCACTGCTTCTTCGCCGACTCTCAGGTTCAGCTGCTTTGCGGCTTCGGCCGAGATGATCGATGTGATGCCGATATCACCCGGCACATCCAGCTTTACGATTGCCATCAGCGGATCCCTGGTCAGGCCGCTGATCGTTCCCTTCAGCTGGTTTCGGGCACTCATCTGCACATAGTCATTTGCCATCATGACTTCCGTTGCCTTGACGACTGCCACAACCTTTGATCCCGGCTCCAGCTTCAGATCGGCTACCGAAGCTGCCGTGATGGATGCCGTCAGGTGTTCATTTCCTGCTTCAACCTTGACGATGCCCATGACGCCTTCACACCTGACATCTGTCACAATACCGCGGATCTTGTTTCTTGCACTCAGCATGATTCTGTTTCCTCCCTCAGCAATAAAAGATCTTCTTCATTGAAACCGACTGAATCCGGCAGGCTTCCTGTCTTTTCTGATTCAGGAATCTTCCACCAGATATCGGAAGATGTATTCAGCTGGCTGCGGAAACGGAAACGGACGATGGTTTCAAACGGATCTTCCATTGTCCCGCAGTACTGTACCGGGAAGACAAACTGCCTGTCCGGCCCGAAATAGTGTGCCTTGATGCCGACGGCGCAAAGATTCCGAGGCACGGTGCGCCTGAGCTGCAGATCCATTCCCCATTCCGGAATGTGCAGGCTGTGTTCGCCGGTGCACCTTGCAGCGGTAATATTCTTGCAGCCGATGAGTCTTGCCGCATTGACATATTCAGGATCAGCATACAGTTCCTTCACCGGCTTGAAGACAGTCAGCCTGCCTTCATCAAGCACGCCGGCATCCTGTCCCATCCGGTAGGCTTCATCACGGTCATGGGTGACCATGATGACCTGCTGTCCGTATTTCTCCAGCAGTTCCTTCATTTCCATCTGCAGACGCTCCCTGAGATGGGCATCCAGAGCCGTAAACGGTTCATCCAGCAGAAGGATCTCCGGTCTGCTCATCAGGATCCTTGCCAGAGCCGTTCGCTGCTGCTGGCCGCCGGAAAGAAATGCCGGATATTTGTCCTCATATCCTTCCAGCTGCAGAAGCTTCAGATATTCCCTGAGCTCCGCTTCTGCTTCAGCCCTGTCTTTATGACGGCTGACCATGATGTTTTCCCTGACGGTCATGTTCGGAAACAGGGCATAATTCTGAAACAGATAGCCGACATGACGCTGCTGCGGTGAAAGATCGATTTTGTTCTGCGAATCAAACAGCACCCGGCCGTTCAGTTCGATATATCCTTCATCCGGCTTTTCCAGACCGGCAATGCATTTCAGGGTCATCGACTTGCCGCATCCGGATGCTCCGAGAAATACCGTGAAGCCGGCATCGGTCTGAAATGAAACATCGAGCGTAAAATGGGAAAGCTTTTTTCTGATTCTTACCGTCAGACTCATTTCAGCACCCCCTGCTTCTGTTTTTTCTCAAGCATATTGACGATCAGAAGCACTGCTGCCGAAATGGCAATATTGACCATGACCCAGCGGAATGCCAGGGCATCATTGTTGGTGCGCCACATCTGATAGACGGTCGTTGAAATGGTAGCTGTCCGTCCCGGTGTATATCCGATCAGCATGCTGGTGGCTCCGTACTCTCCCAGTGCTCTTGCAAAGGCCAGTACAACGCCGGCCAGAATGCCCTGCCGGCAGGAAGGCATCTCGACATGCCAGAAGATATAGCGCTCGGAAAGACCGAGGGTCCTTCCGGCTGCACTCAGATCCCGGTTGTAGCTTTCAAAGGCTCCCCGGGCAGTGCGGTACATCAGCGGAAACGATACCAGCACCGAGGCAAGGATTCCGCCCTGCCAGGTCATGACAAAGGAAATGCCGTAACGGGCAAGAAACATGCCAAGCGGTCTTCGGGCTCCGAAAATCAGCAGAAGAAAGTATCCGCAGACGGTGGGCGGAAGAACGAGCGGCAGTGTCAGAACGACATCGAGAATTCCCTTGACGATACCGGGAAGACGGGCAACGGACCGGGCTGTAAAGACACCCAAAAAGAATACGATCACGCTGCTGACCGCGGCGATGCGAATCGAATTCCATAACGGGAACCAGTCCATTGTCCTCCTCCTTGCTGTTTACTGTGCTTTCGAGAAGCCGACCTTCTCAAATACGGCCATGGCAGCATCACCCTGCAGATAGGCAAGGAATGCCTTTGCCTGATCCGGAACCTTGCTGTCATTCAGAACAGCAGCCGGATAGATCACCTGGCCGCACATATCTTTTGTCGCATTGTCGATCACTGTCAGACTGCCGGAGAATGCATCGGTCGCATAGACAATGCCGGCATCTACACTCTTTTCCTTGACCTGGGTCACGACTTCCTTGACATTCGAGCCGTAGGAAATCCTGCCGGCACCGGCCAGTTCCTCTTCGGAAAGCTCATAATAAGCCAGGATCTTCTGGGTATACTGACCGACCGGCACGTCGCTGTTGCCCATGGCCATCAGGATTTCGCCGCTGCGCAGCTTTTCCGCCAGATCATCGAAGGATGTCAGTCCGGCAGGATTGTCATCCGGGACAACAAGGCAGACTTTGTTTTCAAGAAGATTGATCCTCGTTCCGGGATCAATAAAATCCAGGCGGTCGGGATTTGCCTCTGCATCCTTTGAAATATCCAGCTGGTTCATCTGTTTCGGTGCAGCCGAAATAAAGAGGTCGCATACTGCCCCTTCTTCGAT
>CAMNGB010000091.1 GCA_946537835.1 uncultured Erysipelotrichaceae bacterium
ACGTATCTTCACAGGCATGAATAAACGAGAAGCACATCGCTTCCCGTTTTTTTTTGGCGCCTATGAAAAAGGGCCGGATCATTGATCCGGTCCTGCATAGATTCCGTTCAACTGCAGCCAGGCTTCGATATCGCTGGCCAGCATCGGATGATTCTGATCATACTGGATAAAATTGTCGATGACGATTTCACCGTTCTCCGTCCGGGCAGTGACAAAGGCAGGATAGGAGGACAGACCCCAGTCATTTTTCAGACGGTTGGTCAGAAGCTGTTCTTCCAGCGGTGTAATATCTACCGTTTCGATCATGCGGTCGATCTGCAGACCGGTATCGTTTTTCACTGTCGCGATGACCGTATTTTTTACATAGATACAGTCCTGGTTCCTTCGGGAATAGAAGAACAGATAGTGGGTAACACCGTCGCCGCTGCTCTTGATGTAATCTTTTAATGTTTCATAATCCAGATATGTCTTCACTTCTTCCGTTTCATCAAAGGCATTCGGCTCGAAGATGCGGTATCCTACAACAGCGGTGCTGTAGATCATGACCAGACATAACAGGGTGAAAAGAATTCTTTTTAACATGATGCTATTGTATCAAATCACTTTGTATCAGGGCAACGGGACTGTGCGTTTCCGTTGTAGCGGAAGCAGAGCATTGTCACATCATCGAACTGTTCGGCACCGTCAGTGAATTCGTCCAGACGGGAGCGCACGTTCTTCAGGATTGCCTGCGGCGTGTCTTCGGTTTCTTCGTTGAGAGCCTCCAGCATGCGGTCGGTGCCGAATGCTTCGTTGTCCTTCCGGATGGCTTCCGGAATGCCGTCGGTATACAGGAAGATTTCATCGCCGCTGTTCAGCTGTATCTCATATTCATGATAGGGGACACCGTCCATGGCGCCAAGCACCAGACCGTGTCTGTCCTTGTATACTTCAAATCTGCTGCCGCTGCGGCGTATGACAGGATATTCATGACCGGCATTGGCGGCTGTCAGCCGGCCGGAGGATATTTCAATGATGCCGACCCAGGCCGTTACGAACATCTGCATCTTGTTGCTGGAACAGAGCGCCTCATTGGTTTTGGAAAGGATCTCTGCCGGTGATCTGCCCAGCTGGGCACAGCTCTGCAGGATGGTCTTGGAAATCATCATGAAGAGGGCGCCCGGGACGCCTTTGCCTGAAACATCGGCCATGACCAGTCCGAGATGATCATTGTCGATCAGGAAGAAATCATAGAAGTCGCCGCCGACTTCACGGGCCGGATCCATGATGGCATAGATATCGAATTCCCTGCGGTCGGGATAGGGCGGGAAATCTGACGGCAGCATGCTTGCCTGCAGTCTTGTTGCCATGTTCAGCTCAGTCGAGATCCGCTGCTTTTCGGCTTCTTCCTGCTGTTTCTTTTCCATCTTCAGCTGGTTCCTGCGGACAAAGTGATGCACGAGCCAGAAAATCAGGGCAATATCGGCAACTGCCGCAACAATATAGAACCAGGCTTCTTCATACAGATGTTTCGGCTTGATGATGGTGACCGATGTGCCTCTGCTCTCCTGGCCGGACATATCCTCAGCCTCAAGTATGAAATGATAGGTTCCGCCTGCCAGGTTGGTGTAGACCACTGGATCCAGATCGACTCTGCTGACGGTGGTGCCGGTGCTGTCAAAGCCGTCCAGACGGTAGGTGACAACCGGATCTGCCAGCGAATAATTGAAGACATACGGATAGATGGTCAGCCTTCTGGTGTCCTTGCCGATATACAGAACTCCGTTCTCATCCGGGTAGACCATGACCCCGTCTGCTTCGGCAAAGGGAACGGAGATCCGGGTATCGCCGAGCCGGTCATAGGCATGATTGATATTGACCTTGATGACACCGGTTGTGGCAGCCATATAGAGAGTTCCGTCGGCAGTCAGTTCACTGTAGGAGTTGGCTGTCGTAATGCTCGGCAGACCGTCGGAAATGGTGTAGTGAATGCATTTCATATCCTTCTGGTCGGCGAGCAGGGTTTCTGCCGGCAGGGTATAGATGCCGTTGCTGGAGAGAACCCACATTTCGCCGGCATCATTTTCATAGAGATCGAAATTGTTTGTGAACGGGAAATTTCTGATGATCGTCACGTTGTAGTCATGATCCAGCCATCCGATCGAATTGCCGGAGATGATCCAGATCAGATCTCTTTTCTCGTCTTTCTTCAGACGCATGATGCTTTCCGATTCCAGACCTTCGCGCCAGCCGATATGGTATATTCCGTCATCTTTGATGATATAGATGCCGTCGCCGTCGGAGCCGCAGAGAATGTCGCCGTTCAGGCCTTCTGTCACATTCAGTATTTCCGTATTGGCAATGCCGTCGGCTTCCGTATAGGTCCTGACAACCTGACCGTCCCGGATCAGGCTGATGCCGCCGGAATGAGCGGCGGCTATCGTGCCGTCGGACAGTTCGCAGACAATGCGGATCTGATCCGATACCAGTCCGTCTTCGGCGGTATACTTGGTCAAGGCGCCGTGGTCAAGGCAGAACAGCCCGGAATTGCGCCAGGTGCAGATCCACAGCCTGTCTTTGCTGTCACGGCGGATCGAACGGATGCGGACATCACTGAGGTAATCAAGCAGATTTGTGACTTCGAGTTCACTGCCGCCGGCCGTCACGGCACTGCTGATCGGGATTTCACTGACAGGTTCATCATCCCGGAAGGCAGCAAGTCCGCTGTCGGTTCCGACATACAGGATGCCGTCATACATACATGTCGTATTGACCATCCGGCTGGGCAGGTAGTTGTTTTCGAACAGTTCCATAAAAGGATTGGGCGTGATCTTCATGACGCCCTGACGGGAAGAAGTAAACCACAGGTTTCCTTCATAGTCAGTTGTCATATTGACAATGGAATTATTCATCGGAACGTCTTCCAGCAGCCGGAATTCACCGTCTTCCAGGACACCGATGCCGTTGCGGGCACAGATCCAGATCCTGCCGTCGATCATCGTGAAATCCTGGATTTCATACAGCGGTGAGACATCGTAGGCAACCGGATCCTTGAGACGGTTGAGAATGCTGGCATAGTAGACCTTGTTGCTCTTGGTTTCAAAATAGATATAACCGGGATGGTCGGGGTCGGGGAAGATGCTGCTGACACCTTCCGGAATCCCGGTGGACTCATGATCATAGATACTGATGAGACTGCCGTGCTTGAAGGAGAAGATATCGCCGCTGTTGGTCAGACCGTAGATCAGGCCTCCGGTTCCTCTTTCCAGCTCGATGATAAACTCGGAACTCAGCTTTTCATTATTGAACATGCTGCAGTTGAAATCCTTGTCGATCACGGCCAGTCCGCCGGTCGTTGCGACGTAGATATCGCCGCTGTTGCCCTCGAGAATATCACGCACGGTTCCTGCTTCCAGACCGCTGTTGACATCCCAGTGATGGATTTCACCGCGGTCCATCATGAAGACGCCGTGATCATTGGTGCCGATCCACAGTCTTCCGACGCTGTCGGTATACAGAGTCTTGACGCTCGTAATTCCTTGTTCCGATGTGATTCGTTCAAAGGTATTGCCGTCATAGCGTACCAGACCGGAATAGGAACCGATCCAGATAAAGCCGTCCGGAGTATTTACGATGTCATTGGCTTCCGAAGAAGGAAGACCGTTTGAGACATCATAAAGAATCGCTTCCCAGTTGTCGGTGGCGAAAGGGTTGAGAATTGCTGTTTCCGTCTCACTCTTTTCTTCATCCGCGGAATCCGCGGACACGGAAAAAGCAGGGACTGCGGCTGCCGCCCCCAGACAGAGACAGACAGCAGACAGATATTTTATAAAACGCATATATGTATCTCTGCGCTGTTCATTCATATGGTCGTACTCCTGACATTGGATATTATACCGAAAGAAGCGGCCGCATGCATATAGCGGCTTCATGACGTCCGTCCATAAAAGCTGTACAATGGTGTTTTTCTGTTGTAAAAGAAATTGTTTTGACCATATAATGATTCTTACCCACGGTAATTTTTTATGAAATGGTATGAACAGAAATTTGTAAATCACCGGGACTGGATCCTGGAGAACTGCCAGCTGCTCGGCCTTGACAGCAATGAGTTTCAGCTGGTCATGCTGATTGACTTTCTCAATGAGCATCATGAACCGATCTCAATGGAGACACTGCACCGGAAGACCGGCATGAGTCTGGATGAGGTGGACCGCACGATCTCAGTGCTCTGCGCCAAGAAATATCTGGAAATCAGAGCTTCCGCTGCCAATGTCTGCTTTTCGCTGAACGGCATGTTTGAAACCGATGTCGCCCGCAGCGAACGGATCCTGGACTCTTCACTGTTCTCGGTCTTTGAAGGTGAGTTCGGAAGGCCTCTGAGCAATCAGGAAATGGAAAAGATTTCAGACTGGAACCGGACGACGGACAAGAAGATGATCATCTATGCTCTGCGCGAAGCCAGCGCCTATCAGAAGCTGAATGTTGCCTATATTGACAGAATCCTTTCGGACTGGAAAAACAAAGGTCTGACACTGCAGCAGATCGAAGAGGGCTGATATGGAACGGATGAGTGTCGAAGAGATTCTCTCTCATCTTGAACAGCTGTATCCCGATGCCCACTGTGAACTGGATCACAGGAACAGCTATGAAATGGCAGTTGCTGTGATTCTTTCCGCCCAGACGACGGACGCTTCCGTCAACCGTGTCACGCCGGCTCTGTTTGAAAAATATCCGACGATTCAGGCACTGGCGGAAGGTGACAGGGAAGAAATCGAACAGCTGATCAGCTCGCTCGGACTTTACCGGGCCAAGGCCAGATCCATCCAGGGCTTTGCCAGAGGTGTCACCGAACGCTTTGACGGTGAAATTCCTTCCGACATGAAAAGCCTGACATCACTGCCCGGAGTCGGCAGGAAATGTGCCAATGTCATTCAGAGCGAATGCTTCGGCGTTCCTGCCCTGGCAGTGGATACGCATGTGACAAGAATTTCGAAGCGTCTCGGACTGTGTTATCAGAAAGATACTCCCGAGATCATTGAACGCAAGCTGAAGAAAAAGGTTCCGAAGGAACGGTGGAGCAGAACCCATCATCAGATGATCTTTTTCGGAAGATATCTCTGCCATGCCAGAAATCCCGAATGCGGCAGGTGTCCTTTTACAAAGATCTGTCACGAAAAACATAAGAATCTCTGAACGTTTCCGCAGGCGGCGGAGACGTTTTTTGTGATGTACCATATTCACTGAAAAGAAAACCGCATCATGTATGCACAATCTCTTTTTCCGGCAGCGAAGCGCCGCATTGCATTTTCTGCTATGATGAAGGAGTACTGCCGGCAGGGCAGAAAACGGAAGGAGGCATGATGCAGTATTTTCTGGTGATCGTATTATGGGCTGTATTCTTCTATGCCTTCAGCCGCGACAGAAGCAGATACCGCAACTGTCTTCTGCTGTTTCTGGCACTGGCAGCGACAATGATCGTCGGACTGCTGACGGCAGGCAACAATACGTTCGTCCTGGGCATTTCTGTGATTTATTTTACATTGCTGCTGGTGCCGATATTCCTGGTCTGGAACGGAATCGTTATGATCAGAAGAGAAGGGGCAGCACCTGCACATCTTCTGTCGCTGATCCTCGGCATTGTCGTGGAAGTCGGGGAGATTGCCACGTTCATGGCGGTGATGACGCCTTATTCCGACCGTCCCGAAAGCAGGATTTTTGCCATGGCTTCTGCAGCGGTCGGTGCGACCGTCATCTATGCATCACTGTCATTTCTGATGTTCATGTTCTATTGTATCTTTCTGATGATCATTCCCCTCCGCCGTGATTTTGACTATGTCATTGTTCTCGGGGCAGGACTGAGAGAAGGGATGTATCCCACCAAGCTTTTATCCGACCGCGTGGACAAGGCGATCCGTGTCTATCATGAGGACCCGACAAAGCCGTACATGATTCCTTCCGGAGGCAAAGGAAATGATGAAAGAATATCGGAAGCAGAGGCAATGAAACGGTATATGATCGAAAAGGGAATTCCTGAAGAAGCGATCATCCCCGAAGATGCTTCAAGAACAACTTACGAGAATCTTGTCAATTCCAAGAAGATCATTGACGAGAGGGGCGGCGGCAGATACATTGCCATCGTCACCAGCAACTATCATGTATACAGGGCCCTGCGCTACGCCCGCAGGATTGGGCTGAACTGCACCGGTATCGGCAGCCATGTCGCATACTATTTCTGGCCCAGTGCACTGATCCGGGAATATATTGCCATTCATGCCGAAAAGAAGCATGCGCTGATTTTCCTGGCCGGATGGCTGCTGCTCATGTTCATCGTTCTTATGCCGATGATGTGACAGCTGACAGAAGGAGGGTACAGTTTCCTATGAGTGAAGAAAAGAAGAGAAACGGTATACGCATTGAAAAGAACAGTTCCTCGCTGGCTGCGATCAAAGAGAGAGCGCCGCACTGGATCCATCATAAAAGGGAAGATGAGACCTACTGGGGCGGCTATGTCTCGCTGCCGGAATGCGACTGTTCGGAATGCGGCTTTACAGTCACCAGAGAAAGAAAACGCTGTCCGCACTGCGGCTGCCTGATGTGGTAAAGAGGTAAACATGGCAAATTTCATAGTAATCTTTTCGGTATTCTTCGAAGTGGCAGCCTATGCCATGATCGATCCTTTCAATAGCAATGCCGACTGGAAGTCGGAATCGGAAGAAACGATTTCCAATCTGAAGAAGATGCGGAAGATCGGCATCGCGGTCGGACTTGTCAGTCTGATACCTCTCTTCATCGGACTGAACATGTTCTATTCATAACCTGCATGCATAGCATACTGCCAAAGGGCGGTGTGTTTTTTTTCTGATCCGGCGGAGCTGGTTTCTTTCATGCAAATTTTATTTGGTGTTATTTCCCGTCATCATGTACGATTAAGGTAACAGAAGAATGTCGAGGATCACATATATGATTGAAAGGACACTGTATCGCTCAGATCTTTTAAAGTGCACACTGTGCCATGATGCACCGTGCACAAAAGCCTGCGGCAGACTGGACCCCGCCGCCGCTCTGCGCAGTATATGGTTTGATAATGAAAAAGGTGCAGCCCTCCGGCTGCCGGATGAACTGCCGTGTCAGGCCTGTGAAGGTGACTGTGAAAAGGCATGTGTCAGATCCGGGGAAGTGGATATCCGCAGGCTGATGATGCGTCTCCATGAAGAAGTAAAATCGAAACTGGAAATCAGCGCGCCGGAAAATGAAGACAGACTTCGCACCGATCTCTGCGGTGTGCCGCTGGAAAATCCGTTCCTGCTGTCATCATCCGTCGTTGCCAGCACCTACGACATGTGTGCGAGGGCCTTTGAGGCCGGCTGGGCCGGGGTGGCTTTCAAGACGATCT
>CAMNGB010000092.1 GCA_946537835.1 uncultured Erysipelotrichaceae bacterium
CGGTACAGTGTATCTTCCGGATAGATCTTTACGAACGGACCCTGTGAGCAGAATCCGAAGCAGCCGACGATGTTGACGGTGGCTCTGTCAGCCAGACCTTTTTCGGCCAGTACTTCTTCAAAACGTTTTTTGATTTCATCTGAGTGGGAGGAGAGGCATCCGGTACCGCCGCAGAGGACGATATGACGTTTGCCGTCAGTTCCCTTGATCTTGCTGTCAAGAGCAGCAGAGAGTACAGAGATTCTGTCGTTTAATGCTTCGACTGTTGCAATCATGCGGCAGCCTCCTTCGACTTGTATTCGTCAATAATCTTCGGGACCTGATCCACACTCATCTTCGGATATACAGTTCCGTTGATGCTGACTGCCGGAGCAATACCGCAGGCACCGATGCAGCGGAGTGCATCAAGTGTAAACAGGCCGTCTGCAGAAGTTTCTCCGGGTTTGATGCTGAGAATTTCGGAGAATTTGTCGATGACCTGCTGTGCGCCTTTGACATAGCAGGCTGTTCCGAGGCAGCATCCAATAACGTACTTTCCCTTTGGCGTAAGGGAGAAGAACGAATAGAAGGTGACTACACCGTAAATTTCAGCAACTGAGATTCCGGTCTTCTTGGAAACCAGTTCCTGAACTTCCAAAGGAATGTAGCCATATTCATTCTGAATGTCGCTTAAGATCATCATGAGCGGCGTCGGTTCGTTGACATAGCGGTCACAGATCTCATTGATCTTTGCGACACCGCTGGCACTAAGTTTAACCATAACAAAAACACCCTTTCCTTTAGTACCATCATCATATCATATATTGAATGTGCAAATGCACAATTATTTATTTAAGTTATATATTATAAAAGTATATTTGACGTCAGGCCGATGTTCACGTAAGATGCAGAAAATGATACAGGAGCGCTCAGGATGCTGAAAATCAGTCAGATCAGATGCACGGCAGGGGAAACACTCAGCCGCGAACATATTGCAGCCAGGCTGCACTGCCGCCCGGATGATATCCTTTCCTTTGAAATCGAAAGAGAATCACTGGATGCCCGCAGGGCAGAACTGTACTTTTCGTATACCGTTCTGGCTGAAGTGCGCAACGAAGAAAAATACCTGCGGCGCAAGGATGTCAGCGAAGGCAGAAAGCATGTCTATCATGCCCTGAAGGCAGAAAGAACGCCGGCACAGAGACCGGTCGTTGCCGGCTTTGGACCTTCCGGCATGTTTGCCGGCCTGATCCTTGCCGAAAGCGGACTGAAGCCGCTGATCATCGAGCGCGGAAAACCGGTGGAAGAGCGCAGCCGGGATATTGAACAGTACTTCCGTGACGGTGTGCCCGATCCCGACAGCAATGTCCAGTACGGCGAAGGCGGTGCCGGAACATTCTCCGACGGCAAGCTGACGACCAGGATCAAGGATGAAAGAATCCATAAGGTTCTCGGTGAACTGATCGAAGCCGGAGCCGATCCGGCAATTGCCTATCAGGCCCGCCCGCACCTCGGAACCGACCGCCTGCAGGTCATTGTCAGAAAGATCCGTGAAAAGATCATATCGCTGGGCGGCGAGGTGCGCTTTGAAACGAGGATGGATGATATTGAAGTTCAAAACGGGAAACTGCAGGCCGTGATCACAAACCGCGGCAGAATTCCTGCCGATGCCTGCATTCTCTGCCTCGGTCACAGTGCCTCCGAAACCTATGAGATGCTGCAGGAAAAGGGAATCCGCATTATCCCGAAGGATTTTGCGGCAGGTGTCAGGGTGGAACATCCGCAGGAACTGATCGACCGCTGTCAGTACGGAGACTATGCCGGTCATCCGGCTCTTTCGGCAGCCAGCTATTCGCTGGCATTCCGTTCTTCCTGCGGCCGCGGTGTCTATTCTTTCTGTATGTGTCCCGGCGGCATTGTCATTCCTGCCGCCACGGCAGCGGAAAGCCTGGCAGTCAACGGCATGAGCTATTCACAGCGTGACGGCCGCAATGCCAACAGTGCGATCCTTGTGCAGATTCCCAAGGAAGATTTCTTCCGCGGCAATGCCATGGACGGCTTTGCCTTTCAGAAAGAACTCGAAAAAAGAGCCTGGCAGACAGGTGCCATGGCTCCTTCACAGAATATTCAGGATTATCTGAAGCATCAGAAGACGAAGCAGTTTGCTGCCGAATCAACATATCCGCTCGGTACGGTATCCTTTGACATGCACAGCCTGTTTTCGGAAGAGGCAGGCAATGCCATGGCGGAAGGATTCGAAAACTTTGACCGCAAGATTCCCGGCTTCATCAGCGCCGGCATCATGGTCGGCATGGAATCCCGTTCATCTTCTCCGATCAGGGTGATCCGGACAGATACCGGTGAATCGGAAAGCCTGAACGGTCTTTTCCCCTGCGGGGAAGGGGCAGGCTATGCCGGCGGCATTGTCTCGAGTGCCGTGGACGGCATCCGCCAGGCCGAAAACCTGATCCGTCTCATCAATGGTTCAGTCAGATAATTCATCCGCAAAGATGATGTCTTCTTCCCGGACTCCGGTGGCTTTCTGAACCGCTGCAAGACAGCTGCGGGGACTGCTGTCATTGAAAATCAGATAGGCGGTCAGACCGTCAAGAAAGTGAAAGGTGCACCAGGGCAGGCATTCTGCCTGTACGGCATCTTTTTCTTCTGCACCGGAAAATCTGACCAGATAGGTATAGGTGTCATTCGGCAGCGAAGGATCGCTGACCGCAAGGTCAACGGTGCCGCCGCAGGCGGAAGGATCCTCGGTGCGGAACGCATAGCTTACATTGTGCTTCTTCAGAACCTGCAGCGTCTCTTCAAGAAAGGCCGAGCGGACATCATACAGGCTGCGGCATCCGCTGAAGACAAATTCGCCGTTGTCAGCCGCAAAGATATTGGCCTTGCGGTAATGTTCCCGCATCATGCATGTCCGGCTGCAGTCGCCGTACAGCAGGATCATATTGCCTTTCAGACGCAGGGCCTGAAGTTTTTTTGCATGCCGGTCATAATCACCGGCTGAGACGCAGTAAATCTTCATGGCAGAATGTCTCCTGTCAGATAAAGGCGAACTGCGATTTGTCCTTCATGCCGTAAAGGAAGGCTTCCAGCAGTTTTTCACAGTTTTCGAAGTCCCGCATGTCGATCATCTCAATGCTTGAATGGGCATAGCGGGAAGGAACGGAAATGACTCCGGAGGGGACACCGCCGGCCGCCTGGTGCAGGGCACCGGCATCCGTGCCGATGCCGGTAAAGATCTCGAGCTGATAGGGAATGCCGTTTTCTTCGGCAATATCGCGCATGAATGTCCAGACGGCCCTGGATGCCAGCAGCGAGAAATCCATGATCTTGATGCCGGCTCCGGCTCCGAGGGCAAGCGTATTGTCCATCATCGCTTCCGGAGTATCACTGACGGCAGTTGTATCGACTGCCAGTGCTACATCGGCTTTGATCGATGCGGCGGCAGCTTCAGCCCCGCGCAGACCGACTTCTTCCTGGGTGGAGAAGATGGCGGTCAGAGTGCCGTGCACTTTCGAAAAGTCGGTATTTTCGATTGCCTTGACAAGGACAGCGCATCCGCACCTGTCGTCAAAGGCATGGCCGTAGGCACGGTTTCTGCCGCATCTGGTAAAGACAGTGTCCCAGGTGATCTGATCACCGGCGGAAACACCCATTTCCCGGACTTCATCGGCATCCTCGGCACCGATGTCAATGTACATCTCACGGTAATTGCGGATCAGGGAAGTGTTGTCAAATCTCTGCATGTGGGCGCTGATGGTGCCGATGACACCCGGGCATGGGCCTTTCGCGCCGTGAACGATGACTTTCTGCGAAAGCAGGATACGGTCGTCGTGACCGCCGAGTTTCTCAAAGCGGATCAGACCGTTCTTTTCGATTTTCTTGACAATGAAGCCGACTTCGTCGGTATGGGCGCTGACGGCCAGCACCGGTCCGTCAAATGCTCCTTTCCTGGTAACGATCAGGTCACCGAGACCGTTGATATGACAATCATCAACCTGATCCTTGAGCCGTTCATACAGATACCTGATGACGGCATGTTCCTGACCGCATGCGCCGGGCAGGGAAATCAGTTCCTGAATCAGTTTTTCCATAATCGGATCCTCCGTTGTTTTTTCTTTATCCGCATTGTGACACAAAACAGGAAAGAACTGAAGAAAACTGACCGCACCCCTCCGTATTTCCATGCGGTAAGGCAGGGGTGTTATGTTATAATTATGGATGATTTTTGAAAGGAGGTTTTCGTTTGTCCGCATATAACCTCAATATCTCGCTCGAGACTATCAAAAATATCACAGTCATGTTTCTGGATATTTTTATCATATGGCTGATTCTTTACTATGCTTTAAGAATTATCCGTAACAATGCCCGTACGGTTCAGATCTTCAAGGGAATCATGGTGATCGTTGTCATTGACGGTCTGGCCAAGATCCTCGGTCTGAAAACTCTGCAGTACCTGGCTGATATGTTTATCAACTGGGGTCTGCTTGCCATCATTATCATCTTTCAGCCGGAGATCCGCTCCCTGCTTGAAAAGATGGGCAAATCGAATGTATTCTCCAGGATCACGACCCTGACCGGAAACGAAAGGGAAAACCTGGTGGATAATATCGTTACCGCCGTCATGCTGCTGAGCAAGGATCAGACCGGTGCCCTGATTTCAATCGAACAGGGCCACTCGCTGGAAGACTTCATCCAGACCGGAACCCGTCTGAATTCCGATGTCACAGCCGAACTGCTGACGTCGATCTTTGTCACATCGACACCGCTTCATGACGGAGCTGTCATCATCCAGGGTGACAAGATTGCCTGTGCCTCGGCGTATTTCCCGCCGACCAATATGGAACTGCCTTCCCGCTACGGTGCCCGTCACAGAGCGGCGATCGGCATCAGTGAGATCACCGATGCCGTGACGATCGTTGTCAGTGAGGAAACCGGCAATGTTTCGATTGCCGAAGCCGGCAAGCTGATCGTTGTCGACCGCGAGGAACTGCGCAATTATCTGCTCAGGGTCATCTGCGGCGAGAATACGGAAGTGCGTGCCGGATCGGCCAGGGAAACCTACGGCAGTGTCGTGATCGATGACCGGCAGCCGGACAGCACCGAAAAGAAGGGCATGTTCTCAAAACTGGCAGTCAGGAAACAGGACAGCAATGTTTCGCCGATTGTCGGACAGGAGGAAGACAAAGCCAAAGAGGAAGCCGAACTGGCGGCTGCCAATGAAGCTGCCGTGGAAGAGGAAGTGCTGGAGATCCGTCCGGCCCTGAGCACAGCGGAAATCCACCGCCAGGCTGACAGGGAAGCCGAAAAGGCAGAGATCAAGCTGCCGCACAAGAAGAAACGGGTCAAGCCGAGCTATCCGGAACAGCAGAAGCGCCGGCTGCCTGCAGGCTATGAAGAAAACAGCGGGGCATCGGCACAGAAGCGTATGACACCGGAAGAAGTCAGAGCTGCCAGAGAAGCATCCGTGAAGCGTCTGCGCACTTCAAAAAATGAGCCGGCTCAGACTCCGGATACATCCCGCATCGATGTTTCCCGGGTTGTCGGCTTTGACGGTGAACTGGATCGTCAGTTTGATATGATCGATCAGCTCGCGGATACCTCCGCGCATCAGGTCATCACTGATGAGGAAGGAGGTGACCGGCAGTGACAGAAAAGAAAAATGATTTTCTGGATGAGAAAGAATCCCGCAGCAAGACCGAGCTTGCCAACCGCATTGCCGAGCAGTCCCAGAAGGTAGCCAATACCTACCGCAATATGGAAAGCGGCCTGTTCCGCATCTTCCGCTGGTTCTCCGGCTTCTTTGACAAGATCATCTTCAATCAGAAATACAGCAAGATCGTTGCCCTGGTGCTGGCGGTCATTCTGTATGCCGTCTATAACTACAACACAATGGTTGCTTCCTATACCTCTACACTGCGCTATGCCCGTCCTCTGAGCAATGTGCCGGTCGCAGCCCGCTACAATACCGATACATTTGAACTGAGCGGTCTGCCGGCAACTGCCAATGTGACAGTCACCGGTGATGCAGCGAATGTTACCAACGCATTGTCTTCCGGCGGCACGGTCATAGCCAATCTGGAAGGACTGACGGAAGGACAGCATGATGTCAGACTGAGCGGTGAAGGCTTCGGCGACAATGTCACGGTCGTTGTCGAACCGTCTACCGTGACCGTCGTTCTGAAGAAAAAGACGACCCGGCAGTTTGACCTGTCATATGACTTTATCAACCAGACGGGCATGGAATCGATCTATTCGATCGGCCAGCCTGAATTCGAATACACCAAGATCAATGTCCGTGCCTCCAAGGACACGCTTGACTCCATCGCCTTTGTCAAGGCTCTGATCGATGTCTCAGGCAAGGCTGACAATTTTGAACAGGATGCCAGACTGGTTGCCTACAATGCCGACGGCTATCCGGTGCAGGCTGATATCGTGCCTGATACCGTTCATGTCAGCGTTCCGGTCACATCCCCGAACAAGACGGTGCCGATCGAAGTGCAGGTCACCGGTGAAATTCCCGACGGCAAGGCAATCGCATCCATTACCACCGATCAGCAGTCGGTTACGATCTACGGCAGTGAAACGGTTCTGAGCGGCATTGACAGGGTTATCGTTACCCTCAATGCGGCTACCATCAACAAGGATTCAACGATCCTGCGCCCGATCGTACTGCCGACCGGCGTCAACAGTTCGAATATCAACCAGATCACAATGTCGATCACCCTCGGGGAGGGCATCTCCAAGGAAATTACCGGCATACCGATCAATTACCGCAACAACGTAAACAATTACAAGGCATCCCAGCCCGACAACAAGACCACAACCTCGGTAACCGTTTTCGGCACAAAGGAAAATGTGGATGCGGTCGTGACATCGGATATCAATGTCTATGTCGATATGAAGGATGCCCAGCCGGGACTGCAGCAGTTCCAGCTTCAGGTGGATCAGCCGACCGGCGGACTTGTCAGATATTCGCTGAATGAATCGCTGTATGAACTGAATGTGCTTGGCGAAAGCAATTCCGATTCCGATAACAGCGGCGCCTCGGATTCCAACAATGACTGAGAAGGCAGATGAAAATCTGCTTTTTCTTTTTTAGACTGCAGACGCATGGTAAAATGAAACTGGTGATAGTTATGAAAAAAGTAATTGGTATCGTTGAAGATGAAAAAGATCTGAATGAACTGGTAAAGAGATATCTTGAAAAGGAAGGGTACGAAGTCAAGAGTTTTGTGTCTTTTGATGAAGCATATCCGCACACTTCCGATGATGATGTTCATCTCTGGATCCTGGATATCATGCTG
>CAMNGB010000093.1 GCA_946537835.1 uncultured Erysipelotrichaceae bacterium
TGCCAACCTGTTCGCAATGTTCATCTGAAAAGGCAAAACTTCCCGATCACTCAGATCAGGAAGTTTTTTTTATTTTTTACAGTCCGAGCTGATCTGCCGTCTTTTCGGCTTCATCAAGAACCCGGGCAAATTTACGGAGTGCTGCCGTCAGCGGCTGAGCCGTGCGCAGATCGACACCGGCATGAATCAGTTCATCGATCGGATAGGCAGAAGAGCCCATTGAGAGAAATTCACGATAGCGCCCTGCGGCTTCTTCGCCCTCTTTGAGAATCTTCTCCGAAAGAGCGACTGCCGAACAGTATCCGGTCGCATAGACATAGACATAGAACAGCATGTAGAAATGCGGGATCCGGGCCCATTCGTAGCGCACTTCTTCATCAATGACCAGATCTTCGCCGAAATATTGACGGATCAGTTTTTCATAAAGGCTGCACAGGGTATCGGCATCCAGTGATTCGCCCCTTTCAGCCATGGCATGTGCCTCCTTTTCAAATTCCGCAAACATGGTCTGCCGGTAGACAGTTCCCTTGAAGCCTTCCAGATACTGATTCAGCAGAGCCAGCCGGCAGGCCGGATCCGAGTCCTCCTGCAGCAGCTGTTCGATCAGAAGATTCTCGTTTACGGTCGAGGCAACTTCTGCCACAAACAGGCTGTAGTCCGAATACTGGAACGGCTGGGTGCGGTTGGTATGCCATGTATGCATGGAATGTCCCATTTCATGGGCGATCGTTGAGACACTGTCCAGCGTGCCGCTGAAATTGGTCAGAATGTAGGGAACGGAATCATAGGTGCCGGCTGAATAGGCACCGCCGGTCTTGCCGAGATTCGGATAGACATCGATCCATCTTTCGGCAAATGCCTTCTTTACGGCATTCTGATATTCTTCGCCCAGAGGCTTTACGGCATTGAGCACCATCTGCTGTGCTTCCTCGTAGGTATAGCGCTTTGAAGCAGTTCTGATCAGCGGTGTATAGACATCATAGTAATGCAGTTCGTCCAGTTTCAGCAGACGCTTTCTCAGCCGTACATAGCGGTGCATGATATCCATATGTTCATGGATGGTGCCGATCAGCGTGTCATAGACCTCTTCCGGAATTGCATCTGCGGCAAGTGCCATCTGCCGGGAACTTTCATAGCCGCGCAGTCTGGCTTCACTCACTGCCTGGGCCACCATGCCGGCAAACGTTGCGTCCAGGGTATGAATATGGGTGCGGTAACCCTTATAGAACGAACGGAAGGCATTTTCACGCAGTGTCCGGTCAGGATCATTCTGCAGAAGAATGAAATTCAGTCCGGTCACCTGATGCGGGTTCCCTTCCGAATCGAGGGCATCTTCAAAGATGAGATCGGCGTCCATCAGTGCTTCCGAAGCTCTGGACGGTGCAGCGAACGCTTCCGCAAAGGACGCCAGGATCATTTCTTCCCGGCCGCTCAGCATATGTGCCTTCTGCCGCTGCAGGTCCTGCAGGTAAAACTTCCATTCCTTCATTGATTCATCGCTGATCATTTCCTTCAGCACATCTTCATCGAGGGCCAGGATCTCCGGTTCCAGGAATGATACCGCTGCCGCTGCCCCGGCGGCTGCAGACGATACACGGCTGTACATCGAAATGCCTGCGGCACTGCGGTTGTCCTCGCTTCTGCGCAGCATGGCATAGCCGGACAGGTTGGCAATCAGCCGCTGCAGGTCACGGTCTTTCTCCAGTGCCGTGCGGACATTTTCCGCTGATGCAAGCTTTCCCTCCATGGCAGCCGCTTCGGCAATGGCCGCATCCACTGTCTTCAGTTCTTCCTCCCATGCCTCATCGCTTTCATAAAACTTCTTCAGATCCCACATATATACAGGATCCATCGTATTTCTTTCTCTGACGGTTTCACTCATGTCACACCTCTATCTTTCCGTACAGTTCTTCGATCTTATCTTTCAGTTCCCGCGTCATGTACCGGGGACCGCGGAAATTGGTAAATCCGTATTTCTTCAGAAGGCTTCTGTTCAGCAGATGCGATCCGAAGAATTTCAGGCGCCGGATGCGCATCAGTGTCTCCATGCGGATCGGACCGTCATCTCTTCCCTGATTGACAATATCCGCCTCTGTCACTTCGCACAGATAGCGGATCTCTCCGAACGGCATGCCGTAATACAGATAGACAAGATCACCGACCCTGACTTTCGAGCTCTGTTTCCAGTACAGCTGATCGGATACGGAGAATCCGTGATCCAGATCGAAGTATCTGGGATTGGCGGGATAGACCCATTCCTTACGGCCTTCGGCGATATGATTCCGTCCTTCGGCAATGCGCCGGCTCTGCCCGATCAGAGACATGATCTCTGCATCATCGATCATTTCTTCCAGGATGATGCCGATCCAGTTTCCCTTCTTCATCTGCAGCGGCCGGACAAATCCTTTTCTCTGCAGCAGTTCTTCCCTGTTTTCCGGACTGCAGCGGACTTCCAGCACTTCCGTCTTTCCTTCCCGCATCAGCAGTGCATTGGCATCTGCCGGCTGGATCAGTGCATACCAGCTGTCCCGTTCCTGTCCGAAGGCACGGCATTCCGGTTTCCGCGCAAAGGGAAAGGTTTCCTGCTGGCCGAAGTTCTGCCGGACGGCACAGGCGATCCGCCAGGACTGCGGCAGAAGATACGGTATTTCAAAAAAGCATTCGCGGGCAATTGTTTCCAGGATCTGCAGATAATCCTGACGGATCTTTGCGGCATAGGTTCCGCGCCTGCCGGCAGTTCTCACCTGCACATATTCCTCATCGGTGAAAACATCGAGGACTTTCCCATCGGTCACGCCGTTTTCACTGACCGTGATCAGTACCCGGAATGCCCCTTCTCCGATCAGCGTCTCATACTGCCATGCGTTATCATTTTTTACAAAGCCGAACGCCGCCAGTTTCTGAAAATCGGGAAAGCGGCGGATCAGCAGTTCCTGTTCAAGATTCATCATAAGTACCCGAAAATAATATTACATAATTACAAATTAATGAATCTTTCTGCTATACTTTCGTGGGAGATTACGTATATGAAAAGAAAAGCATTTGACTCTGAACAGTATCTCGAAATGCAAAGAAACAAGATTCTCGATAGAATCAATATGTTTGACGGCAAGCTCTACATGGAATTCGGCGGCAAGATGTTTGAAGATTTTCATGCCTCAAGAGTTCTGCCGGGGTATGATCCTAACAACAAGATCAAGCTTCTGACCGAACTGAAGAACGAAGTGGAACTGATCATCTGCATCAATGCAAATGACATCGAACACGCAAAGGCACGCGGCGATCTGGGCATCAGCTATGATCAGGAAGTATTCCGTCTGGTCGATACCCTGCGCGGTCTCGATCTTTATGTCGGCAGTGTCGTTATTACCCAGTATGCCCATCAGACTTCTGTCGACTCATTCCGCTCGCAGCTGAACCAGTTCGGCATCAAGAGCTATCTGCATTATCCGATCAAGGGATACCCGACCGACGTTGACTATATCGTTTCGCCGGAAGGACTCGGCCGCAACCAGTATGTGCAGACCGAGCGCAATCTGATCGTCGTCACCGCTCCCGGTCCGGGATCCGGCAAGATGGCAACCTGCATTTCCCAGCTGTATCACGATGCCGCAAACGGCATCCGTTCCGGCTATGCCAAATTCGAAACATTCCCGGTCTGGAATCTGCCTCTGCATCACCCGGTCAATCTGGCCTATGAAGCAGCGACTGCCGATCTGGATGATATCAACATGATCGATCCGTATCATCTTGAAGCCTACGGCAAAACAGCCGTGAATTATAACCGCGACATTGAGATCTTCCCGGTTCTGAACCGTATCATCGAACGCATCCTGACGATTTCACCCTACCGTTCACCGACGGATATGGGAGTGAACATGGTCGGCTTCTGCATCGTTGATGATGAAGCTGCCCAGGAAGCATCCAAGGCCGAGATCATCCGCCGCTATTTCAATGCCCAGGCTGATGTCTTCAATGACAAGCTGCAGCAGTCTGCCGTTGACAAGATCAAGCTGCTGATGAATGAAACCGGCGTCTCCGAAGCAAGCCGCAACGTGGTTCTGACAGCCCGAAACAAAAACCATGACACGGGACTTCCGGCCATGGCTCTCGAACTGCCTGACGGACGCATCGTAACCGGCAAGACATCTTCTCTCTTCGGTCCTTCCGCTGCCGTCATCATCAATTCCATCAAGGCCCTCGGCGGCATTGACAAGGAAGTGCATCTGATCGAACCGGAATATGTCAAGCCGATCCAGGATCTGAAGATCAACAACCTCGGCAACCACAACCCGCGCCTGCACAGTGACGAGCTGCTGATCGCCCTGGCAATTACCGCCAAGACGAATGCCAATGCCGCAAAGGCAATGGCCCAGCTGAACAAGCTGCGGGGATCGGAAGCACATTCGACCGTCATCCTGCCGCTGGAAGATGCCAATGTCTTCCGCAAGCTCGGTGTCAATGTCACCTTTGACCCGGTCTACCAGCAGAAAAAGCTCTATCATCCCAAGTAAGAAAATGCCGTCCCTGCCGGGACGGTTTTTTTCAGCCGATATGAATCAGATATCCGAAGCAGATCAGTGCCTGGGCTGCCAGATAGGTTTCCATGACGTAGTGCTGGCGGTGTCCGGTAAACTTGCAGAAGGCAAGGATCGTATCACTGACAATGAAGAACAGGCTGCCGAGAAGGATCATGTGCCTGCCGGCTGACGGCAGTGCCAGATCATACAGAAAGGCACAGAATGACATGAACTGGATGACAAAGGTATAGACCGTCACCGGCACTTTCAGCTTTCCCCTGACAAGCGGAAGCAGTTTCGGCAGGATCATCCTGCTGATCAGGGCATAGAAAAGAAGTGCCGGGAAAACATACAGCATATGTGAAGCCTGCGGCATGACGAAAAAGCATATGCTGTAGAAGATATGGCCGCACAGAAATGCCGTCAGTCCGGCGATAAACGCCTTCTTTCCGTGGAACATCAGGGCAATGTCCCCGAGCCAGCCGCAGAACAGTCCGGCCGCAATCAGCATATGCGGTTCCCTGCTCTGCATCAGCACCATGATCAGACACGGCATCAGCAGCGGTTTGGCAAAACGGCTCTTTCCCGTTTCGGCATTGAGACAGTCAATGATTCCCAGGATCACATAGGCCGTACTGCAGATGATCTGGATTATATTCATAACACTCTTTCCTGCTTTCACTATAGCAGAAAAAAACCCGGAATACATCCGGGATCCTATTCTGCGCCGACAGGTTCCTCCGGACCGTACAGCTTTCCTTCCAGAAAGTGTTTGCGGCACAGAGCGATATATTCGTCATTGGCCCCCAGCATGACCTGGCTGCCTTCACGCACAATGCCGTTCCTGTTGTAGCGGGCATTGCAGGTTGCCTTATGGCCGCACCAGCACATGGTCTTGACTTCCTTGATCTCATCGGCCACTGCCAGAAGTCTTTCACTGCCTTCAAACAGATTCAGCTGGAAATCGGTGCGCAGACCGTAGCAGAGCACCGGCACTTCCAGGTAATCGACGATATAGGCAAGATGATCGATCTGTTCCTTTGAGGCAAACTGGATCTCATCGACGATCACCGCATCAAATTCCTTTACTTCCTCATCCTTCATTGCACAGAGATCGGAAAGCAGGATGCATTCCCGCTCCAGACCGATGCGGGAGCGGATCGTATGGGAACCGTCACGGGTATCGATATTGGTCTTGGCCAGAAGTGTCTTCTGCCCTCTTTCGCTGTAATTGTATGCGACCATCAGGGCATTGGCTGTCTTGGAGCTGCCCATGGCGCCGTAATAGAAATATAACTTGGCCATAATTTTTTTCCTCGAACATTCCTATATTACCATTCGTGATATAATTTCGGAAAGCAGGAGAATGAAACTATGAGTGAATTTTATGACGGCGTGCTGGAACGCCTGATTCGTTATGCGAAGGTCGATACCCAGTCAAAACCCGGTGTCACCTGTGTGCCGACAACGGCAAAACAGTTTGATCTGGCAAAAATGCTGAAAGAGGAAATGGAAAAGATCGGTGTTTCCGACGTATATCTGGATGAAGAAAAATGCGTTGTCTACGGCATCCTTCCCTCCAATCTTGATCATGACGCAAAGAAAGTCGGCTTTGTGGCCCATATGGATACTGCCCCGGATGCTTCGGGAACAGATGTAAAGCCGTGGCTGCTGAAGGACTACGACGGCAGCGATATCGTTCTGAATCAGGAACAGAATATCATCATGAAGGTCTCCGACTTTCCGAACCTGAAAAACTATATCCGCCAGGATCTGGTTCTGACCGACGGCACGACCCTGCTGGGCGGTGATGACAAGGCAAGCATTGCCGCGATCATGACCATGGCCGAATACTACTGCACACATCCGGAAGTCAGGCACGGCATGATTGCCCTTGCCTTTACACCGGATGAAGAAGTCGGCGGACTGGCCAGGGATCTGGACCTGGAACGGTTCGGTGCCCCGGTTGCCTATACCCTGGACGGTGACTGGCTCGGCTATTATGAAGATGAAACATTCAATGCCTCGGAAGCGATCGTCACAATCAAGGGTATCAGTGTCCACACCGGCACAGCCAAGGGCATCATGATCAACGCTGTCGATATTGCCAATGAATTCATGAGTGCTCTGCCGGCCTATGAAAAGCCGCAGTATACGGAAGGACGCGAAGGATTCTTCCATGTCATCAGCTGCAATGCATCATGTGAGGAGGCAGTGCTGCGGATGATCATCCGCGATCACAGCTCCGTCCAGTTTGAAATCCGTGAAGAATATCTGCGCAAGGTCACCGACGGACTGAACCGGAAATACGGTGAAGGCATGGTCACGCTGACCATCAATGAAACCTACCGCAGCATGAAGGAAGTCATCGACACCGTTCCCTACATGATCGATTATCTGAAGCAGGCCATCAGTGACTGCGGCATAGAGCCGAAGAGTCTTGCGTTCCGCGGCGGAACCGACGGCAGTGCCCTCTCCCACCGCGGTCTGCCCTGTCCGAATCTCAGTGCCGGCTATGAAAATGCCCACGGCCGTTTTGAATACGTGCCGGTGCAGTCGATGGAAAAGAATGTTGAAATCCTGATCAGGCTCTGCGAGATCTACGCAGAAAACAGCTGAAACATAGCATATGGCTCCGGCAGAATCTGCCGGAGTCTTTTTCCGTCAGGACTGCCCGCAGCATTCCTGCATGTTATCCGGCAGGCAGATGCAGTATAATGATGAAAGAATCAGGAATCAATATATCTCTAATAATTATGATAATTCGA
>CAMNGB010000094.1 GCA_946537835.1 uncultured Erysipelotrichaceae bacterium
TCCCACCACAGCGGAAGTTTCCGCCACTGATAAAAATAGTACTATAGTAGCAGAGGACATCCGAAGATGTCCTCTTTCATAGGAGGTTTATTATGGCAGATTATCTCGCAACAGCGGGAATTACATTTCTTTCCCTGCTTGTCGTAAACAATTTTTCTAAGAATGTGAATTTCAACGGTGTCCTGCCGATGCTGTTCCTGTCACTCGTTCTGACACTGCTGCAGAGTACAATACAGCCGATCCTGATGTTCCTCGGTTTCCCGATCACAGTCATGACTCTCGGTATTTTCGGTCTGATCATCAACGGCTTTGTCCTGACTCTCGCATTCAGGCTGACCGACGGAGCACATATCAAAACCTTCGGCTCTGCTGTCTTCCTCAGCATTGTCATCAGCCTTCTGAATTCACTCTTCACCGGACTGTTCCTCGGATAAGGAACAGTTTTTTATTTTTTTCTGGCGACCGCAACACCGTCGCCGATTTCAGGATAAAATTTCGTCTCAAAACGGTCATCGTTCAGGAGATGTTCCCTGAACGTTTTTATTTTCCTCGTCATCTGCAGTGTTCCGCGGTTGCCTGACAGTGCCGGATCATCAACGATTCCGTGAAAATTCAGGTTGTCAAAAATGAAGACGGAACCCGGCATGGTATTGCGGCAGAAATGTTCGAGATAGCGGCGGTACTGTGATTTTGCGGCGTCCACAAAAATCAGGTCATAGATCCTGTCGGTCACAAAATCTGCCGCATCGCATAAATGACAGTGAATCCTGTCCTGCAGACCGCGCATTTCAATGTTCCGGCACGCTTCTTCATACATTGCCGGATCAATCTCCAGTGTATCAATCTGCATGTCCCAGCGCACTTCCGCCATCCGGATCGCCGAATAGCCGACGGCCGTGCCGCATTCCAGGATATCCCGGATGTTTTCATGCTCGCGCAGATATTTCAGCAGAAACGCCATGCCGTCATCCTTCATGATCGGCACATGTTCCTGTCTGGCCCTGTCATGTATATCTTTCAGTTCGTCCATATCCATCAAAAGTATACAGAAAAAAGACTCCGGTTACGAAGTCTTTTCACTGTTTTCAGTTTTTCGGTGTGAAAGTGATCCAGCTGCCTTCAGAATCGGCAATCCACATGTCATCACCGATGCGGTACCACATATACTGGCTGTCTCCTCTTGCTTCATAGACATCATATACGGCACCGTACGGGGCAACATCCACTTCCTCGAATCCGGTTCCGGAACCGCTTCTGATACGCAGTTCATCAACGATGACTTCAGCTGTACCGATGACATCGTTCGTATTTTCCGGTTCGGACGGTGTTTCAGCCGGTGTTTCGGCAGGCTTTTCAGCCGGTTCAGAAGTCTGTGATGTTTCCTGCTTTGTCTCGGATGTATTCTCTGCCGGCTTTTCGGCTGTTTCTTCCGTTTTTTCGGTTTCGGCAGATGCTGCAGGCTTCGCTGAGACAGCCGGTTTCGGCTTATTCATGAACAGATATGCATAGAGACCGACAGCAGCCAGAGCTCCCAGCAGAATGGCTATGATGCTCTTAAGCAGTACATGTGACTTTTTCTTTTTGCGTGCCGGCATCTCTCTGACCTCTTCTGTATTCTTTATTTCACGAACTTCTGCTTCCGGTATCTCTTCCGGTTCGGCAATGACCGGCTGTACTTCTGCAGCCGGACTGACAGCCGGCTGTTCCGGCTCATCCGGTTCCGCAAGCACCGGTTCAGAGTCTTCTCTGATTACCGGCTCCGGTTCTGCTGCAGGCTTCCGGGAAGATTCTTCCCTTCTGGCATGACGGTACTGTACCGAAGAAGTCTCAGTTCTTCCGGCTGCCGGTGTTTCTGTCTCTGCTGCAGGTTCATCAATCACAATTTCGTTTACCGTAATGCTTTCCGGCTTGACGCGCTCGCAGAGTGCTGCCAGCGTCTCAATCGGAATACCGGCGTTTCTCATGCCGGCTTTTCCGGACACAAGCAGTGATCTCACCTCATCGCCTGAAACCGACAGAAGAGAAGCAATTTCGTCAACCTGCATATGATCAAAGAAACGCAGTGCCATGACCGCTCTTTCCGGCTCTGTGATCTTATCCAGAGCCTTCAGAATCCTGATCCGGCATTCTTCTTCCGTAAACGCAATGACATCCTCACGGGCCGGCACTTCATCAGAGCTGTCATAATAGCTGCTGTAGGCACCGGATGTATGTACCGGCATCAGAGCCGCCAGTGACTCCTGCCGGACCAGACCGGTGATCCATTCCGTAATATCCGGACTCTTCAGAGACTCGCCCAGTCTTGGCAGAGCCTTGCGCAGTGCCTGCTGCACTGCTTTCTTGGCTGTCTCCTTATCCTTCAGATACAGTCTGGAAACATAGTACATATCTGCAGTATAGTATTTCAGAAATCCTGTAACAGATTCACGGCTGCCCTGCATTGCATTTGTAACCAGTGTGCGCAGTTCCTGATCTGTAAGTCTGTTTGCCATAAAAATCACCACCTGTTATTTCTATTCTACCTCAAAGATGCGGATATTTTAGTTTTTTAAGCTCTGAATCGGCGAAGGAATACGGCCGCCGCGGGAAATCAGCTTCTCTGCACTCACCGTTCCGACCGGCATGACCGGACCTTCTCCGAGAAGACCGCCGAAAACAAGTCTTTCACCGGCTTTTCTGCCGATTGCCGGAATCAGACGGCACGCAGTGGTTTTACTGTTGATCATGCCGATGGCTGCTTCGTCAGCGATGATTGCCGATATGGTTTCGGCACTCGTATCACCGGGGATAATGATCATATCCAGTCCGACGGAACATACTGCCGTCATCGCTTCCAGTTTCTCGATTCTGAGTGTGCCGGCTTCTGCAGCCGCAATCATGCCGGCATCTTCGGAAACCGGAATGAATGCACCGGACAGGCCGCCGACAGATCCTGATGCCATGATGCCGCCTTTCTTGACTGCATCATTCAGCATTGCCAGTGCTGCCGTCGTTCCCGGACCGCCGCACTGTTCAAGTCCGATTTCCTCCAGGATCTGGGCAACCGAATCACCGACTGCCGGAGTCGGAGCCAGTGACAGGTCAACAATTCCGAACGGCACCTGCAGGCGCCGGCTGGCTTCCATGCCGACAAGCTGACCCATACGGGTAATCTTGAAGGCTGTTTTTTTAATGATTTCGGCAATTTCATCCATCGATGCGCCGGGACCTGCCTTGCGAACGGCATTGCGGACAACACCCGGTCCGGAAACACCGACATTGATGACTGTCTCCGGTTCGGAAATGCCGTGGAAGGCACCGGCCATAAACGGGTTGTCTTCTACCGCATTGCAGAAAACCACCAGCTTGGCAGCACCGAAACAGTTTCTGTCCTTTGTCAGTTCCGCTGCCTTTCTGACGGTCTGTCCCATCAGTCTGACCGCGTCCATGTTGATGCCGGCCTTTGTTGATCCGACATTGACGCTGGAACATACAATCTCTGTTTCTGCCAGAGCCCGGGGAATTGATTCGATCAGTTCCCTGTCACCGACGGTCATTCCTTTCTGAACAAGTGCCGAATAGCCGCCGATAAAGTTGACACCGATGTCTTTCCCGGCCCGGTCAAGAACCTTTGCATATTTGGTGCAGTCACCGCCGCTGACACTCTGAAGCAGTGAAATCGGTGTGACGGATATTCTCTGATTGATGATCGGAATGCCGTATTCAGTGGAAATATCCCTGGCTGTCTGCACCAGGTCCTTTGCCTTTTCCGTAATCTTTCTGTATATCTTCTCACATGAGCGGTCAATGTCTGTATCGGCACAGTCCATCAGGGATATTCCCATTGTGATCGTGCGGATATCCAGACATTCTTCATCGATCATGCGGATCGTTTCCATAATATTGTCTGTCGATCTTGTCATAGGCTCTCCTAAATCGTATGCATGGCCTTGAAGATGTCCTCATGCATGACATGGATCTTCAGTCCCTGACTGTCTCCCATGGCTTCAAATTCGCCGGCAACTGAATGCATGTTTTCCAGATCCTCCGGCAGATCAACGATCATGATCATTGTAAACAGATCCTGCAGAACTTTCTGGGTTACATCCACAATGTTGATATTGCGCTCTGCACACGCTGTCGCAACAAACGCAAGAATTCCGGGTCTGTCTTTCCCGACTACAGAAATTACAGCTCTCATTCTGACCTCTTTCTATTCTTCTGCCTGCAGGTCTTCCAGAGAAAGACCGCAGTAGTAAAGTTCCATGCGCATAAAGCTTCTGACCTTATCGATCATTTCCATCGTCTCATCCGTACACTCACTGGAATTTGTCCCGGATGCGAAATCAACCGTGCATTTTCCCATGCTTCCGACATTGCCCTTCCAGTTGTAGATGTAATCGATGGTATAGTTTGAATACCTGAACGTATGATTGTTGAAATCAATCATATACGCTTCATTTTCATTGTATTTCTGCGTATATACTCCGTCACTTTCCTCTGTATAGCCAAGACGTCCGACAAGGCGCTTGCGGAAGGTTGCCTCGACCGTCGCTTCCGGCGTATCATCGGCTGCAGGTTCGACAACGATTGACGATGTATCGATATCCTTATAATTGACATACTGCGCAAATTCCGACTTCATCGCATCGCTGATGACTGCCGAAGTACTGCCGTAGTTCAGACAGCGCACGCTGCCTTCATAGACCGTCTTCACTTCCTGACCGCTGTATTCAAACGAAATCTCAAAACGGGATGTTTCCGAAAGGAAGTATCCTTCAGCGCTGAATGTATCGGTAATAATGCCGGAACTGACATTGACCTGATCCAGCTTCTCCATGTCATTGAAGTCATAGCGGTCCCTGAAAACATCGGCAAGATGATCTTCGGCTATCGTAACGGAATAGGTGACATCTCCGTTTTCGGCAGTGCTGTCCGCCAGTCCCTGTATGTATTCTGCCGGGAAGGCAAACGGATCCAGCGGCAGCAGCATCGAATCACGGACATCCTTTGCACTCATGTCCTCGTAATACGTAATGCCGTTATAGGTGTTGTACAGCCGGCTGCCGTCATACCATCCTTCAATTTCCGAAGCCATGCCGTTGGCATTGAGATGCTGTGTCATATGCATGACTTCCTTTTCTGTTTCCAGTACGCCGTCCATCTGGTAGATGCCCGTCGTATTGTCCGAAAACAGATAGGAATACTTCGAACTGACAGCTGCAGTATATGAATCCGAAGACAGACGGCTGTTCACCGCTTCACTGTAGCGGCTGTACAGGTCATCTGTCACCGGAGACGGTTCGGGTTTACCGGGAGTTTCCTGCGCACAGCCGCTCAGCAGCAGCACCGCAGTTCCCGCAATCAGTATTTTTTTCATAGTGTCTATTATACCATCTTGTGCCAAAACAGACAGTACCGTAAGAATAACCCGCTGCTCCGGACTTTGAAAAGGAGATATTCCCTGGGAAATATCTCCTTGATCATCAGATTAAACCAGTTCAATGTATGCCATCGGAGCAGCATCGCCGCGGCGTGTACCTGTCTTTACGACACGTGTATATCCGCCGTTGCGGTCCTTGTACTTCGGTGCAACTTCATCGAATAATTTCTGCAGAACTGTCTGCTGTGTAGCTTCATCGGCAACAACGTTGCGGATGTAGGCAGCAGCCTGACGGCGGGCTGCCAGATCGCCCTTCTTGCCGAGTGTGATCAGCTTATCAACAACAGAACGCATATCCTTGGCCTTTGCTTCAGTTGTCTCTACTCTGCCGTATAAGATGACAGATGTAGCCATATTTCTGAGCATTGCCTTACGATGATCGGCAGTTCTTCCAAATTTACGATTCCACATAAACGTTCCTCCTATCAGTCAAAGGACTTGAATCCATATCCAAGTTCGATGAGCTTGTCCTTTACCTCTTTCAGAGATTTCTTGCCGAGGTTACGGACTCTCATCATTTCATCCTCGGTCTTCTGTGTCAGTTCATCCACAGTCTGGATGCCGGCACGTTTCAGACAGTTATAGGAACGTACGGAGAGATCCAGATCTTCGATCATCAACTGCTGTCCCTTATTCTGCTGTTCAACACCGCTCTCCTTGATGACATCTTCCATCACAACGACTTCATCGTTGATGTTGGCAACGACAGCAAGGTGATCCATCAGGATCTTAGCGGCCATGGAAAGTGCTTTCTGAGGATTGATGGATCCGTCAGTCCATACTTCCATTGTCAGGCTGTCATATCTGACTTCTTCGCCGACACGTGTCGGTTCGACGCTGTATGCAACCTTTTCTGTCGGTGTATAGATGGAATCCGTAAATACGGTTCCGATTCCCTGGGAACTGCCCTGATTGCGCTGCTTGTTGATGTCAGCACTGACATAGCCGCGGCCGTTCTTGGCCTTCAGTTCCATTTCCAGAGATACACCCTTTTCGAGATGCGCGATCTCAAGATCCTTATTGAGGATCTCAACCTGTGCAGGACAGATAATATCGCCTGCTGTGACTGTGCAAGGTCCGTTTGCAGAAATCTGCAGTGTGTAGACCTCGTCATCCTCGATTCTCATGATCAGCTGCTTCAGCTGCAGGATGATCATGGAAACATCTTCTCTTACACCCGGAATGGATGTGAATTCATGGTAAACACCATCAACCTTGATGGAGAATACCGCTGCACCAGGAAGTGAGGAAAGCAGGACACGGCGGAGCGCATTCCCGATCGTTGTACCAAAACCTCTCTCCAGCGGAGAAAGAACAAACTTACCGTAATTCTCAGATTCTACATATTCTTTCACTTCAAATTCGGCACGTTCAAATTTCTGCATGCAACAATCCTCCTATTCTTCTTTTATTAACCGCGCGGTCTCTTCGGCGGGCGGCATCCATTGTGAGGAATCGGTGTTACATCGTTAATTGCTGTGATTTCCAGACCTGCTGTCTGCAGGGAACGGACGGCAGCTTCACGGCCGGCACCCGGACCCTTGACATTGACTTCAACAGTCTTCAGACCGTGAACAATTGCAGCCTTGGCTGCTGCTTCAGCACAGAGCTGAGCAACATACGGTGTGGATTTACGGGAACCCTTATATCCGAGAGCACCTGCGGAGCTCCAGGAAATAACGTTTCCTGCTTCGTCAGCGATTGTGACGATTGTGTTGTT
>CAMNGB010000095.1 GCA_946537835.1 uncultured Erysipelotrichaceae bacterium
AGGCGAAAACAGGCAGAAAGGCTGTCTATGACAGCATCGGCGAACTGGCGCCTTTCAACGGTTCAGCGCTGTATGAATCCTATGATACTTCCCGGGCCGAGAGCACAGGTTTCCGGTTTTCAAACCTGCAGGACTGGATCTTCCCGCTTCTGAATGACTATATCGAACAGGAAAATATCTGAGACAAAAAAGAGGAAGACGTGTGCTTCCTCTTTTCGTATATGATCAGGCTTTCTTTTCAGCCAGCAGTTTCTTGGCACTGGAGATCTTGACACAGAGAGTGAAGATTTCCATTGCCTTTTTCAGATCCTGGAGACTCGGATAGGTCGGAGCGATACGGATGTTGGTATCGTTGGGATCCTTTCCGTACGGCCAGGTGGCACCGGCCGATGTCAGAATGACGCCGGCCTTCTTGGCTCTTGCGACAATGTCCTTTGCGCATCCCGGCAGAGAATCAAACATGATGAAGTAGCCGCCCAGCGGTTTTGTCCATGAGCCGATTCCCAGTTCACTGAGTTCCCGGTCAAAGATTTCTTCCACCGCTTCAAATTTCGGACGGATGATATCCGCATGTCTGCGCATATGTTCCACAAGACCGGCAATGTCACCGAAGAAACGGACATGGCGCAGCTGGTTGACCTTGTCATGGCCGATCGTCTGATGTCTCAGATGGCTGAGGAAATCTTCCATGTTGTTGGGGCTGGTTGCCACGGCAGCGATGCCGCTGCCCGGGAATGTGATCTTGGAAGTCGAAGAGAATTTATAGACCAGATCGGGATTTCCGGCCCGCTTGCATTCGGCCAGGATCTCAATCAGGTAGTCCTGACGGTCGTCATAGAGATGATGCACGCCGTAGGCATTATCCCAGAAGATACGGAAATCCCTGGCCGCCGGCTTCAGACGGGCAAAGCGGCGCACGGTTTCATCAGAGTAGGAAATGCCCTGCGGATTGGAATACTTCGGAACACACCAGATACCCTTGATCGTTTCATCTTCGGATACCAGTTTTTCAACTGTATCCATATCCGGTCCGGTCGGTGTCATCATGACCGGAATCATCTTGATTCCGAAGTAACCGGTAATAGCAAAGTGGCGGTCATATCCGGGAACCGGACAGAGAAATTTCACTTCCGGAAGTTTTCCCCACGGTGTTTCACCCATGACACCGTGTGTCCAGGCACGTGAAATCGTATCAAACATGACATTCAGGGAAGAGTTTCCGTAGATGATGATATCCTTCGGATTGTTTTCCATCATGTCACCAAGCAGTTCGCGTGCTTCCTGAATGCCTGTCAGGGCACCGTAGTTGCGGCAGTCCGTGCCGTCTTCGCAGGTCAGATCGCTGTCGGAATTCAGGACATCCATCATTCCCATCGACAGGTCCAGCTGTTCCTTGCAGGGTTTGCCGCGGCTCATGTCGAGATGCAGGCCGAGTGCCTGTTCCTTTTTGTACTGCGCTTTCAGTGATGCCAGTTCAGCAGTCAGTTCTTCTGCCGTCATTTCGGTATATGGCTTCATTTGTTTTCCGTGTCATTCTTCCGTGAATGACTTTCTCCTTTCCGGCCGATTCATCTTTTTTACAGGCCAGCAGTCAGCCGGCTGACAGGCCCCGGAAAAACTGCACGGTATCTCATTCCGGATCGTCCGTGCAGGTTTTTTTCATTCTATTCTATTCATTGATTTCTTGCAATGGCATGTATTCTCACAAAAAACAGAAATCATTTTACCGGTATGACTTATACTTATGCATATGAGGTACCGGTATGGCAGAACATAAGATTGATTTTGAAAACTGGCAGCGCAGAGAACTCTTTCAGCATTTTTCCCTGACCTCCTCTCCCTTCTGGGCAGTTACCTATGAAGAAGATGTCACGGAAATACTGGACTTTGCCAGGAAACATCATGTGTCGTTCTATCACATGATGATCTGGACTGCCGCAAAGGCTCTGAACAGCGTGCCGGCCTTCCGCTGTGCGATACGGAAAGACGGCATCTATGAACTGGATGAACGGCTGCCGAGTTTTACATCGATGAAGAAAGACAGTGAAACCTTTCAGATCATCACCATGCCGTTTCTGGGAGAATTCCCGCTTTCCTTCTGCCGCAGGGCGGAAGAACTGGCAGAGAACCAGAAGGAATTCATCCGTTATGATCTCGAGTCGGATGCCCTGATCTTCGTGTCCTGTCTGCCCTGGATCAATGTCACCGGCCTGAGGAACGAAGGCCTAAGCGATCCGGACGATTCCGTTCCGCGCATTGCCTGGGGACGCTTTGAAAAGAAAGACGGCAGATACATTCTGGGCATGAGTTTTGAAGTCAACCACCGCCTCATCGACGGCTTCCATATCGGTCAGTTCCATGAATCCTTCCGCCGGATCGCTGCATCGCTGTCCGTTCAGGCCATATAGATATTACGCAGAATACAGGAAAATGAAATTCAATGTACAGACGCAGGGCACGGTGCTTGCCCGCCGGCAGAAAGTCTACAAAATCGAAGCTGATTCACGCGAAGAAGCGGAAAGAGAAGCACGGACAAGATTTGAAAAGGAATTCACCGTTGCCGAAGGCACTTCAGTCAGCGCCAAAGGATCACAGATCACGATCTGCAATTATATTGCCATGGCGGCTCTGATCATTGCCGATGTCCTGGCACTGATCGGATTCCGTTCCGAATCCTTCATGAACAACCAGGTGATCCGTCCTGATTTACAGTCTGTCCTTTACGGAGCCGGAATCTATCTGGTCCTGCTGTTCAAAATGAAGGGTCTTACCAATACCTTCAAAGACTGGGTCGATATCGTCCTGGCCCTTCTGATGAGCATTCTGTTCGGTTCTTTCCTGCAGCTGCTTGTCGCAAAAATGCCGTTTGCCGGTTTCTTCTCAAGGGTCAAACTGGACATCCGCATTTTCGTCCTGGCGCTGGCTGTCATTGCCTGGCTCGGTTCCGGCATCCTCAGCCTGATCTGCCTGGCTGCTATCGGCTCGCTGATCTTCTACAGCATCACTCATCTCGGACCGGTCATGCTGAATGTCAAGGGAATCCTGTATATGGCAGCTTCCCTCATCGGCATAGCCGCCTACGTATATGCCCTGCCCGCATTCCGCCAGGGCATCATGGAACTCAAAGCCATCTTTTCCAGGAAGTAAAACAGCCTCCCATGCGGGAGGCTTTCTTTCAGTCCGGAAGTCCGGCTTCGTATTCTGTTACGTTCAGGACCGTATCACCGTCGATCTGGGCGGCACACGGCCGTGAGAATTTTACGTGTACTTTCTGTCCGGTATGAATGGACACAATGTCCTTTTTTCCGACATGCTTTCCTTCGAAGATGGACGGAAAATTGATCAGTGCCTTCAGTTTGGACGGTGTCCTGTATATGACAACTGTCAGGAGATCGGAATTTCTGTCCTGTTCCGGTGCAATCATCATACCGCCGCCGTAGTAGCGGCCTTTCATTGTCGGGGCCAGCCAGACGTTGTCATACGAATAGGATCTGCCGTCAATTGTGATATCGGCATGGCACGGTCGGAAATGGAACAGCAGTCCCCGGATGGCAATCGCCGTGTAATTGATCTTCCTGTTCGGTGACTTTGCTTTCATCTGATCTGCTGTTTCGCAGCAGTAGCCGTCGATGCCGAATCCCATGTTGTTGATGAATTTTCTTTCCATGCCGTTTACCCTGACAACCGGCAGATTCTTCAGATACGGATTAAGCAGGATCTCATGATCCGGTGTTTCCCCGATATCCTTCAGAAAGTCATTGCCGGTGCCGTTGGCAAGCAGGTAAATATTGTTCCTGATCGTTTCTGTATCCACATGATTGATCAGATAGCTGACGGTTCCGTCGCCGCCGATCAGGACGGCTTCGTCTTCTTCCTTCAGCTGTGAGAAAAATTCTTCGTAGTTGATTTTACTGGCATCAACTGCCCCTTCCGGCAGATCTCTCAGGATGCCGTTGTTGGAAAACGGATTATACAGATAATATTTCATTTTGTTTACCCCTGTCCCAGGATCAGTCCCAGCACAATCAGGAACTCACCGATTGAATATGTGAGCATGACAAGAAAGTGTGTTTTCAGCCGTGAATTCTTATTGAAACGGACAAAAAACAGAGAAGAATCGGAAATAAAGAACAGCAGTGCACCGATGGCCGTGATCAGTCCGGCAGCTGCGTTCAGCGTAAACGAGCGGAACCAGGCAAAGCAGTTCATGGCACCGTTGATCAGAAGATACAGAAACATCGGATAGAACAGCGGTTTCGGCAGATGCGGCCTCAGATAATGGAAAATGATGCATGAGGCTGCCAGAAACGAACAGCCCAGCAGCAGTATCAGCCATACCGGCAGACGGGAAAAATCCGTGTGTTCTGCATAGGAAAGAATGAAGAAGAAATGGGAGATCATGAAGGAGATTCCGCCGGCAGTAAACCATTTCACCCCTTTCGGCATCAGCAGAACGTCTCCCAGCCACGAAAACAGAAGAGCAGCCACAACTGTCCATGATATTGTTCTGACACTGAGGCAGTACCATGCCAGCAGGCTGAGCAGTATAAAAGGTTTGGTAAGGTTGCGGAGCGATCTGTCCTGTTTCAGGGATGCATAAAGATGCACGCCTGTCACAAGAAAGAAAATGATAAGTGACAATATTCTCATTACCTTCATTGTAGCACGCCTGCCTTCTTCTTTGCCGATATGAATCAGGAGTATAATATGAAAGGTACTCATATGATTAACGGAGGAACAGATTATGGAAGTTAAAATCAATGCAATGCTTCTGCATGTACCGGAAGGATTTCATGTCCTGAGCAAAGAAGAGCGTGCAAAGCTGAACATGCTGAAAGACGGCGAAGGAGAAGTCATCAGCGATCCTGAACGTCATATCATAATCAGTGCCGCATGGAAGAAGCACAATGTCCTGCTGGGAATGCTGGCAGATGAAGACGGTGCCATTCATTCAATGGAAAAACAGGTTGCCGGCCCGATGAAGGGATTCGGCTATGAACTGGAAGGATTCACATCCGAAACTGTCGGCAGTAAGGAAGCAAAGGCATTTATCTATCACTACAATGTACAGGATACCGATATGTCGGCAGAAAGCATGATCCTGAAGCATGATAATGTTCACTACTATATTCACTGCTATTACCGTACGGAACTGAAAGAAGAGAGCCGTGCCGTTCTGCAGGAAATCTTCGGTCAGACATCCTGGGAATAAGAAGCAATACCTGTATTTACCGCAAGCGGAAACATCTGTTTCCGTTTTTCTTTTCTTACCGAAAGGTAACTGACGCACTTTAATGTGCATACTTCCCGGCCTGCATATTGCTGTCTAAAATAGCACCTGTAAGAAAGAGAGGAACATACACATGAACAACAAAGCATTTGCCTTCACACTGAATTCCGAGGCTGCAAACGTCAGAACCATTTACTACACAGCTGCATACTATGAACTGAAGGGCCTGGTAAATCCGGCAACGGCAAAGCCGTATACAGAAGAGGAAATCGAAGCCATCAGAAACAATGCCCGGACAGACAGTGAGCATTACATTTCCGGTGCTGCCGACGGTGCGCTGATCGGCATGCAGGCGTATGACACGGGCAGGATCTTCTGGTATGACGCCGACAGCAGCAAAGCAATCATCTCTCATGCCGATCCGCTTCAGCTGAACGGTGAAACCGGTGAGCTGAAGACAGCGGAAGGAAACACGGCTGCAAAGGCAGTCTGAAAAAGGAGACATGCTATAATTCTTCCGGGAGAAAAAAAATATGATCAAGACATATACAGACTGTCCGGTAGAATATACGGCTTCCCTTCTCGGCAACAAATGGCGGCCGCTGATCCTGCGGGAACTGCTGGAAGGAACGAAACGGTACAATGAACTGACCAGAAATATTGTCGGTGTTTCCGCCAAGGTGCTGACAGAAAACCTGCGGGCACTCGAGGACAGCGGCATTCTGGTACGCACTGTCTATCCGGAAGTGCCGCCCCGGGTCGAGTATTCTCTGACCGACAAGGGCTGGCAGCTGCAGCCGGTGATCGAGGCAATGCGGTCCTTCGGACTCAGATACAGAGACAGTGATTAATACCGAAAGGATGGTGTGAATATGAATCAGAGCGAACGGCTGAATTATCTTGTCAAAAAGTTTATTGATGAATCGGGATATGATATTGCTTTCCGTAAGAATGATGACGAAGAGAACCGTGTCATTCTGCGTTCTCTGATGAATGTCCGCATGCCCCGGGAAACCGATGCCGAAGCACTCAGGATACAGGATGAATATCTGCAGGAAAGAAACAGGGAAAAGCAGATCGTCACCCCTGCGGACATACCCACCCTTGCCGATCAGGGAAGCACCCTTCCCTTCGCAGAGAGGATTTCTCTCTGGCAGGGAGACATTACCCGTCTGCAGGCAGACGCTGTTGTAAATGCCGCAAACAATCAGATGCTGGGCTGTTTTACCCCGATGCACAACTGCATTGACAACTGCATACATACCTATGCCGGCATTCAGCTCAGAGCTGAATGCAGTGCAAAAATGAGAAAGATGCGCAGCCTTTACGGAGATGACTATGTACAGCCGACAGCCGTGCCGATGCTGACGGACGGATACAATCTTCCGGCCAGGAAAGTCATACACGTCGTCGGTCCGATCGTCCGCGGAAGGCTGACCTCTGCTCATGAAAAGCAGCTGGCTGACTGCTACAGCAGAACACTGGATCTGTGTGCGGAACATGGTCTGAAGAGTGTTGCATTCTGCTGTATCTCCACAGGTGTATTCATGTTTCCGAATCAGAGGGCAGCTGAGATCGCCGTTAAAACAGTGGAAGAATGGCTGC
>CAMNGB010000096.1 GCA_946537835.1 uncultured Erysipelotrichaceae bacterium
GATATCCAGGGACTCGCGGTAAAGACTGGCAGCCGAACGCTGCATGTGCAGCTGACCCGGAAGCACGCCGTCCGCATGCAGGCCGCGCTCGCAGCATGCATACATTCCCTCCAGGATATCCGAAAGATATGCCGGCAGATCCGGCTCATAGCGGTAAACATATTCCGCAAGCGTGATACTGTCACGAATCAGTACTTCCTTGATCTCTTTCAGATTTCTTTCCTGATAGACTTCATTGTTGTAGCTGACCGGATATTCCCTGATTTCAATGCTGCCGCCGCCGAGCGAAAAGACGGTCCATTTTGCCGCTTCCTTATGATCCTTGTCATAGGCACGCAGATAAAAACCGTTCGGAAATGATTCATCCCAGTCCAGCGAGAAAACCACCTCACACGGACCGGGAAGGCTTTCCCGGATGATCTGATCGGTACAGTGACCTTTGCCGGTCAGCGACAGTGATCCGAACAGTTCTGCCTGATAATACGGAAAGGATCCGTTGACCTCTGTGAACAGACGGCACGCCCTTTCCGGTGCCAGTGTATGTGAACTGCTGGGGCCGCGCCCCATCTTATATAATTCCCTGATTGCCTGCATTATCTTTTCCCATTCTTCAGCAAAAACATTTCAAAGCCGCTGGGAGCGTCGATCCGGCCGGCCTTGATATTCTGATCAAGTTCAGCCAGTTCACTGAGCCAGCGGAGCAGATCGCTGCTGCGTACGGAGGATGCCCCTTCCAGTGATATTTTCACGGCATATTCATTTGCCCGCATGCGCATGGCGATTTCGGAAGCCGAAAGTCCTTTCTCATATAAAAGCTTATAGCTGTAATATGCCCTCAGACGCCCTGCCAGCATCATGATCAGGGCCTGGTCGTCATAGTTTGCTGCCAGCATTTCATCACGGGCACGGATGACATCGGCAAAATCACCGCGCAGAAATGCATTTGACATCCGGAAGACATTGACCTCGGGATTCAGTGATACAAGATGTTCAATGTCATTCAGATCCAGTGATTCCTGACCGTAGAGGACCATTTTGTCCAGGGCATTGTGCAGCAGAAGCGTATCGCCGTCGACACGGTTCAGCAGTTCGTTTCTGGCATCCCTGCTCAGCCTGAGATGACTGAGTCCAAGCTGTCTGTCGGCGTAGTTTTCAAACTCCCACTTTTTCATCTTCTGAAGGCGGATGATCTCGGCATGATATTTCTGCAGAAGCTTGTATTCCTTTTTGCGGCTGTCTGCTTCAAACCCGACACAGTAAAAGATCAGCACGGCCGACGGATTCGGCTTCTTCAGATACTGTTCAAGTATGGAAATACGCATTTCCGCATCCTTGTCGGCATTCTTTTTTGAGGATGCCGATTCTGTTTTTTTGCCGGCATTCAGAAAAAACGGATTCTTTACAATGACGGCCTTGGCATGATCATCAAACAGAGAAAAAGTATCGCATTCGATGATTGCCGCATCAAAGCGGAATCCCTTCTTTTCAGACGCATCAAAAACGACGGTATGTTCGCGGTCGATGCCGTGATTCTTCAGGATATGGCGGAGATTTTCTTCAACCCGGTAGATGTCTTTTCCGGACAGGATATACGTACTCATATTACCCTGCTATTATAGCAATTTTCCCCTTTGAGGTAACGAGCAAATTCATACCCGGAAGACACAGGATGGTAATATCGCCTTCATCCTTTGTATCGAGAAAAGGAATATGTCTCTGACGGAGTCTTCTGACCGTATCGGGATGGGGATGATGATAGATTTCGTATGCCCCGCTGGAGACGATGCCGATCCCCGGTCTTACGGCATCAAGAAACTGATCACAGTTCCCGGTTGCCGAACCGTGATGACTGAGTTTCAGAACATCGCATTTCAGGTTTCCGTATCCGGATACAATACTTTCTTCCGTGATCCTGTCGGCATCCCCCGTCAGCAGGATATACATCCCGTTCAGGCGGAAATACAGGACGATCGAAGACTGGTTTTTATCCTCATTGGAAATACGGTTGAGATCGTGAAACAGCATCCTGCCGCTGCCGAAGGATTCCGTATGTTCCGTAATGATCTGTCCGGGATGATAATCCGCAGCGACATCTTCCATATTGCCGGAATGGTCAGTGTCGTCATGGGTGATCAGCAGTGTTTCAAGACGGCGGATCCCCTTGGATTCCAGCAGTGTATACAGCCGGTCCTTCATTTCCGGCTTTCCGGTATCCACCAGCATATTCATCCCGTTCAGCGGTTGTCTGATCAGAATGCTGTCACCCTGTCCGACATTGATAAATGTAATTTCGGCACAGGGATGAAACATGCCGGTGATCTGAAAGAGAAACACCGCTGCACACAGAAACATTCTCTTTTCCGTATGCTTCAGGATCACTGCAGCAAGGAATATAAAAGGAATCAGACCGATGCCGAAACAGGATCCGGGTACCGCCCATGATTCTGCAGCAGACAGATGATCGAGACTGTGCCAGAACTTATCAAAGCTGAGGGAAGGAACCAGAAGCTGTATGAGTGCCAGAAGCCAGCAGATGCCGCCCGCCTTCATGAAGTGCGGAAACAGAAGTGACTGCAGCGGATTCATCCGGTGATAGATAAAGCTCTGATACAGCATGACAAATGACGTCCGCATCCAGAAATCATAATCGCTGATCAGGGATGACATCCTGAAAAGCATCGGCATGATGAAGGATACCGAAGAGGCTTCTTCCGGACGCAGGATCAGTACCGCCGTCACTCCCAGACAGAAACGGTCTTTCTTCTCATGACAGACCAGTTTCATGAAGCGGAAAACCGCATGCTGCAGAAGTGCAAACGGCATGCCGGATATGATTCCCAGCGAAAGTGCAAGAGCGAAGGAAAAGCGCTGTTCATTCTTCTCCTTCATAAAACTCCTGCATATGCTTTCGCACAGCAGCAGAAAGCCGACAGCCGGAAATCCGTGCATGAATATGAAGGAATCCCGATATTCGCTGCTGGATATATTGAGCAGGATCTTGTTCAGAAAGGCTGCCGTTTCGACGTCAAATCTGTCCCTGATGCGCCGGAATATGCGGGCCCGGATACTGCCGGAAGGTCTGAGCATTTCAAGCGATGATTCATCCGCCTGATACAGTACGCCGCGCCGTTTCATATATGAGGCAAAATCAGAAGAAAAGAACCCGCCTGCCGATGTCAGCCGCTGATATTCCGGCCGGATCAGCCTGACGGTCATGTCCGGCTCCAGCGGCGCAGACACATAGACAAGCACCTTTTCAAAACGGTTCTGAATGACTGCATATTTTTCCTTTGTTTCGGCAACGCGTCCCGTTTCTATCTTCGGAACATTCATCATCCATCTCGGCCAGGAAACAAGAAGGATCACCGGCAGCACTGCATACAGGACTTTTCCGCCTCTGTGAAGGACCAGCAGGAACACTGCCGCAGATACAGCCGCAAAGGGATGACCGTACAGAAATGATGCAATGATGATGAGAAATGTCAGAAACATTCCGTTCTCTCTGATTCCGGTCATAGGCTGATCAGTTCCCGGATCTTTGCCAACTTCTTATCGCCGATTCCCCTGACCTGCATCAGTTCATCCGTTTCCCTGAACAGACCGTTCTCTTCCCGGTACTGAATGATCTTTTCGGCAGTTGCCGGTCCGATGCCGGGAAGTGTCATCAGTTCTTCCTTCGTTCCGGTATTGATGGATACTTTCTTCTGTTCGGTCTTTTCGGGAATGACAATGCAGTCATTGTCCTTCAGAACGGTTCTCGGATTCAGTCCGCTCAGGTCGGCCGTATCGCTGATACTGATTTCGTCCAGTGCTTCCTGCAGGATCGAATAGCGGTCCAGCTGCAGTGTCTTCTCTTCCTGAACCGCTCCCTCCACAGTCACCGTAATATGATCATCTGTTTCTTCCTCAATGTTCAGCGGATCGTTTCTGACAAGCAGGAAAACAAGGACGGAACATAAAAAGACAAGCATCAGTTTCATATGGAACCTCCTGCCTGTCTTATAGTGTGCGGATCGTATATTTCCGTTTACTTGATATCTATAATGATGACCTGATAGGGATTTGCGACATTGACATTGACTGTCTGACCGACCTTGGAATCAAGGATGGCGAGAGCCAGCGGTGTCTCGTTGGAGAGTTTGCCGTTGAGCGGATCTGCTTCGGTGGAACCGACAATCGTATAGGTAGCTTCTTCCTTGGTATCCAGGAATTCCAGAGTTACCGTGGAACCGATACGTACGATCTTCTTTGAACCCTGCTTTGTGTCGATCAGAACATAGTGCTGCAGCATGCTTTCCAGTTCGACAATGCGGGATTCGACCTGGGACTGCTTGTCACGGGCCGCATCATAGTCGGCATTTTCGGAAAGGTCACCCAGTGATCTTGCTTCCTTCAGTTCGCTCTTGACTTCCTCACGAACGACATGTACGAGATGATAATATTCATCCTGCAGTTTTTTCAGACCGTCTTCCGTCACATAAATCTTGTTTTCATCAGTCATAATCATGAACTCCTTTTTAGCACCGAATATTATAGCATTGCCAAAGGAAAAATCAAATATTCCGGATCTCTCATTTTACCGACATGATCCATGCCGCAATATCATCGGTTACACAGGCCGGAATATGTTCCGCCCTTCCATAATCCTTCCGGACATCCTTGAGGGTTCTGTATCTGGCCGGCGTAAAGAGATGGGAAAGCGATGAATACAGACGGAATGTGACATTGTCTTTTCCCTCCAGAAGATCACGGATTCCCTGATAGTCGATTTCAGGTCTGGCCTGGGCATCACAGTCCCCCTGCATGACAAGCAGCGGCTTTTCCAGTTTCTCCAGATAGGATGCGGCCGGATGATCCTTCATATCCTTCAGATAATAGAGTGTCATGCCGCCGCTGACATTTGTCTTTCTGGCCTCTTCCTCAGACATCTCATCCATATGTGCAAGCTTGCTTTCTATGGATTTCAGCATTTTCCTGATGATAAATTTGTTCAGGAAACTGCTGCTCTCCTCCTGCTCCTTCATCTGGTAAAGAAGAATTTCATCGAGGCTGCGCAGCGATCCTGCCATCATGACAAGTCCGGCAAAGTCTCCGCCTTCGGCATCGATTCTTCCCGCCAGCATGGCTCCCATGCTGTGACCGATCAGAAAGATCCTCTCATGATCGATTCTTTCATCACTGAGCAGAACTTCCTTTGCCCGCAGGGCATCTTCAATTGTCTCGTCATAAATCGTGATGTTCTCCGGATGCTTCGCCATTTTTCTGCCGTATACAAATGTTCTTTTGTCATAGCGCAGAACCGCGATTCCCTTTGCCGAAAGAGCTTCGGCAAGATCCCGGAACGGATATTGTTTAAGAATATGTTCATTCATATCACTCGGACCCGATCCGTGTACAAGTATGACTGCCGGCACTTTTCCTTCCGCATTGTCCGGCATGCTCAGTATTCCGTTCAGGGGATATTCAGTATCTTTTCCAACGATGACCTTTTCTTCCATGATTCTTTCTCCTTTGCATTATCTATAATAATGCATAATATGCAAACATGCAATAAAAAACTCCCGGTTCCTATACCGGGAGTTCAATGTCAGTATTTTTCGGAAGTGATGATGCTTGTGATCTTGGTTGTCAGAAGATCGATGGCAACCATATTGTGTCCGCCTTCGGGAATGATGATGTCGGCATACCGCTTGCTCGGCTCGATAAACTGCTCGTGCATCGGCCGGACCGTATCCATATACTGGCTGACAACCGAATCCACCGAACGGCCTCTTTCCTTGACATCGCGCACCAGACGCCGGATGAAGCGGACATCGGCATCGGTATCGACGAAGATCTTGATATCAAGGAGATCTCGGATCTGTTCGTCTTCCAGAACAAACAGTCCTTCCAGGATCAGAACATCGCAGGGATGGCATGTTTCGGTGATATCACTGCGGGTATGATTGACATAATCATATGTCGGCTTCTCGATTGTCTTCCCTTCTGTCAGATCATGGATATGCTGAATCAGAAGATCGTTGTCAAAGGCAAACGGATGGTCGTAATTCGTTCTGACTCTTTCTTCCATCGGCTTGTCGGACTGATCCTTGTAATAGTCATCCTGACGGATGATCAGAACAGATCCTTCATTGTCAAACTGCTCTTTCAGCCTGCGGGAAATCGAAGTCTTGCCGGACGCACTGCCGCCGGCTATGCCGATAATGATCGGTTTCGTCATGATTCATCAACCTCCAGTTTTTGATATGAAACGAGTTCATCTGCTTCATTATATATCAGTTCAAAGCAGAACGGCTCGGGTTCATGCTGCAGCATCTGCCTGAGGAAGATCCTGTCGCCTTCCCACAGGCTGAGATCCATGATCTCTTCTTCCGGGATCCATGCCAGCGTGCCTTCGGTGCAGTCATGCATTTCTCCGTGGAAACGGTCACAGGTATAGATCCAGATTTTCTCTTCTTCCTTGTGCGGATAGCGGAACAGAATGATTCCCTCAAAATTGAGTTCATCGGCAGTCAGTCCGGTTTCTTCGAAAAGTTCCCGTTTCATGCAGGTTTCACCGTTTTCCCCTGCTT
>CAMNGB010000097.1 GCA_946537835.1 uncultured Erysipelotrichaceae bacterium
ACATGGGTGAATTAAACCGTATGACTCAGTTCAAGGAAAAGACTCAGAATGCCAAGGATGAAAGCATTACTGCCGGATTATTCGTTTATCCACCATTAATGGCCGCTGACATCTTGTTATATGATGCCGACTATGTACCTGTTGGTGAAGACCAGAAGCAGCATGTAGAACTGACCAGAGACCTGGCTCAGAGATTCAATAACCGTTATTCAGAAACATTTACCGTTCCTGAACCATTAGTTGCCAAGGTTGGTGCCAGAATAATATCATTATCTGATCCAAGTAAAAAGATGTCCAAATCAGATGAAACAAACAAGGGATGCATCTACCTGCTGGACGATCTGAAAACAGCCCGCAAGAAAGTCATGTCTGCGGTCACCGACTCACTCGGCCAGGTGAAATACGATCCGGAAAACCAGCCGGGTATCTCGAACTTGATGCAGATCCTTTCCTCCCTTTCCGATGACCGGCCGATGGCTGACATCGAAGCCGAATTTGCCGGCAAGGGATACGGCGATTTCAAACGCGCTGTCGCCGACAAGGTCTGCGAAACACTGGAAATGATCCAGAACCGCTATCATGAGATTCTCGCTTCCGGTGAGATCAATGAAGCCCTGAAAACCGGTGCCGAGAGAGCCAATCAGATCGCCGATGAAAAACTGGATCTGGTCCAGAAGGCTATCGGCATGGAAATCATCTGATTCTGAATCAAATCATAAGAAAGGTGTTTTCTGATATGAAGAAAACAGGAAAACTGCTGCTTGCCGCACTCATGTGCCTGACAATGGCATCTGCCTGCAGCAGCCAGAACAACAGCCAGAATGCTGATGTATTCGATCCGGCAAACATCAAAACAGTCGCGGATGCATTCGCAGTTGAAGCCGGCTCAACCGAATGGACACAGTCGGGGAACCAGTTCGTCTATGCCTTCGACAAGGACGGCGAATGCTACCGTTTCTTTGTGGATCTGCCGGAAGAAACTGCCGAAGCGGTTGACCAGATCTCCATTATGGATGAGGATCATGACGAGAAACTCTATAATCTGATTTCCGCTCTTCCGATTGCCAGAACGGAATATCTCAACGAAACCGCAATGAGCCAGGAAGAACTCGGCAAGTTGGTTGGTAAAACTGGCGGCGATCTTCTTGATGAAGGCTGGATCGTCTGGATCAGCGATCTGAATACGATGGAATACAATTTCCATTACGGTCCCCACAGTTACAATGTTGCATTCGACGGCAAAGTCGATAACTTCGATGTCGACCCGGAAGAAGCAATCAGGACAATGAAGATCAAATCCGTGACCTTCGCCGGTCTTGGCGATATTCTCGCTGAATAATCAGTATTCAATTCCAAATAAAAGGATGTCTGCTTCCCCTTACGGGAAACGGACATCCTGTTTTTTATATTACTGATTCCTGTCAGATATGCAGGATCATCTTGGCAAACTGGAAATAGATCAGCAGCGAAATGGCATCGACGATCGTTGTGATAAACGGCGAAGCCATGACAGCCGGGTCAAATCCCATCGCCTTGGCAAAGATCGGCAGTGAGCAGCCGACCAGCTTGGCAGCCAGAACGGTAATGATCAGTGTCAGACAGATGACCAGTGCAACCGTAAAGGTAATCGGATTGTGGAACAGCAATTTATCGACAAGCATCAGCTTGGCAAAGTTGCATACAGCCAGAATCACACCGACGATCACGGCAACCCTGATTTCCTTCCAGATGACAGCCGTCAGATCCTTCAGCTTGATTTCATCCAGCGAGATACCGCGGATGACCGTAACGCTGGCCTGCGAGCCGCAGTTTCCGCCGGTATCCATCAGCATCGGAATATAGGCGGTCAGCACCGTATATGCTGCCAGGGCATCTTCGAACGAGGCAATGATCTGACCGGTGAATGTCGCCGAGACCATCAGCAGAAGCAGCCACGGAATACGGGATTTGACAGTCGCGATAATGCCGGTGTTCAGATAGGAATCTTCCGTCGGCGTGATAGCTGCCATCTTTTCGATATCTTCCGTTGTCTCATCAACCAGGACATCCAGAGCATCGTCGACGGTAACGATACCGACCAGGCGGTGTTCCTTGTCAACGACCGGCATGGTCAGGAAGTCATACTTGCTGAACTTGCGGGCTGTCTCTTCCTGGTCATCCATCGTAGAAGCACTGATGATGCTGTCATCCATGATCTCTTCCATGGTGTCGTTTTCATCAGCCAGAAGCAGATCACGGATGGTGACATAGCCGAGCAGATGACGGGCCGGATCGGTAATGTACATGACGTTGATCGTCTCCATATCCTGACCGACACGGCGGATCTTTTTCAGGGCATCTTCGACTGTCATATTCGTCTTCAGATCGATATACTCGGTCGTCATGATCGATCCGGTCGAAGATTCCGGATACTGCAGGATATTGTTGATATCCCTTCTGGTATCGGCATCGGCGGAAGCGATGATGCGCTTTACGACATTGGCCGGCATCTCTTCAATGATATCGACAACGTCATCCAGATACAGTTCATCGACGACTTCCTTCAGCTCGGATTTGGAAAAGCCCTTGATCAGGTTTTCCTGCGAGTCGGAATCCAGTTCGACAAATACTTCCGCTGCCAGTTCCTTGGGAAGCAGACGGAAGACAACCGGAATGGTATCTTCCGGAAGCGTTTCCATGATATAGGCGATATCGACAGGTTCAAGATCGACCAGTGTTTCCCTTGCCTGTACATATTTTTTCTCCGAGAGATATTGTCTCATACGCTCAATCAGCGCTTCAAAACTCTCTTTTTCGTATGACATATGATCTCTCCTTTCACTGCAAAACAGATTCTCTGTTTATTTTAACATTCCCGCACTGCATACAGACATTAAAAAGTAAAAACTGACTGTAATCAGATCCTTACAGTTTTATGACATCCGCATCGGCACAGTCATTGAAGCGTGCAAAGCGGTGCAGTGTCCTGTCCAGTTCATTCATCAGTTTCCGGTTCATTGAAATGCCGTCTTCGAGCCAGATGTTTTTAATGTGCAGAATCCTGTTCTTATGATCGCACACAGGCTCAATGCGTCCGATGAACTGCTCTCCCCGCAGAATCGGCAGAACATAATACCCGTACTTTCTCTGATCGGCCGGTGTATAGATTTCCCATGAATAGCGGAAGTCCCAAAGTGATGCAATCAGGTTTTTATCCCAGAACAGAGGATCCAGCGGGGCAATCAATTCCAGTCTCGGCTTCCTGTCAATGTTTCCGGCAAGCACATCCTGCATCAGCTGCCTGTCTTCAGCGAGATAATAGAACACCGTTCTGATGCCCTCGACATGCACAGGCACTGCCGCACCGGATGATTCCAGAAGAGAAAAGGCCTGACGGCGCTGATCGGTACTCATACGGATGCCCGTAAAGGCAGCGGAGTTCCTGTTCCATAGCAGTCCGGCAGCTCCGATCCTTCTCAGAATACGCCGGCAAAGCAGACTGTATTCATCTTCCGGTACAGCTTCCGCCTGCAGCACTGACGGATCAATATGGCGCTCCGCCAGATCATAGAACTTGCGGGAACCGTTTTTATGATGAATCACGAGCCGGCCTTCTGTATAAAGCTGCTCAAGCACGGAACGGGCTGCCTTTGAATTCTTTTCACTGCTGCCGCTCCAGTGCATCGCTGAGTGCCACATGATTTCACCTTCAATCGGAAGTGTATCGCCGGAAACCGGTCCGTTTTCCCGGATATAGGAAAGTGCCCTTTCCTCCAGTTCTGTCATTCCCGGAATCCCTGCACCGTGCAGACGGCTGCGCTCACGAAGCGCATGAAAGTACGGACAGTCCTCTGCCGGCCATATGGACATTTCCTTATCGGCATAATCCACCAGAAGACGGTCTTGATACAGCAGTTCATTCAGCATCTTCTTCCGGAAACCCCTGATGCGGGACTGAAGTGTCAGTTCGGCATTCTTTCCGCATATATCGATTGGATCATACTGAATGCATCCGGCCTGTCTGATATAGTCATAGGCACCTTTCTTGCCGATAAAGCGGTATTTGCCGAGCAGTCCCTGTTTTGCCAGAATAAACTGTCTTGCCTGCTGTTTCGTCAGGTTTTCCATCTGTTCCCCTTCCTTTGCCGCACCGGATCCATGGTTCCAAAAAGCCGGCAGATGAATGCCGGCTCTGCTGGTTCAGTCCGTATCACTGCCCCGAAGGATGCCGAGGCCGTGTTCCAGCGGTCCGAGAATGATATCAAGATCCTCGCGGCATGCCTTGGGACTGCCGGGAAGATTGACGATCAGTGTCTGTCTGCGGATTCCCGATGCCTGTCTTGAAAGCATGGCCTTCGGTGTGATCTGCATCGATCCCGCCCGCATCGCTTCGGCAATGCCGGGTGCCATGCGGTCGCAGACTTCTGTTGTTGCTTCGGGGGTGATATCCCGCAACGAAAAGCCGGTGCCGCCGGTCGTAAAGATGACATTGACCTGACGCTGATCGGCCAGACGGATCAGCTGCTGTTTCAGCATGACCTTTTCATCCGGCAGAAGGATCTGCTCAATGACGCGGTATCCCTTTGCTTCCAGTATCTCTCTGATCACCGGTCCGCTCCGGTCTTCATATTCCTTGCGGAAGGCTCTGTCACTGAGAGTAATGACAGCTGCCGTAAACGGTCTTTCAGCCGACGGCGGTGTGATTTCCATCTCATCACCGACATGAATGGTGCCGCCCTTCAGAACTTCCGCAAAGATGCCTTCCCGCGGCATGATGCAGTCACCGACCTGATTGTAGATGGCGCAGTGATCATGGCATTCCTTGCCGATCTGCGTCACCCGCAGAAGACATTCACCGATCCGTACCTCGCTGCCGACCGGTATCTTTTTCAGATCGTATCCTTCGGCAACGATATTTTCACCGAAGGCTCCGAAGTCAACGTCGCCGCCCTTTTTCCGGAATTCATCGATTTTTTCAAAGGCAAGCAGGGATACCTGGCGGTGCCAGTTGCCGGCATGGGCATCGCCCTCAATGCCCCAATTCTCCTTCAGCACTGCTTCCTGAACCTGATATTTCTGTGTGCCGCGCCGGTCACTGCGGCAGATGGCAAGAACCTTTCCCATTTTCAGCCTCCGATCTGACTCATCTTTTTCTTTTCGGTAACGGATGATTTTGCTTCAAAGCAGTGTTCCTTCGGTTTATAGGTGATGGCTTTCTGCAGTGTTTCCTTCAGCAGTGCATCCCGTTCCGGACCTTCCTTTGTCCTGAGGATCTCTCTCAGATCAAATGAATCTCCGTAGCACAGGCACGGCTTGATGCGGCCGGCACTTGTCAGGCGGATGCGGTTGCAGTCCTTGCAGAACTTTTCATTGATGGCAGCGATGAATCCGACACCACCGCAGAATCCGGGAATCCTGACATAGACAGCCGGACCGTTGCCATGAGCGGTATGATCCTCTTCCGTTCCCGGATATAATTCCCTGATTTTCGAGCGCAGTTCGATATCACTGACACCGGTGCTCACGGCACCGTAGCCGATCGGCATCATTTCGATAAAGCGGACATCCAGCGGCCTGTCCTTTGCCAGAAGCATCAGATCCTGCCATTCACCGTCATTGACACCCTTCTGCAGAACGGTATTGATCTTGGTCCGGATACCGGCATTCAGGCTGGCATCGATCCCGGCAAGAACCTGATCCAGGGCATCGAAACCGGTGATTTCCTGAAACCGGTCCTTCCTGAGGGTATCCAGGGAAATGTTGATGCCGTCAATGCCGGCAGCCTTCAGATCCTCAATATACTCCGGCAGCAGGATGCCGTTGGTCGTCAGTGTGACCTTTTCAATACCTTCGGTTTCCCTGATCTTCGCAATCAGACCGGTACAGTTTTTCCGTACCAGCGGCTCACCGCCGGTGATCTTGATCTTGCGGATACCGAGTGATGCCGCCTGATGGACAATTTCCAGAATTTCCTCAAATGAAAGGATCTCTTCCATCGGCAGAAGTTCAATGTCTTTTGGCATGCAGTAGCGGCAGCGCAGATTGCATCTGTCGGTGACCGATACCCGCATATAATCGATATTTCGCTGGTATTGATCCTTCATATGTCAGACTTCCTCCAGGAATACATCGATGTCGCCGCCGCAGACTTCTCCTTCCTTTGAAGCCGCATCAGCATTCAGGCTGAAATGGGCAAGCAGATATTTCTTTCCTTCGGCAAACATTTCATCTGCCTTCTTCCGTACCAGGGCTTCCATCAGTCCGCCGCCGATCGTTCCTGTCTGTTCCTTGCGGTCGCTGTACAGCATGCGGCTGCCCACTTCCCGCGGGGCTGCACCGAGCTTGCTGACGATCGTGCAGAGGATTCTGTGTCCCGGCATTTCTTCCTGATGATGGCTTCCCAGGATCCTGTCGAGAACCGGACGCGGGAATATGATATCGGAACGGCTGTTCTTGACCTGAATGATTTCGGCCAGAATCGACACGGCAATTTCTTCCGGCGTATCGGATCCGATCGGAAGGCCGATCGGTGAATGAATGCCGGCG
>CAMNGB010000098.1 GCA_946537835.1 uncultured Erysipelotrichaceae bacterium
CGAAGGACTGGATATCTTCCTGGGCAATATCCTCACCGAAATGCAGTTCCTTCCGGGAGGGAATGATATCAGCTGATGCGAATACCGGACTGTCTTCCTGTACGGTGCTGCCGCTGTTTTCTTCAGCTGTAATGCGGAAATACAGATTGCCTTCGTATTCATTTTCCTGCACATACCAGCCGACAAGAGGCAGGATGTCCAGATAATTGCCTGAGAGTGATATCTTTACCGGATACTGCGGCTGATATTGAGCATCTTCGGCCAGAAGTTCGGCTGTATAGGTATAGGTCCTGCCGTTATCCGGTGACTGCCAGCGCAGGGCATGGCCGCCGTAGGCATTGTCATATTCAATATGAAGCTGTCCCGGTGCTGTCATGGTATCGCTATCGTTTCCTTTCTCATCATCTGCTGCCGCAGGAGCGGAGCATCCTGCCAGCAGAATACACATTATGGATATCAGTATCTTCTTCATGATTCCATAGTAACAAAAAAGCCATGCGCTGTGCATGGCTCTGTGATCAGAACAGTGACTTTACCTTTTCGACAATGTCTTCAACGGCAACGTCTTCCTTTTCGCCGGTGCGCGGCTTCAGTTCGACCATGCCGTCCTTGATGCCTCTGCCGACGGTGATGCGCCAGGGGATGCCGATCAGTTCCATATCCTTGAACTTGACTCCCGGACGTTCGTCGCGGTTGTCGAGAAGGACTTCAATGCCGGCAGCCTGCAGTTCATCATGGAGCTTTTCAGCTGCCTGTACCTGCTGTTCATCCTTCATGGAAATGACTACGACAGCAACCTGGTAGGGGGCAATGTCAGCCGGCCAGTTGATGCCGTTTTCATCGGCATTCTGTTCGGCCAGGGCAGCCATGGCACGGGCCGGACCGATGCCGTAGGAACCCATCCATACATACTGCAGCTGGTTGTTTGCATCCAGATACTGCAGATCCATGGCCTTGGAATACTTGGTTCCGAGCTTGAATGTATTGCCGACTTCGATGCCATGGGCAAAGTGAATGCGGCCGCCGCAGACAGGGCAGATATCGCCTTCCTGAATGTTGCGGACATCGCCGGTGACATCAGCCTTGAAATCCTTCTGGTTGACGCCGGTATAGTGATAGCCGGTCTTGTTGGCGCCGGTGATGAAGTTGAACATATGCGTAACTTCTTCATCTTCCACAAGCTTGCACTTGATACCGATTGGTCCGGCAAAGCCGATATCCGCGCCGGTTGCCGCAACGACCATTTCCGGTTCTGCCAGAGCAACTTCATTGGCATTGAGCAGCTTTCTCAGCTTGACTTCATTGACATCCCTGTCGCCTCTGACCATGACGGCGACGGCTTCTCCGTCCACATCATAGATCAGTGTCTTGACGAATTTCTTTACGTCCTTCTTCAGGAAATCGGTGACTTCCTCAATGGTGCGGGAATGCGGTGTTTCGACCAGTGTGACTTCCTCGAGTTCGGTTTCAACCGGAGCCGGTTCGCTTCTGCACGGTGCGACTTCAATATTGGAGGAGAGATCACAGCTGTCGCAGAGGACGAGGATATCTTCTCCCATTGGTGTCAGGGCCTGGAATTCTTCGGAAAGCAGGCCGCCCATGACGCCGGTATCGGCACGGACAATGCGGTAATTCAGATGCAGGCGGTCCATGATGTTCTTATAGGCATTGAACTGCTTTGCATAGGCTTCATCCAGTCCGGCTTCATCCTTGTCGAATGTATAGGAGTCCTTCATGATGAATTCGCGGACACGGATCAGACCGTAGCGGGGACGCGGTTCATCGCGGAATTTTGTTTCAAACTGATACAGGGCAAAGGGCATGTCCTTGTAGGAGCGGATCTGCATCTTGGCAGCAGCCGCAAACAGTTCTTCGTGGGTCGGACCGAGTACATAGGGCTGACCCTTGCGGTCATGCAGGGAGAACATGGACTTGCCGAAGCCGTCACGGCGTCCGGAAGCAACATAGACATCTTCCGGAATCAGAGCCGGCATCAGCAGTTCCTGGGCACCGGTCCTGTTCATCTCATCACGGATGATGGCCATGATGTTCTGAAGAACCTTGTAGCCGAGCGGAAGCATCATATAAATGCCGGCGGAAGTTTTCTTGATATAGCCGGCGCGTACCAGCAGATTCGAACTGACGGAATCTTCGTCTTTTACGTTTTCACGCAGGGTGAAAAAATAACTGTTTTTTAGTTTCATGCGTAATCCTCGTTTCCTATGGATTATACCACAGACATGCCTTTACATTACCTTTTACTTTGTTATAATGAATGAAATATTTAGGAGGAAATGTTTCTTTATGGCCAAGTACTATTCTGAACCGTCACATACCTTCAGCGAGTATCTTCTCATTCCCGGCTATACCGGTGAAGAGAATACTCCCGATAACGTTTCACTGAAAACACCGCTCGTTAAATATAAAAAAGGCGAAAAACCGGCCATTGAGCTGAACATCCCGATGGTATCCGCTGTCATGCAGTCGGTATCGGGCGACCGTCTCGGCATCGCTCTGGCAAAAGAGGGCGGCATGGCTTTCATTTTCGGATCCCAGCCGGTCGCATCACAGGCTGCCATGGTTGCCAATGTCAAGAAGCATAAAGCCGGATTCGTTGTCAGCGATTCCAACCTGACCCCGGACATGACACTGAACGAAGTCCTGGAAATGAAGAGGGAATCCGGTCACAGCACCATGCCGGTCACCGATGACGGAACCGCCAACGGCAGGCTGCTCGGTCTGGTCACCTCCCGTGATTACCGCATTTCCCGCATGGACGGCAGCGAAAAGGTTTCCACATTCATGACACCGCGTGAAAAGCTGGTTGTCGGAAACACTTCCGATTCGCTCAGCCGCTGCAACGATATCATCTGGGACAACAAGCTGAATACTCTGCCGATCGTTGACGGTGACGACAGACTTGCCTACCTTGTCTTCCGCAAGGACTATGAATCCCATAAAGAAAATCCGCATGAACTGCTGGATGATGAAAAACGTCTTCTGGTCGGTGCCGGCATCAACTCCCGCGACTATGCCGAACGTGTTCCGGCTCTGGTCAATGCCGGTGTTGACTGCCTTGTCATTGACTCTTCCGAAGGCTATACATGCTGGCAGGCAAATACAATCAAATGGATCCGCGACCATTACGGCGATACCGTAAAGGTCGGTGCCGGCAATGTCGTTGACGGCGAAGGCTTCCGCTTCCTGGCAGATGCCGGAGCAGACTTTGTCAAGATCGGCATCGGCGGCGGCTCCATCTGCATTACCCGCGAAACCAAGGGTATCGGCAGAGGCCAGGCAACAGCTGTCATTGATGTTGCGGCCGAACGTGACAGATACTTCGAAGAAACAGGTGTATATATTCCGATCTGCTCCGACGGCGGCATCGTATATGACTACCATATTACCCTGGCACTGGCCATGGGCGCCGACTTCGTCATGCTGGGAAGATACTTCTCCCGCTTTGAGGAAGCACCGGGTGCCAAGCTGGTCGTCAACGGCAATACCGTCAAGGAATACTGGGGCGAAGGTTCCGCCCGTGCCCGCAACTGGGGCCGCTATGACCTCGGCCAGGGCAAGAAGCTTTCCTTTGAGGAAGGTGTCGATTCCTATGTACCGTATGCCGGCTTCCTGAAGGACAATGTTGCCATGACAACGCTGAAGATCAGATCGACCATGTGCAACTGCGGTGCCCTGAACATTCCCGAGCTGCAGGAAAAGGCCAAGCTGACTCTGGTATCCGCAACTTCCATCGTCGAAGGCGGAGCCCACGACGTACAGGTCAAGAACAGCGACCAGCCGCTCAAATAACAGGCCATACGAAAACCGGATCAGTGTCCGGTTTTTTTCTGTTTCTGCTTTTTTCTGTATTCCGTCAGTTCTGCCTTCAGTCTGGCAAAGGCCGCATCTTCACCGTTTTCGGCGATATCCTTCAGCACAGCCTCAAGCTTTGCGGCGGTCTTTTCATGCATATAAAGGCGGTCATTGCGCTTTTCGTAATATTCCAGGGCACTGCGCTGGGTATACTTATCTTTCTGATAGATCTTGCAGGCAGCGACCCGGTCGCAGACCATCTCGATAAAGAAGGGGAGAGGCATCTCCAGCGGCACCCACCGGCCTTTGATCATGTCATACCAGTATTCCCAGTGATGGCGGTTTCTGCCTTTGTGATGAAGCCAGCCGTTGGAAAAGCCGAACTGTTCCTTCTCGTACACATAGGGAGAACGGTAGCCCTGAAAGTATCTGACACTGACAAGGAATTCCTGCGGTGAATACTTTGACAGATCATGGGTCAGACCCTGACCGTACAGACCGCACTTAAAACAGTTCTTCCGGACTTCCCGGCGGTGTTCGTTCACGGTGGCCAGATGTCCTGCAAAACGTTTGAGGACGGATGTTTCTTTCGGATCTCTGCTCATTTGAAGAAATGATATTCCACAATTTGAAGGTGTGCAAGCGTTCTGTTATTTCAGGTGTATTCATGTTAGAATATACGACAGGAGAAACCGCATGAAACGACACGAATTACGCGAAAAATCTATGATAACAATTTACCAGAATCTGCTGGTAAATACTGATATTGATGAGCTCATCCGCAATGAGTTCGGTGTTGAGCCGGAAAAGCTTGATCCGTATTTCCGCGATGTGATCCATACTGCACTTTCGCATAAGGATGAATACGCAGGATATATCAATCAGGTGCTGGAAGGCTGGACATTCGACCGTCTCGGCTATATCGAACGGGCAATTCTTCTTCTCGGCTGTGCCGAATTTGCCCAGAAGAAGATCGAAGCAGCCGTCATTATTGATGAAGGTGTCGAACTCGCCAAGAAATACTGTGACGAAGATACCTATAAGCTGATCAACAGAGTGCTGGACATCATATGAGCGAACGCAGACCGGCAAAAGTCAGTGCCCTGGTGCGCTATCTGAAAAACCGGCTGGAAGGGGATCCGATCCTGCACAATGTGCTGGTAGAGGGAGAACTCTCCAATCTGCGCATGCCCGGCGGCCGGCACTGGTATTTTTCTCTGAAGGATGAACATGCCAGCATCAGCTGCGTCATGTTTGCGTCCAGCAACCGCCGTGTGGCATTCCGTCCCAAGGACGGAGACAAGGTACTGATCAGAGGCGATGTCAGCATCTATGAAGCAGGCGGCACGGTGCAGATCATCGTGACCGGCATGAAGCAGAGCGGTATCGGCGATCTCTATCAGCAGTTTGAGATGCTGAAGAAAAAACTGTATGCCGAAGGCCTCTTCGATGAGGCACATAAGAAGCCGCTTCCTGCCTTTCCGATGGACATTGCCCTGGTAACCGGAAACAATACCGCCGCCAGGGAAGATGTTCTGATTACGCTGAAGAAGCGCTGGCCGGCAGCCGCACTGACGGAATATCCGACCCCTGTACAGGGAAAGGAAGCTGCGCCGAAGATTCTGGAGGCACTGATGAAGGCGGAAGCCGGCGGACATGATGTGATCCTGCTGGTCAGGGGCGGCGGATCGATTGAAGACCTGTGGTGCTTCAATGACGAAACCCTGGCCCGCTACATCTATATCATGAACACTCCGGTTGTCACCGGAATCGGACATGAGATCGACTTCACACTTTGTGACTATACCGCCGATGTCAGGGCCAATACCCCGACCGGCGCGGTGGAAACGGCAGTGCCGGACATCCATGAGATCCGGTCCATGCTGCAGCAGTATGAAAGCAGACTGACGGCGGCTGTGCGTCAGGATCTGCTGCATCAGAAAACACAGCTGGACAGATATGTGCATCACCCGGTCTTCACCCGGCCGGAAAGAATCTACAGTGAAGCATCCCTCAGGCTGGAAACCCTGCGGGAAAAGCTGATGCATCAAAAGGATTCCGTTTCCCTGCGGAAGAAGGATCTGCAGGAAATCCTGCAGCGCTTCTATGCGGCAGTGCACAGGGAAAGCAGCGAAGTATCTGCCGTTCTGGCCTCATCGGAAAACCGCATGCAGATGGCGGCCGGAAAAAAGCTGGCGGAAGAAAAGGCACGGGTGCATATGCAGTCGGCACTGCTGGAACGTCACACGCTGGCAAAGCTGCAGAAGGAACAGAAGGATCTGGGACAGAAAATGCAGCTGCTGGATGCCTATTCGCCGCTCAAGGTCATGGAACGCGGCTATGCCGTCGTCTATGACGGGGAACATGTTGCGGCAAGTGTTGATGAAATCAATGTGAATGACAGACTGAAGGTGCGCATGCACGACGGTCTGGTATATACCGACGTTGTATCAAAGGAGAAATTGCATGGCTGAGAAGAAACTGACATTTGAACAGTCAATGGAACGCCTGGATGAGATCGTTTCTGTTCTTGAGGCAAATGAAAAAGGTCTGGATGAAACGATCGCATTGTTTGAAGAAGGGCTGAAGCTGGTTCGTTCCTGTGATCAGAAACTGAAACAGTTTGAAACGAAGATCAATGATATCATTCAGAAAAACGGCGGTGAAGAAGATGAGATTTGAAGAACTTCTGAAGGAAAAGATCTCG
>CAMNGB010000099.1 GCA_946537835.1 uncultured Erysipelotrichaceae bacterium
CTCCATGATCGTTTCCTGTTTCACAGCGAGCAAGAACATATTACCAGTTTTCTCGAATTTGTAAAGCAATATTTTTGAAAAAAAACAGCCCGTTTGCAGCGGGCTGCTGAATACAGAGAAACTTAATCGGTTAACCGACCATACTGAGGTACTGGTGATAGTATTTTTCTATACATTCCTCACTGAACGGATCTGATCCCTCTTCCATGCGGCGCACCAGGTCATCCACCTGACGTTCAACAATTTTCCTTACATCATCCGGATATTCCATCTGCTTTGCATGCTCGGAATATTCGTTTTCGTCAAGCACCTGATAACCGCCGTCCGGATACAGTTTGACATCCAGATCATAATCGATATTCTTGATTGCTTCACCGTCATAGAGGCTCGGTGAGGCAACATTGCAGTAATAATAGATGCCGCTCATGCGGATCATGGAAATGACATTGAACCACGCATGGGAATAAAAGAAGCAGATTGCCGGTTCCCTGGTCAGCCATCTGCGGCCGTCGGATTCGATCACCCAGGTCTTGTCTGTCACGGCAACGATATGATCGTCATCCGCTTCCAGAACAAAGCCCCGGCACCAGGTGCGGTGCAGGCTGCCGTCATGCTTATAACTCTGTATGTATACGTAACTGCCAATTTCCGGAAGCATCTCTTTCCTCTTTTCCCCTACATATTTTACGCTTTCCGTCCGAAAGCGCAATTCAGAAAATGCCGGATATTCCGGCATTACCTGTAAAGATCATAGACTACGGTTCTTTCGTAGTAGCGTGTCGCCTCATCAATGGCATGCGAAGCGGAGAAGTACTGTATCCTGCCGCCGCCGACATTGATCTCGCGGATCATATTTTTCTTGGCCATAATGGCACGCACCTTCATGAACGATTCGCAGTTGGTATCAAGATCCAGATATTTCTTCCAGACCTGTTCCCCGTCCTGCATCATGCTGGCGCCGCAGATCTTGACCGGCCGGCAGTCGCAGCGGTACTCCGCCAGATGCATGCACGTGCACTTGTCAAAGTCAGTACCCAGCAGCAGCACCGAACCTTTCAGTTCATACAGTCTGGCACACGGCGATTCCTCCGAGAGCGGGAAATGCACGGACTGCCGGTTGCACAGCAGCTTGGCATACCTGCCCCATGCCGCATAGCTGACGGCAGGATGGGAAGAAATCACTACCCCTTCGCGGTGGCGGAAGTTTTCAGCCACCTCTCCCATGTAGCGGATATTGCCGTGGCGGCGGTCATAGGGCGGAATCGCATTCCTGATTTCTTTATACAGATACGGTTCCACACCGGGGTACTGCCAGTCGCTCGGTTCACTGTTGTCAATATTCTGCGTCGGCATCAGAATCGTGCCGCCGTCAGCACAGATTTCCATCAGGGCGTCGACGACCGTTCTGGCTCCGCCGACAATATAATCGAAAGAAGAAAGGCTGGAATGAACTTCAATGATCTGATTTCCGCTCACACCGATTTTCTTCAGGGCTGCAATCAGCATCTCCTTGGTTACGGGCTCCGCAACAGTCCTCTTCTTTTTCTCCATGACTTTTTACCTGTAATATTCCTTTGCAATTTCAGTGCCGACTGCGGCATTGTTGAAAACCAGCTGAATATTTGCGGCAAGTGACTTGCCTTCGGTGATTTCGGCAATTCTTGCCAGCAGGAACGGTGTGCATTCCTTACCCTTGATACCCTTTTCATCCATATCCCTGATTGCCTGTTCGATATGGGCATTGATGAAGTCCGGGTCCATGGACTGATCTTCGGGAATCGGATTGGTAATCAGCACGCCGCCGTCCAGGCCGAGATCTCTTTTCGCCCTGATAATGGCAGCGGCTTCTGCCGGTGTATCGACCCGGTGATCCACCTTGAGTCCCGATGTACGGGTATAGAAAGCCGGCAGTTCTTCCGTCTGATAGCCGAGTACCGGCACACCTTTTGTCTCCAGGACTTCCATTGTTTTGGGAAGATCAAGGATCGCCTTGGCACCGGCACAGATGACGGTGACATTGGTGCGGGCCAGTTCTTCCAGATCGGCAGAAATATCAAATGTCTGTTCGGCACCTCTGTGTACACCGCCGATGCCGCCGGTCACAAAGAATTCCACGCCGCCCAGAGCCGCAATGATCATTGTCGTTGCGACGGTTGTGGCACCCCAGGATTTTTCCGCCATGATAACCGGCAGGTCTCTTCTGGAGACCTTCGGGATGCTCATGCCGCGGCGGCCGAATTCCTCGATTTCTTCGGGATTCATTCCGACGACTCCGACACCGTCGATGATTCCGATGGTTGCCGGCACACCGCCGTGTTCACGTACGATTTTTTCCACTGACAGTGCTGTCTCCACATTCTGCGGATACGGCATGCCGTGTGAGATGATGGTGGATTCAAGGGCCACCACCGCCCTTTTTTCCCTTAAAGCCTGTTCGACTTCCGGATTGACTCTGATCAGCATAAATTGACCTCCCTGATCTGCATTTCCTGAATTGCTTCCTGTATCTTTCCCCGGCTGAGGCTGCGTCTTTTGACCGCATCCTGCTCGATCGTCGTGACTGCTGCACTGATGGCAAAATGCACTGCTTGGCGCGGCTGCGTACCGTGCAGGCGTGCAGCCAGGTATGCCCCGAGGAAGGAATCCCCGCCGCCGGTGGCATTGTCCAGATCGATCAGCCGGTGTGTAAACCAGATTTTTTCTCTGTCCGTTCCCAATAATACACCCTGTGCCGCCATTGAGATCACGGTTTCTTTCACACCCTGTTCCAGAAACCAGTTCAGATTCCGCACGGCGCTTTCGGGATCGCGGATCGGTATGCCGCTCAGCTGCTCGGCCTCATACATGTTCGGCTTGAAAATGCTCAGATGCTTCAGGACATCTTTCAGCCGGAGACACTTGGACGCACTGACCGGATCGGCAGCTGTCGGACAAGGTGCATGTCCGGCAATATAGCCGATGCATTCCATGTCCAGATTGGCATCGATGACTATCATATCATCCTTTTCCAGTGACGACAGCACCGGCTGCAGATGCTGCGGTGTCATCTCCCGCAGATTGCGCATGTCACTCATCGCCACCTGCATGTCATGGTTGCTGTTGAGGATGGCAATATACATGGAACTCGGATAGGCATCGGTAACGATGCTGGCAGAAGTATCGATCCCGAGTTTTTCACAGTCGGCTTTCATCGCCTGGCCGTAGCTGTCAGAAGAAAAAACAGAGACCAGCTGCGTTCTCTCTTCCAGCAGTGCCAGGATCTGGGCAATGTTTCTGCCTACCCCGCCGAATCCGACGCCGACAATGCCGGGATTGGAATCAAAATTGCGCAGCGGCTCGATGCTTGTGCCCATGATATCGATATTGGATCCGCCGATTACACAGATTCTTTTCATTCCTGTTTCCTTTCAGTGAACGATCCTGACCGCCGGTTCCATAGCCCTGCGCAGTTTCCGGATCGCCTCTTCGGTTTCAGCCAGATCATGCTGATCATCCTTCATCAGCAGATAGCTTTCCAGAAGTGCCTGTTTCAGTTCCATGCTGTCTTTGGCATCCATGGCCGCAAAATCAATGCTGTTGCAGTCTTCCATCAGCTCATCGAGTTCCTTCAGCCTGCTCATCAGCACGCTTTCCCTGCCGACTTCCTCCAGAAGCACGGCAAGCGTCCAGTTTTCATTGACTTTCGTCCTGGTCACAACAATGCCCGGGAACGGTCTTCCCTCTTCGGCAAATGCCTTGAGGAGTCCCAGCAGATCATCGGAACTGAGTCCGTCGATCAGCATATACTCGCCGGCAAATGCAGCGTGCATGCTGTCAAGATCATCGTTCAGAAGAAAAAGATCTCCGACGTTTCTCTCAAGGCAGCTGTCGTTAATGATATACATGGCAATATCATGGCCGATGGCAATTGTCTGGTACAGATCGGCACCGGCTTCGTCTATTCCGTAAAGCAGTACTTTTTTCATACTCATATTCTAGCGTATTATCCGGGAGAATTCCCGCCGAATCAGCATCTGTCTTTCTTTTTTGAAAAAATGTCATAAAATGGAATTACACAAAGGAGACATCGATATTTATGGCAATGCCAATTTATGAATCTGCAGAAGATTATCTGGAAGCGATCCTGCGAATCCAGGAAGAAAAAGGTGTCGTTCATTCTGTAGACATTGCGGAACTGAAGCATTTTTCCAAGGCAAGTGTAAGTGTTGCCATGAAAAAGCTGCGTGAAAACGGCTATATTTCCATGGAGAAAAACGGCACGCTCAATCTGCTCCCGCCGGGACGGGAAATCGCCGAAAGAATCTATGAACGCCATCAGCTTCTGACAAGACTCTTTGTCAGTCTCGGAGTTGATCAGAAAACGGCCGAAGATGACGCATGCAAGGTCGAACACGATCTCAGCGAAATAACCTTTCAGAAACTCAAGGAAGCATTTGAGAAAAAGTAAAAAGAGAACAGTTCACTGAACTGTTCTCTTTTCTCTCTGCACTTATTCTTCAGCTGTGATTTCAGGAATTCTGGCCAGAATGTATTCATCCTTGCGGACATAGTCTGTCGGTGCATAATCCGGCGTAATGCTTCTGAGAATGGCATCCGCCTTTTTTTCTGTTTCCGCCAGCTCATCGTTTCCGACGATTGCCGGATGCATCAGCAGCCGGTCATGGCGGATCTTTCTGCCGTTGTTGTGCATCTTTGCGATCATTTCCGTCTGCTGCCAGGTCGGTCTGGTCCAGCCGCTGATCCGCTGATAGGTATTCCATCTCAGATGTTCCATCCGGCACATCTTTTTCATATTCTCTTCATCCTGCAGATACTCTTCCAGAACCGTCCGGCGGTCTTTGCCGGTACGGTCTGTATGACGGAGAATGTATTTCACCTTGTATTCCAGAGCCAGTGCCATAGCCAGCGAGGACTCGTGGTTGGCGAGGTTGTAGTATCCGGTTTCATACAGTGTTTTTGTTACATCGTCCGTGTCGGTATTCAGATAGGCCATATGCACCCGGACAGCCATCTTTTCAAGTATCGTATTGATGGCAAAAACCTGTGCGAATCTCTCTGACTGACAGCCGAAATAATATACATTTGAATCCTTGTCATTGGTTTCATTCAGCACTTCAAACGTTTCATCACGGCGGATACGCACGGCAATCGGACAGCAGCTGATACTGTTGTTCCGGCGGCACAGGATCCTTCTGATCCGTTCGCTGATGCGGTGATTGGCCACATCATCGCCGCAGGCAGCGATGACCAGATCGGGATGCACATCCATTTCCCCGAAAACTTTTTCCAGGCCGTATCCGTCGGCATCCTCTTCATAGAAGCGTATGTCATAATTGCGCTGCGGATCATCAAAACCGCTGAAATAGCTTTCCATACCGGCATTGAGAACTTCCGGACAGGAAAGTTTCAGGTGATCCGCCACTTTGCGGGCATGGCGGTCAACAATATGGATCACCAGTTCACAGTCCTGTCTGTCAAACAGCCAGAGAGCTGTTTTTGCACAGGCGATGCCGGTGGAACCTGCACCGATCACGGCAAATTCAAAGCGTCCTTCCGGCAGAGGAATCAGATCCTTCAGCTGATGGAACAGATAATATGCCTGATTGTTCTGAATGTTGAGATAAGAAATCTTTATTGTCTTTCCGCTGCTGCCGGAGAGATACCGGTCGATTCTCCGTACCATCTCATCGGAATCGGAACTGACAAAGCATTTGACCTGGGTACGGTCAATGATTTCCTGTGTCTGCGATCCGATATAGCGAATCAGTCTCATGAACGCCGTCAGATTCTCTTCATCTTCCTTGTCCATCTGATAAAACGTATAGTCAATGCCCTTGTACAGCTTCAGCTTTTCCAGATCACGGTCCCAGAAAACGGCACGGATCGCACTTGTCCGTTTGGCCAGGGACTCATCATCCGATTCCTTTCCGAGGATCATGATTCTGTCGTCGGGATACTGTGCAATCAGATATTCCATCAGTTCCATGCTGTTTTTGTTCAGTGATGAAAAGATGTGAATATGATCTGCTTTCTTCAGCATCAGTCTGTCAAAGAGAGACTTGGAAACGGTCAGGATGAAAATCGATCCGCAGACCGGTGCCAGAACATAATACAGATACAGAAGCGCCTGATAGGCACGTGCTGTTGCGCCGGTCATTGCCAGGGACGAAACCGCATCTGCCTTGACATCCATGGCAACCGTCTTCAGACCGCTGTTGATTGCCGAAAGCAGTGCCAGCAGCGGATCCATTTTCAGCCGGTGGTACGGGTAATACAGAACTGCTGCTGCCAGGGAAATCGTCAGGGTCAGAACCATCGATGCATTCCGCAGGTCGGGATGACGGCGGATCACAAAGATCAGGCCTGCCGCAAAAA